>JAFGBK010000107.1 GCA_016933175.1 Candidatus Krumholzibacteriota bacterium | reverse complement strand
GGCGGCCCTCGGCTGGCTGGCGGCGGCGGGCGCGGCCGCGGTCTGGCCGGGCCGGCTCGCCGGCGGCTGGCGCGTCGCGGCGGGAGCGCCGCTCCCCGCGGCCTGCGGGACGGCGCGCCCGGCCCTGGCGGCGGCGGTCCTGATCCTCGCGGCCGCGGTCTTCACCGCCGCGCTCCCGCGACGGGCTGAGACGGCCCTCGCGCCCCTTGCCGAGGACCTCGCCCGCGAACGCGGCGCCGAGGGAAGCCGGGAGGCGGCGCCGTGACCGCGCCCGACGCCACCGCCGCCCTGCTGGCACCCGTCCTGGTCCTCCTGGCCGGCGCGGGACTCGCCGCGCTGCTGGGGATCCGCCGCCGCACCGCGATTCCCGGCGCATCTGCGGCGGTGGTCGTCTGGGCGGCCCTGGCCGGCGCCCTCGTCCTGGTGCTGGCGCAGCCGGCGGGCCCGCCCCGCGCGGGCCTCGGCGGCCTGCTGGTCGGCGATCCCCTGGGGCGCATGCTCCAGGTTCTGATCCTGTTCGTCGCCGCGGGCGCGCGGCTCGTGTTCCGACTCGGTCCGCGCGGCGATGCCGCGGGCGCCGACGCGCCGCGGGAGGCCGCGGGCGCGGCGCCGGCCGTCCTGATCCTCGTCGCCACGGCGAGCCTGCTCCTGGCCGCCGCGGCGGCCCAGGGCTGGATCCTGCTTCTCGCCCTGCAGCTGGCCGCGCACACCCTGATCGGTGCCGGACCGCCGGCTCGCTGCCACGGCGCGTGGCGCCGCCACCTGCCCACCCTGGCGACGGGCGCAGTCATGGCGGCGGGACTGGCGCTCCACGCACTGGGCGGCGGGACCGTGTACCTCGGCGCCGTGGCGCGGCCGGAAGCCGTCGCGCATCCGGCCGCCGCGCTGACACGCGCTGGCTTCTGGCTGGTGGTCGCGGCCCTGGCGGCCGAGACCGGCATGGTGCCCTTCCAGCTCGCGGGCGCAGTGCGGACCGAGCGGGCCGCGCCGGCCGCGGCCGCCCTGCTGGCGGGGGGACTGACGGCCGCGGCCCTGGGCGCCCTGACCCGTCTCCTGCTCGCCGGCTGTGCCCCGGAGCCCGCGCACTGGCGTCCCGCCCTGGCAGCGCTGGCCGCCGCGGGCGCCCTGGCCGGCGGCCTGCTGCTCCTGGCCCAGACGCGCCTCAGGCGGCTGCTGGCCCTCTCGGTCGCCTTCCACGCGGCGCTGCTGCTGGCCGCGCCCCTGGCCGGCGGCCCCGAGGCCCTCCGCGCGCTGCTCTTCGCCCTGGCGGTATCGGCCCTGGCCCACCTGGGCGCCTGGGCGGCCCTGTCCGGCTTGGCGGGCGCGGCGGATCCCATGCTCTTCGACCTGGCGGGTCTGGGCCGGCGCTATCCCCTGCCGTCCGCGGGCCTGGTCCTGTGCCTGCTGGCCCTGGCCGGACTGCCGCCCACGGCCGGTTTCCAGGCCCGGGCGCTGCTGGCCGCCGCGGCGTCGCGCGCCGGCATGGAGTGGATCGCCGCCCTGGTGCTGGCCGCCACACTGCTGGCCGCCTTCGCCTACCTGCGCGTGGCGGCCGAGGTTCTGTTCCGCGGCGCCTGGGAGACGCCGCCGACCCTGACGCGCCCGGCGGGGGCCGCGGCGCTGCTGCTCGCCCTGGGCGGACTGCTGCTGGCGCTGGGTCTAGCGCCGGGTCCCCTGCTGGCGGCGGCCGGCGCCGCCGCGTGGCTCTTCTAGGTCTCCTTGACCCCCCGCGCCGGGCCGCCTAGATTGACGAGACCCGCTCGGCCGCCGCTCCACCTGACCCGAGGAAGGACCATGCTTCGATCGATCGCCCTGCTGGGCCTGCTCGTCCTGCTGCCCGGCGCGGCCACCGCCGAGCCGGCGGCCGTCTTTCCCCTCGACGCCCTCCGGCCCGGCGTCGCGGGCACCGGCTACACGGTGTTTCGCGGCGACAGCATCGCCGCCTTCCCCGTGACGATCATCGACCGCCTGCCCGGCTACGAGACCTACGACCTGATCATGGTGCGCGGCGGCGGCGACGAGCTCGAGCGCGCCGGCATCAGCCAGGGCATGAGCGGCAGCCCCGTCTACGTGGACGGACGCTTCGCCGGGGCCCTCGCCTTCACCTTCGGCTTTGCCCGGGAGCCCATGGCCCTTCTTACGCCCGCCGCCGCCCTCCTGGCGGTGGGGGGCGCGGGCGGCCGCGCCGAGGGACCCGGCGGGCTCGACCGTCCGGCCTTCCTCCTCGGCGAAGGGGAGCGCGCCGCGGCGCCGGCGCCCGGCCTGCCGCTGGCCGTCGGGGGACTCGATCCCGCCGCCCTCGCGCGTCTGGAACGGGACCTGCAGCCGCGCGGCCTGAGCCTGATGCCCATGGGCGTCACGGGAGGTGGCGCGGCGGACGCCGGAGGAGTGGGAAGCGCGGGCGGCGGCGCGGATGCCGGAGAGGCGCTGCGCCCCGGCGCGGCCGTCGCCATCGAACTGCTCCGCGGCCCCGTGAGCGCGGCCGCCTTCGGCACCGTGAGCCACGTGGCCGGCGGCGAGGTCTGGGCCATGGGGCATCCCTTCCTGGAAGAGGGGCCCACGGAGCTGCCCCTGGCCGCCGCGCGGGTCCACGGGATCGTTCCCAGCCTGAGCTCGTCGTTCAAGCTGGCCACCGTGACCCGGCCGCTGGGCACCTGGCTCCGCGACGAGCGGGCCGGCCTCTACGGGCGCCTGGGCCGCGCGCCGGACCTGCTGCCCCTGACCGTGCGGCTGGAGGGCGCCGGGGAGCCGCGCACGGCGCGCTTCGCCATGGTGCGGCACCGCTGGCTCACGGCCCTGGTCTCGCGCCTGGCCGTTCAGGGCTGGCTGCGCGGCGCCCTCGGCACTAGCCAGGAGGGCCGCGTGGAGCTGTCCCTGCGCCTGCATCCGACTGGTCGCGAGGCCGTTCTCGTGGAAGACGGCCTCGCCGGCGAGGAGGTGCTCACGGCGCCGGCCCTGTGGCTGGAGGACGTGGTGGACCTGCTCCAGCGCAACCCCGCCGGATCCCTGCCCCTGGATTCGCTGGCCCTCACCGTGCGCTGGGACCCCGGCGGCGCGCCGGTGATCCTCGAGAGCCTGACCCTGGACCGCGACGCCGTGCGCATGGGCGAGGACTGGACCCTGCGCGTCCGCCTGCGCCACCGCGACGAGATCGCCAACCTCGCCTGGCGCCTGCCCAGCCGCGGCCTGCCGGCCGGCGACTACCACCTGCACCTGGCCGGCGGCCGCGACTTCGACATCTGGAACGCCAAGCGCCAGCCCGAGCTCTACCGCTTCGACGGGCACGAGCGACTCCTGGACGTCCTCGCGCACCTCGAGCGCCGCGACCGCTGGGTCCTCTGGCTGGAGACGCCGGGGCGCGACCGCGTCCTGGGCGGCCGGGAGCTTCGCCTGCCCGCCGCCTGGGAGCGCCTGCTGCCGCCGGCCGCCGGCACCGAGGGCCAGGGCGCGCCCCGCCGCCTGGTCCGTCGCGAGACCCGCGTCGCCGACGGCGAGGCGCGCGGCCACCTCGCCCTGCCCGTCATTGTTCTCGAAACGCCCCGGAGGAGCGCGCCATGACGACCCGACCGCTGCTCGCCGCCCTGGTCCTGCTCCTGGCGACCGCCGCCGGGGCCGTGGAGACCGAGCACTACACCTACGCCCGCCTGGAGGACTACTCGGCCTTCTCCTTCCGGGACCTGGTCCTGCAGGACGACGGCACCTGGCACCTCGGCCCGCACTGGGAGGAGAAGCTGGCCGACGAGGCGCCCGTCTTCTCCGGCATGGCCGATGACGGCGAGCGACTGCTCGTCGCCGCCAGCGGCGGACCCAACAAGCTCATCCTCTTCGAGAAGGCGAGCGGCCGCCACCGCCTCCTCCGCGCCTCCGAGGACCGCTTCTTCAGCGCCGTGGCCGCGGTGGGCCCCGGCCGCTGGGTGGCGGCCGCCGGACCCGGCGGGGAGATCTGGGAGGTGACGGAGGCCGGCGTCACGCCCCTGCTGGACACGGGCGAGGCCTTCGTCTGGAGCCTCCTGGTCAAGGGCGGCGTGCTCTGGATCGGCACGGGCGGCGACGGCTGGATCTACCGCCACGACCTGGCCCGCGGCGTCACGGACCGCTTCGCCGACCTGCCGGACCAGAACGTCCTCAGCCTGGCCGTGGACGCCGAGGGCCGGCTGCTGGCCGGCACCAGCGGCAAGGGCCTGCTCTACCGCCTTCCCGAGGAGGGACGCCACGTGCTCCTGGCCGACTTCGACGCCGAGGAGATCCAGGGCATCCTGCCCGCGCTGGACGGAACCCTCACCCTGGCCGTCGCCCGCGGCGGCGAGTGCACGGAGAACTGCGGGGCCGTCTACCGCCTCGACGCGGAGGGGCGCCTGGAGAAGATGCTCAGCTCGGACTCCGGCTACCTGGGCGATCTCGTGCGGGCGCCGTCGGGCGTCTGGGTGGCCACGGGCGATCCCGCCGAGCTGGACCTGCTCACGGACCTGTACCGCGGCGAGGTCCTGGGCGCCGATCCGCCCGTCTTCTACAGCGACCTGCATTGGGACGGCGAGGCCCTGTGGCTGCTCCAGTCCAAGCCGGCGCGTCTCCTGCGCATCGCCGGCCGCGCCCGCGAGGGCACCCTGACCAGCGAGGTGCTCGACCTGACCAGCCGCGCCCATGCCGGCGCCGTCCGCGTGGAGGGCGACATCCCGCAAGGCTGCGCCGTGACCGTGGAAGCGCGGGCCGGACAGGGCGCCGAGCCAGGGCCCGGCTGGACGGAATGGGCTCCCTGCCGCCGCGAGGACGGCGCCTTCCGCATGGACCTGCCCGCCGCGCGCTACTTCCAGTGGCGGGCGACCCTGTCGGGCCGCGGCGACGCCACGCCGCGCCTGGGCCGCTTCACGGCCAGCTTCCTGCCGCTGAACCGCTCGCCGCTGCTGGGCAACCTCAGCGTGCTGCGCCCCGCCGAGGGACCCTTCGACGAGGGCATCGATCTCATGGGTCGGCCCGTCACGCAGGTGCTCGAGCGCGGCGTGCGGGTCCAGTACCAGGACAAGAACGGCCCCCTGCCCGCCGACGAGACGGCGGCCCGCCATCTGGCGGGCCTGCGCCAGGTGAGCTGGGACTGGGTGGATCCCGACGGCGACCAGCTCCAGGCACGCATCGAGCTGCGCCGGGAGGGCGAGGACGCCTGGCAGGTCCTGGCCGAGGGCTGGCAGGCCAGCCGCTGGACCTGGGACACGCGGGGCCTGCCCGACGGCCGCTACCGCCTGCGCGTCACCGTGGACGACGCCCTGGTCAACGTGCCGGGCGAGATCCGCCGCATGGCGGCCGTCAGCGAGCCGCTGCGCCTGGACAGCAGCGCGCCGGCCTTCGATCTGGACGTGGACCGCGAGAAGGACGGCCGCCTGCGCCTGCGCGGCAAGGTCCGCGACGCGGGGGGCGGCATCGTGGCGCGGCTGGAGCATCGCGCGGACGGGGAGCAGTGGCTGCCCCTGGCCGGCGCCGACGGCCTCATGGACCGCCCGGAGCTGGCGCTGGACCTGCGCCTCGCCGCGTCCACGGGCGGCGTCCTCGAGCTGCGGGCCTGCGACGAGTTCGGGAACTGGAGCTACTTCCGCCGGGAGATCGCGCCGTGAGCGATGGCTTCGGCCGCCTCCTCCTGCTCACGCACGGCTGGCTGGCCCGCGGCCACGCCAAGACGGCCGTGGGGGTGCTGCGCTTCCAGCCCGAGCGGGCCGCGGCCGTCATCGAACCCGAGCTGGCCGGCCGCGCCTGCGGCGAGGCGCTGGGTTTCGGCGGCGCCACGCCCATCGTCGCGAGCGTGGCGGAGGCCCTGCCCCTGGCGCCCGACGCGCTCCTGGTGGGCATCTCCCCGGCCGGCGGCGCCCTGCCGCCGGAGTTCGAGCCCTTCCTGGACGAGGCCCTGGCGGCGGGGCTGAACGTGGCCAGCGGCCTGCACCGCTTCCTGGGCGACGAGCCCCGCTGGGCGGCGGCGGCCGCGGCCCGCGGCTGTCGCCTCTGGGATCTGCGCCGCCCGCCGCGGCGCCTGGACATCGCGCATCCCCATCCCGCGCGGCGCGCCCGCGTCCTGCTCACCGTGGGCACCGACTGCAACGTGGGCAAGATGACGGCGAGCCTGCTCCTGGTCCGGGCCCTGGCCGCGCGCGGCCGCCGGGCACACTTCGTGGCCACGGGGCAGACGGGCGTCCTCCTGGCCGGCGGGGGCATCTGCGTGGACGCCCTGCCGGCGGACTTCGTGGCCGGCGCCGTCCAGGCCGAGATCGCGCGAGTCGACGCCGAGCAGCCCGCCGCCGAATGGATCGTCGTGGAGGGGCAGGGGAGTCTGGTCCACCCCGCCTTCTCGGGAGTGACCCTGGGCCTGCTCCACGGCGCCTGGCCCGACGCGGTGCTCCTGTGCCACGAGGCCGGCCGGGCGGTGACCAGCCACACGGATGCCTGGCCCCTGCCCGGGCCCGACGAGCAGCGCCGCTGGATCGAGGCCGCCGCCGCCTGGCTGCATCCCGCGCCGGTGGTGGGCATGGCCCTGAGAACCGAGAAGCTGGATGAAGAAACGGCACTGACTGCCTGCAAGAACGCTGCTTACGAGATCGGACTTCCCGTCGCCGATCCCCTGCGCTTCGGCGCCGAGCCCCTGGCGGCGGCCCTTGACGCCCTCGCGGATGTGCGGGAAGGTGGGGCATGAGGTTCTCCGTCCGGGACCTGGATCTGGTCACCACCCATCCCTTCGTCATCGCGCGGGGCGGCGGCAGCGTCTTCGAGAACATCGTGCTGCGCCTGGAGGCCGGCGGCCTGGCCGGCGAGGGGGAGGCCCATCCCTCGGCCTACTACGGCGAGACGCGCGCCACAGCCCGCGCCGCCCTGGACCACCTGGCGCGCGAGCTGCCCGAGATCGACCTGTCCGCCCTGGACGTGGAGGACGTCCACGCCGTCCTGGACGCCGCCGACGCCGCCCTGGGCCGCAATCCCGCCGCCAAGGCCGCCCTGGACGGGGCTCTCTGGGATCTGCTGGGACGCCGGCGCGGCGAGCCCGTCTGGCGCCTGCTGGGCCTGGACGAGGCGGCGCCCGTCGCCACCTCCTTCACCATCGCCATCGCCGCGCCGGACGCCATGGTCGAGCGCGCCGCCGCGGCCGCGGCCGCGGGCCGGCGCATCCTCAAGCTCAAGGCCGGCGGCGAGGGGGACCTGGCGGTCGTCGAGCGCGTGGTCCGCGAGCTGGGCGGAGAGGTCGCGATCCGCGTGGACGCCAACGGAGCCTGGACGGCGCGCGAGGCCCTGGCCAAGATGGAGCGCCTCGCCATGGCGGGCGTGGAGTTCGTCGAGCAGCCCCTGGCCGGACGCGACCTGGCCGGCTACCGCGCCATCGCGGGGCGGGCGCCGCTGCCCGTGGTCCTCGACGAGAGCGTGCGCGAGCCCCACGACGTGGACATCTTCGGCGAGTACGCCGACGGCGTGAACCTGAAGATCGCCAAGCACGGCGGCATCGCGCGCAGCCTGGCCGTGGCCGAGAAGGCGCGCGAGGGCGGCCTGGACCTGATGATCGGCTGCATGATCGAGAGCGGGCTGGGCATCAGCCAGGGGGCGCAGCTGCTGTCCCTGGCGCGCTGGGCGGACCTGGATGGCTTCCTCCTCGTGGACCGCGATCCCTACGAGGGCATGCGCGACGCGCCGGAGGGCCTGCGCCCGCCGGCCGGCCCCGGCCTGGGGGTGCGGCCGCGTCCGGCCTGACGGAAGGAGACGGCGTGCGGCAGAAGCAGGTGGCCATCATCGGCGACGCGGACGCGGGGCCGGCGGCCCTGGTCTTCGCCGAGGAGCTGGGCCGGCGCATCGGCGGCGCCGGCTGGGCCCTGGTCTCCGGCGGCCGGCAGGGTGTCATGGAGGCCGCCAGCCGCGGCTGCCGCGAGGCGGGCGGCCTCGTGCTGGGCATCCTGCCCACGGCCGACGACAGCGCCGGCAATCCCTACTGCCACTTCCTGGTGCCCACGGGCATGGGCTGGACGCGCAACAGCCTGACGGCGCTGGCCGGCGACGCCGTGGTGGCCATCGGCGGCCGGGCCGGGACCCTCACGGAGATCGCCTACGCCTGGAGCTACGGCAAGCCGGTGCTGGCCGTGACGGGCCTCGGCGGCTGGAGCGAGCGGCTGGCTGGCACGGCCATCGACGACCGGCGGCGCGACGTCCTCACGCCCGTGGCCACACCGGCCGAGGCCGAGGCGGCGCTGCGCCGCATCCTCGCAGGCACATGAAGGATCTGCCGCGCATCAGACCCGCCGGCTGGCGCGACCTCGGCCCGCGCCTTGTCTGGATCGGGCTGGCCGCCGGCCTGCTGCTGCGCGCGGCCGCCTGGGCGATCCTCGGCGACAAGCTGCCCGTCCACGGCTTCGAATCGGGGGTCATCTCCGACAACCTCGCGGCGGGCCGCGGCTACTGGATGCCCTTCTACTTCTCCGACGTGCCCGTGCGCAGCTTCATCCCGCCCCTGTACCCGATTCTGATGGCCCTGTTCAAGATGGCCACGCCCCACTGGGTCGCCGGGCTGCGCGTCCTGCAGGTCGCGGCCTCACTGCTCAACGCCGTCCTGGCCGCCGACCTGGCGGGACGCTGGTTCGGGCGCCGCGTCATGCGCTGGACCTTCCTCGCCGTACTGGCCTACCCGGTCTTCGTGGTCTACTGCCTGTCCATCTTCTCGACCACCTTCATCATGAGCTTCGTGCTGGCGCTCATGGGGCTCATGGACCGCTTCCGCGAGCTGCCCTCGCTGCGCCTGGGCCTTCTCACCGGCGCCGTCCACGCCCTGGCCATCCTCACCTCGCCGCCTCTGGCCCTCCTGGGCGTCCTGTTCCTCTTCCGCCTCTGGCGCAATCCCGATCCCGGGCGGTGGCGGCGCACCCTCGTCTACCTGCTGACCCTGGGCGTGGTGTGGAGTCCGTGGGTGATCCGCAACGCCGTCGTGCACCGGGACATCCTGCTGACCAGCACCAATGGCGGCTTCAACTTCCTCGTGGGCAACAATCCCCTGGCCGGTGGCTACACCTGGGGCGACCTGCGGGAGGACACCTTCTGGCAGGTGGTCGATCCGGAGGCCCTGCGGCGGCTGCCCGAGCCGCGCCTGGAGTACTGGTTCTACGGGCGCGCCCTGTCCTACGTCCGCGAGGAGCCGGGGCGCTACCTCGCGCTCTTTTTCAAGAAGGTCTACTACTTCTGGTGGTGCCAGGATGTGGCGCGCTTCGGCTATCCCGGCGCCTGGAGTCGCGCCTACCAGGCCCTCTACGGCTTCCTCCTGCCCTTCGCGGCGGCCGGCGCCCTCTTCTGGCGGCGGCGCTGGCGGCGGCTCTTCCCCGTCTACTTCCTCCTGGCCGAGTACACGCTGCTCTACGGGGCGTACTTCGTGCGCAGCCGCTTCCGCTGGGAGATCGAGCCCTTGCTTCTTCTCTTCGCCGTGGTAGGCTGGTTCGATATCACGCGCCGCCTCAGGGGACGCGGCGTCGAGGAGTCGCCATGATCCACCCCATCCTCTGGGCCGCCGTGATCAGCGCCATGGCCGCGCAGCTCTACAAGGTGGTGGTCGAGAGCCTGCGCGAGCGGCGCCTCAAGCTCTACCGCCTCTTCGAGACGGGCGGCATGCCCAGCAGCCACACGGCCACGGTCAGCGCGCTGGCGGTGGGAGCCTGCCGGGCCGAGGGGCTGGCCTCGCCGCTGTTCGCCATCTGTTTCGTCTTCGGCCTCTACTTCGTGCTCGAGGCGACGGGTCTCAGGCAGGAGGTGGGCAAGCAGGCCCGCGTGCTCAACGAGATCATCGACGAGCTCATCGACCACCGGCACTTCCCGCGCGAGCGCACGCGCGAGCTGCTGGGCCACACCTGGAGCGAGGTCTTCATGGGCGCGATTCTCGGCGCGGCCGTGTCCCTGCTCATGGTGCGCCGTTCCGGATGAGCGACGCCCAATCCACCTGAATAATCCTTGACGCTCTTCCGATCTCTGGGGGACCATGCGGCTGGCGGGGCGCGGCCCCGGCGTCGCCGCAGCCGATGCCCCGGGCGCTAGCGCGGACCCGTTCAGGAGGTGGGAGATGAAGGTCCTGGCGGTAGTGAACCAGAAGGGCGGCTGCGGCAAGACCACGTTGGCGATCCACCTCGCGGCGGCCTGGGCCAAGGAAGGCTTCCGTGTGCTGCTCGTGGATCTCGACCCGCAGGGCCACGCGTCCCTCGGGCTCGGCGTTTCGGCCGAGGACCGCGACCTGGGCGCCTACGATCTCCTTCAGGATCCCGCCGCGCCCTTCGCGGACATCGCCGTGCGCATCGAGCGCAACCTGGACCTCGTTCCCAGCGGCATCATCCTCTCGGCCGCCGAACAGGAGCTGGCGCGCCAGCCCGGGCGGGAGAGCCGCCTCATCTCCGCCCTCCTGCGCCACGGCGAGGCCTACGACTGGATCGTCGTGGACACGCCGCCCTCGGTGGGCCTGCTCACCTTCAACGCCCTCGTGGCCGCCGACGCGCTGCTGGTGCCCGTCGACAGCTCCACCTTCACGCTTCACGGACTGGGCAAGATCCTCGAGACCCTGGAAGTCCTCGAGGAGGAGATGGACCGGCGCCCGCCCTGCTTCGTGGCCGCCAACCAGTTCAGCCGGCGCACCCTCTTCAGCCGCGAGCTCTACCGGAAGCTCGCCGCCCACGACCGCATTCACCTCCTGGAGACCAAGATCCGCGCCAGCGTGCGCGTGAAGATGGCTGCGGCGGCCGGCGTGCCCGTCCTGCGCCTGACCAAGGCCGGGCTCGTCAAGCTGGACTTCGAGCAGCTGGCCGAGGAGCTGTGGAGCCGCCTGGCCGAGCTGATCATCGAGCGCACGGAGGAGGTGGCGGAGCGGCTCTTCGGACCGCAGCCCTGCGAGGGCGGCATCCGCTTCAGCGTCGAGGCCTCCGAGGCGCGCGAGGTCTACCTGACGGGCAGCTTCAACAACTGGAATCCCGGCGGCATCCCCCTGGAACCCGTGGCGGGCCAGCCGGGCCGCTGGGAGGTGGTCCTGGCCCTGCCGTCCGGCAACTACGAGTATCGCTACATCCTCGACGGCCGCTGGGTCACTGATCCCGAGCAGCACGACTCGGTGGTCACCGAGATGGGGCTGGAGAACTCCCTGCTCGTCGTCAGCTAGGAGTCGGTCATGGCCGTTGTCCAGGGCCCCGGCCGCCGGAACCACATCCGCAGCATCCGGCACCACTTCCTGAGCGGCTCGCGCCTGTCCGTGGATCCCGACCGTGCCCCCAGGCCCCTCTCCTTCCACGAGGTGCTCGTCTCCGGAACGGCCGGCTCTCCCTGGATCCTGCCCCTGGCCCTCAACCTGGCCCTGGTCGCCAGCGAGGAGGGCGAGGCGGTCCTGGCAGTGCTGCCCGATGCGTGCCTGCCCCTGGCCGCCCGCCTCCTGGGCGCCGGCCCCTGCGATCTCGGCGTGGTCCTGGATGGCGGCGAGGCGCCCGCCTGCCTCGAACCCCGTCCGGGCCTGACGCTCCTGCCACGCAGCCGCACGGCCGCGTGGAGCCCGCGCCAGGGACTGCGCTGGCGCATCGAGGCGGCGCCACCGGCGGGGCGCCGCGGCCTGTGGCTCTATCTCCAGGATCCCGTCCGCGAAGAGGCCTGCCGCGATCCTCGCGCGCTCGCCGACGATCCCCTCTTCCTGGTGGGCCTGGACCGGCCGCCGCCGCCCCAACGGCGGATCATGGGCATCTGGGGGCGCCTGACCCGCGGCCAGCTCGTGGATCCCGCGCGGCCCCACTGGCCCGCCCCCGGCTGCGACGCGGCGACCCGCCGCCTCTTCCGGGGCTACCTGGAGGCCCTGCGCCGCGTGCCCCAGGGCGCGCTGGCGGCTCGCGCCGCGAGCCCGCCCCCATGAGTCCGATTCCCGCATCGGGGCCGGCGCCCGAGATGGAGCCGGTGGTGGCGGCGCTGCTCAGGCGCCTGGACATCCAGCTCCGCCAGATCGATCCCGCCGTCCGCATCGAGGGCGATCCTCTGCGGCGCGTGTACATGCTCGGCGAGCGGGTCCTCGCCGTCGTCTCCCTGCACCGGGACCTCTTCCGCCTGCAGACCGGCGGGCGGCCCGCCTGGGAGGCGCGGATCCGCGAGCCGGAGGAGGCCCTGGAAGCGCTCGCCCGCGTCCTCGACTGGTACTGGCAGATCGTCTCCGGCCGGGAGCGGGAGGCGTGCTGACGCCGCGCCGCGCCGCGGCCGTCCCGGCCTACCTGGCCCTGGCCGCCCTGGTCCTGGCGGCGCCCTGCGCCGGCCGGAGCGCGCCGCCGGACTCCCCGCCGGCCGCATCGCCGCCTCCCGGCGGACTCGGCGACATCCTGGTCGACTGGGCCGCTCCCGGCGAGGCCGTGGCGCCGCCCGCCTCGGCGCGGAACCTGGCCCTGCGCTTCCTCGAGTGGGAGTACCTGGCGCGCTGGGCCGAAGCCGCGGCAGGCGGCGAGGCGGCAGGCGAGGCGCCGCGGCGCTGGGCCGCGGCCCGGCGCCTGCGCCTCGAGGAGGACGAGGCCGTGCCGGCCTGGGACCGGGAGCGCCGCGAGCGCGGCGTCTGCCTCCACGAGCGCCTGGGCCTGGCGGCACTCGACCTGCCCGCCTGCACCGACAGCCTGCGGGCGGGGCGCCTGGGCCCGGTCCAGCTCCTGCTGGAGGGCATCCTGGAGGGAATGCTCCTGGCCGAGCTCGGCCGGCCCGGCTGCGGGGCCGCCGGGGATCCCGCCGCGCGGCTGGCCGAGGCGGTGGGAGGCGCGGGCGGCTGGTCCCTGGAGGAGCTCAAGGAGGGCGTCGACTTCGCCGGCCTCTACTTCGCCGCCGAGCGGGCCGTGACGGCCGCCCGCCGCCAGGCCCTGGGCCGCGTGGAGGCCTGGCTGGCGCGGCCCGGCCTGCTCGTCTCGGTCAAGTACGGCTGGCACCGCATCCGCACCCTCGAGGCGGACGCGCCTGCCGAGCGGCTGGGCGAGGAGCACTGGCTGTATCCGGCGGGCCTCCGCGTGGAGTGGGACGGCGGCCGGCGCCTGGCGGCCAGCGGCATCTCGATGCTGCATCATCCCGCCCAGAACCTGTTCCAGGCCATCGAGCCGGAAGGGGAGCCGCGCGTGCACCACGGCGGCGAGGTCCTCGCCGCCAGCCTGGGCGAGTACCGGCTGCGCGGCGAGTACCGCATCGAGACCGAGCACCTGTCCCTCTGGATGGACGGCGGCCGCTACCGGCGCAACGACGAGGAGCTGCGCCTCTGGC
This sequence comes from Candidatus Krumholzibacteriota bacterium, assembly GCA_016933175.1. GTDB lineage: Bacteria > Krumholzibacteriota > Krumholzibacteriia > JACNKJ01 > JACNKJ01 > JAFGBK01. The sequence continues at coordinate 53,305 of JAFGBK010000107.1, read as the reverse complement.
TGCCCGGCGGCTTCCTGAGCGCCAACCGCGGCGGCCTCCTGGCCGCCGCCGTCCTGGCCGCGGTCTCCGCGTTCCTGCTCGTGCGCGGCCGCCGTCGCCTGCGCGAGCTCCGCCGTCCGGTGGAGCGGCCGCGGCGGCGCTTCTAGACCCCTTCCCTGGACATTCGCCGGCCGATGAAGCAAACTGGCGCCGCGCCCCCGGGCGCGAAGGACATGGCAAGCCGGGCCCGCGGGCCCGAAGGGGGAAAGCATGAAGAATCGTGTTCTGGAGGCGGTGGACACCGCCCGCAGCCGCGGCGCCGAGTACGCGGACGCCCGCTGGGTCCAGGCCCGCGCCGAGGAGCTGATGGTCAAGAACGGCGCCCTGGCCGTCGCCGAGAGCCGGGAGACCCAGGGCGTCGGCGTTCGCGTGCTCAAGGGCGGCGCCTGGGGCTTCGCCAGCACGGACCGCCTGGACGCCGGGAGCCTGAACGCCGCGGCCGCCCGCGCCGTCGAGATCGCCGAGGCCAGCGCGCGCGTGATGAGGGAGCCCGTGCAGCTCGCGGTCGAGCCCGCCGAGAAGGCCGGCTACACCACGCCGCGCGAGGTGGATCCCTTCACCGTGCCGCTCGAGACGAAGCTCGACCGGCTCTACAAGCTGGAGGAGTCGCTGCACGTCGACGAGCGCATCAAGGTGGCCCAGGCCCAGATGTACTTCGACAGCCAGAAGATTCTCTTCGTCTCCACGGACGGGGCGGTTCTGGAGCAGGACCTCATGGCCAGCGGCGGCGGCTACGCCGTCACGGCCACCGACGGCGGCTCCATCCAGCGCCGCAGCTTTCCCGACTCGGCCGGCGGCATGCACCTGAGCGCCGGCTACGAGGTCCTGGACGAGTACGGGCTCGAGCCGAACGCCGAACGCATCGCCGGCGAGGCCGTGGCCCTGCTGAGCGCCGATCCCTGCCCCGCGGGGGAGAGGGACATCATCCTCGACTGGTCGCAGCTCGCCCTGCAGGTGCACGAGTCCTGCGGCCACCCCAGCGAGCTAGATCGCGTCCTGGGCATGGAGGCCAACTTCGCCGGGCGCAGCTTCCTGACCACCGAGAAGCTGGGCGGCTTCCGCTACGGCTCCGACCAGGTGAACATCGTGGCGGACAACACGCTGCCGCGGGGCCTGGCCTCCCGCGGCTGGGACGACGAGGGCGTCGCCGCCCAGAAGTGGCACGTGGTCAAGGACGGTATCTTCTCCGGCTACCTGACCAGCCGCGAGCTGGCCCACGTCGAGGGGAACCCGCGCAGCCGCGGCTGCAACCGCGCCGAGGGCTGGAACCGCATCCCCATCATCCGCATGCCCAACCTCGGCTTGGCGCCGGGCGACTGGGACCTGGACGACCTCATCGCCGACACCGAGGACGGCATCTGGATGGAGACGAACCGCAGCTGGAGCATCGACCAGATGCGGCTCAACTTCCAGTTCTCGACGGAGATCGGCTGGGAGATCAAGGGCGGCAAGAAGACGCGCATGCTGCGCGACTGCAACTATCAGAGCCGGACGCCGGATTTCTGGGGCGCCTGCGATGCCGTCTGCAGCGAGACATGGTGGCGGCCCTTCGGGGTCATGAACTGCGGCAAGGGGGAGCCGGGGCAGATCGCCCGCATGACGCACGGCTCGGCGCCCGCGCGCTTCCGCAAGATCCGAGTGGGGGTGAGCCAATGATCGGCGAGAAGGAGTTCGGCATCATCCGCGACCGCGTCTTCGCGGCCAGCAACGCCGACGAGACCGAGGTGGTGCTCGGCGGCGGCCACGAGAACCTGACGCGCTTCGGCGAGAACCGCATCACCCAGAACGTCGCCGAGGAGCGCTACCAGCTCCGCGTGCGCGTGCGCCAGGGCCGCCGCCAGGGCCTGGCCTCCACCAACGACTTCTCGCCCGGGAGCCTGGAGCGCTGCGTGCGCGAGGCCGAGGCGCTGGCGGCCATCCAGGCCGAGAGCGACCGCGTGCTGGACATGGCCGACGGCGGGGAGCGGCGCGAGGACGCCGCCTGGGACGAGGCGACGGCGGCCGTCAGCCCGGCCGAGCGCGCCGCCTGGGTGGCGGCCGCCGTCGAGACGGCCGCCCGCGAGGGCCTCGAGGCAGGGGGCATCGCCCTGACGAGCGAGGGCACCATCGCCGACTACGGCGAGATCGAGCCCTTCGCGGTGGCCAACACCCGCGGCCTGTACCGCTTCGCGAAGAAGACGCGGGCCGTCTTCGAGGTCAGCGCGCAGAAGGGCGAGGGCGCAGGCCGCAGCCGCGCCCTCGCGCGGCGGGCGGGCGACATCGATCCCGTGAAGGTCGCCGAGGACGCCTGCCGGCGGGCTCTGGAGAGCCGCGAGCCGCGCCAGATCGACCCCAAACCCTACACGGTGGTGCTGGAGCCCGAGGCCGTGCGCGAGCTGCTCTTCTTCCTGCACTACTTGGGCTTCAACGGTCTCGCCGTGGCCGAGAAGCGCAGCCCGCTGTTCGACAAGCTGGGGCAGCGGGTCTTCGGCGAGAACGTCACGCTGCGGGAGGACCCGGCGCATCCGGACCTCTTCGGCACCACCTTCGACGGCGAGGGCGTGGACACCGCGGCCCTGCCCCTGGTGGCGGACGGCGTCCTCACCTCCTTCCTCCACGACCGCCTGAGCGCGCGGCTGACCGGCCAGGCGCCCACGGGGCACGGCCTGCCCCAGCCCAACAGCTGGGGCGCCTTCCCGCGCTTCCCCGTCCTTGACGGAGGCGAAGGCGATCTGGCGGACCTCGTGGGCGGCCTCGAGCGCGGTCTCCTGGTCACGCGGCTCTGGTACCTGAACGTGGTGGATCCCATGCAGATGGTGGTCACCGGCATGACACGCGACGGCACCTTCCTCGTCGAGAACGGCCAGGTCGTGGGGCCGGTGAAGAACTTCCGCTTCAACCAGAGCCTGCTGCACCTCTTCAACCAGGTGGAGGCACTGGGCGAACCCGAGGCGCTGGGCGACGCCGTGCTGCCGCCTCTGCGCGTGCGGGATTTTCGCTTCACGAGCGGCACGGATTTCTAGACCCGACGCGCCGCGATCGGACACGTCACGAAGCCGGCCGCCCTCCCGCGCAGGGGGGGCGGCCGCGCCGTCTCCGGGTCCGATTGCCCGGCCCCGCGGGGCATGGTATAATTGGGGCCGTTTCCGCGGTAAACGCCTCTCCCGGTCGGTTCGGGGGAGGACGTCCTCTCTCAGGAGGCATGCATGCGCTCGCACCTTCGCCTGCTCATCCCCCTGCTCGCCGTTTCTCTCCTTCTCGCATCCATCCCCGCCGTCGCCGCGGTCAACACGACCTGGCAGGCTGACGCGGCGCTGCGCGCTGTCGACGACGCCGCCGCCCTGGCGCGCCTGGTCGCCGGCGAGCCCTGGCGGACCGAGACCACCAGCCGCCCCGAGCTGCCCCTGCGATCGGTCAGCCTGCTCGTTCCCGCCGGCGAGCGGATCGCCGCGGCATGGCTCGAGGCGGTCGTCTCCGACACGCTGCGCCTGAGCGGGCCGCTGCCCGCCTTCGCCGGCGCGGCCGACAACACGGGCCGCCCCTTCGCCTGCGGCGACGCGGCCGCCGGGTGCTTTCCAGCGGCGCACCTGTTCCACACGGCCACCTTCGCCGAGCGGGGGCTGACCACGGCCGAGATCGTCCTGGCGCCCTTCCTCTACGAGGAGGACGCGGACGGGGCCCGCCTGATCCGCCTGCGCTCCTGCCGGGTGGCGGTGGAGACCGAGCCGGATCCCGGCATCGTGCAGCCCTTGCGCCAGCGCGATGCGGTCCGGGCGGCCGTGGCGGCGCGCGCGCTCCGGCGCGTGGCCAACCCCGGCGCCCTCGCCGCCTGCGCGCCGGCCTCCGCGCCGCGCAGCGACGACCGGGGCCTGTTCGCACCGCGCGGCGAGCCCAGCCTGGAGGGCAGCGGCGTGGACATGGTCATCATCTGCGCGCCCGAGCACGCCGCGATCCTCGAGACCCTGGCCGAGCACAAGACGCAGCGCGGCGTGACGACGGTGGTGCGCGACCTGGACTGGATCCGCGCCCGTTACCCGCAGGGCGCCGACCTGCAGGAGACCATCCGCACCTTTCTGCAGGACGCCCTGGCCAAGTGGGGGATCCAGTACGTGCTGCTGGCCGGCGACGCGGGCATCATCCCCGTGCGCTACGTGCTCTCCTACTTCGAGGATCCGCCCGAGCTGATCCCCAGCGATCTCTATTACGCCCAGCTCGACGGCGACTGGAACGCCGACGGCGACCAGTACTTCGGCGAGGCCACCTTCGCCGGCACGCCCGGCGACGAGCTGGACTTCATCGCCGACGTCCATCTCGGGCGCCTGCCGATCCGCAGCGACGGCGACGCGCAGCTGCTGGTCGACAAGATCATCGCCTACACCGAGGCGCCGGACACGAGCTACGTGCGGCAGATGGCCTTCATGGGCGAGGTGCTCTTCCCGCCGGACTATCACATCGGCATGCCCGACGACGACATCACGCGCAACGGCGCCGACTACTGCGAGATCGTCTACGACAACTACCTGCCGGGGCACATCGAAGCCCTGCGGTGGTACGAGACCTACTGGCTCTACCCCGGGACCCTGCCGGAGATCGTCGAGGACGTCTACGCGGACATGGAGACGCGGGCCCACCTGCTGCTCCACGTCGGGCACGGGTACCGCTACACCATGTCCTGCGGTTCGGGGAACATCGTCTCCTCCCAGGCGATGGCCATGACCAACGGGCTGGACCACCTCTTCAGCCTCTACTCGCTCAACTGCACGTCCTGCGCGATCGACTACAACTGCCTCGGCGAGGCCTTCCTCCTGGCGCCCGAGGGCGGCGGCATCACGAGCATCGGGACGGCCCGCGAGGCCTTCCCCAACACGAGCGTCTACTACCAGAACGCCTACTTCAGCGAGCTCTTCGCCGACACCTCGACGGTGGGCGCCTGCTTCACCTTCAGCCACAACAAGTGGTCCGTCCTCGCCTCCGTCGAGGGCAGCCACCGCTGGACGCAGCTCTGCTACGTGCTCATCGGCGATCCCAGCATCGACATCTGGCTCGATACGCTCACGCCGCTGACGGCGGCGCTGACGCAGCCCTACACCCTGGACGACGACACGCTCCACCTCGTGGTGAGCAGTCTGGGCAGGGCGGTGCCCGGCGCCCTGGCCGTGGCCGCCAAGGCCGGCGAGGACCGCTCCCAGGGCGTCACGGACGCCGCCGGCTACGTCGCCCTGCCCTTCCGCGCCGAGTCCCTCGGCGACATCACGGTCACCGTGACGGGCAACAACCGCCTGCCCTTCCACGGTGAGGTGGCGGTGGCGGCCGGCGTCGGGCCGCGCCTCGCGGTGGACGCCCTGCGGGTCGTGGACGATCCGAGCTGGAACGGCGCCGGGCAGCAGACCCTGGTGGCGGGCAACAGCGACTCCCTGCTCGACGCGGGCGAGACCGTGCGCCTGGCCTTCACGGTGCACAACCGCGGCGACGCGGAGGCGGCCGATCTGATCATCGACCTGTCCCTGCCCGGCGGCGAGCTGTATCTGGTGGAGAACCAGGTCGTCACCGGCGAGACCCTGGCGCCGGGCGACAGCCTCGAGCTCGGCGGCGTCTTCCTGCTGAAGGCGCCCTTCGCCCTGGTGGACGGCGAGAGCGCCCTCCTGGACTTCGCGCTCGGCTACACCGGCGGCAGCCAGGCCGACCGCCTCGATGTCGACCTGCACGCGCCGGTGCCGCGGCTGTTCAGCTACACCATCGACGACGCGACCGGCGACGGTGACGGCGAGCCCGACGCGGGCGAGACCTACACCATCCTGCCGGAGTGGAAGAACTACGGCAGCACGCCCCTGGTGGGCTGGACGGCCGATCTGACGGCCCTGGATCCGGATGCCCAGGTCCTCGGCGGCGAGGTGGGCCTGCCCATCCTCGGCTTGCTCGAGCGCGGCGCCTCGGACGGCATCGATGTCCTCGAGACCGATGTCGGGATTCCCAACCGCTTTCTCCTCGGGCTGACGGGCCCCCTGGGCGAGAGCGTCTTCGACACGCTGATCGTGCGCCGACCGCAGCCGCCGGAGGACATCGTCCTGGATCCGGGCTTCGCCAGCACGGTCATCGACATGACCTGGGAGATCCCCGCGGGCGCGCCGGACGGCTACCTGGTCTTCCGGAGTCTCCAGGCGGGCGGGCCCTACACGCTGGCCTCCACCGAGCCCACGTCCTACGCCTACTTCCGCAACGAGGAGCTCCAGGAGAGCACGACCTACTACTTCGTGGTCGAGAGCTTGGATTCCACGGGCTTCCGCAGCGCGCCGAGCGAGGAGTTCCAGGTATCCACCAATCCCGCCATGCTGGACGGCTGGCCCCTGGCCACGGACCTCGGCGGCGCCAGCAGCCTGGCCGTGGGCGACATCGACGGTGACGGCGACGAGGAGGTCGTGGCCGCCAGCTACTTCCTCTACGCCTGGCACCACGACGGCGTGGAGGTGCTCGACGGCGACGGCAACAGCGGCACCTATGGCGTCCTGACGGGCGAGGTGACGGACATCGTCGCCAGCATCGCCCTGGCCCAGGTGGACACCCTGACTCCCGGCCTGGAGATCATCACCACCTCCAAGGCGCCGGTACGCCTCTGCGTCCTGGACGCGAACGGCCAGATGCTGCCCGGCTGGCCCAAGAGCCTGCCCTACTGGTGCTGGGCCACGCCGGCGGCCGCCGACGTGGACAACGACGGCTGCGTGGAGATCTTCGCCGCGAGCCTGAACGGCAAGCTCTACGCCTGGAACCACGACGGCACGGAGGTCGTGGACGGCGACGGCAACGCGTCCACCGACGGCGTCTTCTTCGACGGCCTGGGCTCCTGGGTGCGCTCCAGCCCGGCCCTGGGCCAGCTCGACGAGGACCCCGAGCTGGAGATCGTCGTGGGCAGCTCCGCTCCCCACAAGATCTTCGCGTGGAACCACGACGGCACGCCGCTGGCCGGCTGGCCTCTGCAGCTGAGCAATGACACCTACGCCAGCCCCTCGCTGGGCGACCTGGACGACGACGGCGTCAACGAGATCGTCGTGCTCTGCGAGAACGACTCCCTGTACGCCCTGCGCAACGACGCCACGCCGGTGCCCGGCTTCCCCGTCTTCCTGCGCAGCAACGCTGCGGGCCTGGCGCCCAGCCCCGCTCTGTGCGACTTCGAGGACGACGGGCAGATGGAGATCGTCGCCGCGGGCGTGCAGGCCTATACGAACTCCTACGTGACCGTGCTGGACAACCAGGGCAATCCGCTGCCCGGCTGGCCTGTCCACCTGGACGACAGCAGCGAGTCGAGCCCGGTGGTGGTGGACCTCAACGACGACCAGTCCCTGGACATCATGCTGGGCACCGAGCGGGGCTACATCTACGCCTGGGACATCCAGGGCCAGGTGCTGCCGGGCTTCCCCATCCTCACCCAGGCCGAGGTGCGCGCCACGCCGACCATCTGCGACCTGGACGGCGACTACACCATCGACATCGGCCTGCTGGGCTGGGACGCCTTCGTCTACGTCTGGGACCTGGCGGACCGCTACCGCAACGGCATGGCCCAGTGGAAGATGTTCCGGGCCAACGCCGCGCGGACCGGCGTCTTCACGCGCGAGACGCAGATCACGGCCGTGCCCGTCGCGGGCGCACCCGGCGCCGGGCGGCTCTGGCCCAACTTCCCCAATCCCTTCAATCCCAGCACGCGCATCCGCTTCGCGACGCCGGCCGGCGGCGACCCGCTGCCCGTCGCCCTGCGGGTGCACGACGTGCGAGGGCGCCTCGTGCGCACCCTCTTCCTGGGCGAGCTGCCGCCGGACACTGCGCAGATCTTCGTCTGGGACGGGCGCGACGAGACGGGCCGCCCCGTCGCCAGCGGCGTCTACCTGGCGCGGGTGACCATGGGCGAGCACGCGATCTCGCGGAAGATGGTCATGCTGAAATAGGGCCCCCGGCCGGGCATCGGATGACTCGGGAGCGCGGGCGCCTGCCCGCGCTCTTTTCGTATCCGCCGGCTTCAGTCGGCGACGAGGAAGTTGGGAGCGAAATCGCCGGGGCGCGGCGGCGGGCTCTCGCGCAGGCGGGCTTCCAGGAGATCGCGCGCCAGGCCGGGCACGGTGTCCACGCGGGTCGCCGCCTGGAGGAAGCCGTAGCCGTCGCCGCCCTTGTAGAGGAAGTCGGCGGTGACGAGGGTGTAGCTGGCCGCCGGGTCCAGCGACGCGCCGCCCACGCGGACGTCCTCGGCGCGCCCGTCCGCGATGCGGTAGCTGCCGCCGGCGATCTGGCCGAAGCGGCCGCCCGCGTGGTTGGCGGCCAGGTGATCGAAGAGGGCTTGCAGGTCCGCGCCCCGCAGGTCAAGGCGCAGGAGAAGGTTGTCGAAGGGCAGCAGCTCGAAGAGCCGCCCGCGGGTGACGGTGCCGGCCGGCAGGTGGCCCCGGTAGCCGCCGATGTTCTGCAGGCCCAGATCGGCGCCGCCGCGGCGGCGCATGAGATCGGCCACCAGGATGCCCAGGGGATCGGGCCGGGAGTCCTTGTCCAGGGCCGGGAAGGCCTCGGGCAGGTCGGCCAGGGCGATCTCCATCTCCCGGTCCACCAGGCGCCCGGCCTCCGCGACGAGGGACGCCACGACCGGATCCTCCGGCCAGTCGGCCGTCACCGGCTCCAGGCGTGGCGCGAAGTCCCAGCCGCCGTCGGGAAGGCGGAAGCACTCGATGACGCCCAGCACGTAGCCGCTGGCGCCGGCCTGGCAGATGGTCACGGCGCCCACCCGCTCGCCCGCTTCGACGAAGCTGTGGCTGTGCCCGCCGATGAAGAGCGGCGGCGCGCCCACCGCGGCGGCCGTCTCGCGGTCCTGGCCCAGTCCGCAATGGCTGAGGGCGATGGTCAGGTCCGCCGCCGGCCGGTCCGCCGCCAGCCAGCGCCGCAGGGCGGTCGCCGGCGCCGCCACCACCAGCTCCCCCCGGGCCACGCAGGGCACCAGCTCGGGCAGCTCGTCGGTGACGAGGCCGACCACCGCGATGTCGAGGCCGCCGGCGCTCAGGCGGGCGTCGGCGGGCAGCAGGGGCGTGCCGTCGGCCCAGTCCAGGTTGGCGCAGAGGACGGCGAAGGGCCGGCCCACGGCGGCCCGCAGGAAGCTGACCGGGCCGTCGTCCAGTTCGTGGTTGCCCAGGGCCATGGCATCGCAGCCCATGGCCGTCAGGACGGCCATGCCCAGCGAGCCGCGGTAGAAGTGGTAGAAGGGCGTGCCCACGAAGAGGTCGCCCGCGTCCAGGTAGAGAAGCCGCTCGCCGTGCTCCGCGCGCAGGGCCTCGATCCGCGTTGCGATCCGCGCCACGCCGCCGCGCAGCGCGCCGTCCCGGGCCGGGAAGCTGCGATAATGGGCGTGCAGGTCGTTGGTGTGGACGATGACCAGGTCCGGCCGCCGCTCGGCGCCGGCGAGGGTGGGCAGGAGGACCAGCAGCAGGATCAGGAGCGCGAAACGGCGGTTCATGGCGGACCTCGTTTGCGATTGTGGCCGAAGCGGCGAGGCACTATGCTTCCGGGTGCCCCGGAACGGAGGAAAGTATGAGAAGCCGCAGCAGCGCTGACAAGTCCATTCGGTGTCTCGCCCCCCTGGCCGCCGCCGTGCTGCTCGCCTTGCTGGCGGGCTGCGCCAGCGATCCCAGCAGCGTCGAGATCATCAATCACGCGCCGATCTTCACGGATCTCGGCCTCGCCGGCGACCGCATCCACGTGGGTTCCGGCACCAGCACCAGCCTGGATGCCGACGCCTACGACACCGATGGCGACGATCTCACCTATTCCTGGAGCGGGCCCGGTAGCTTCTCACAGTTCAACCACCAAGCGGGCACGGCCACCTGGAACGTGCCGGCGGCCTACGGCGAGCAGATGGTGACCTGCATCGTCAGCGACGGCGAGGCCAGCGATACGCTGTCGGCGACCTTCACCGTGGGTCGCTCCCTCACGCAAAGCAACTACGGGGATGTGGCGGGCGCCGAGGTGTCCTGGCCGACGGGCGGCGTCGGCGATCCCCCCTCCTACGTGCTGGTCGCGGACGTGACCATCCCGGCGGGCCTGCACCTGACGGTGCCGGCCGGCTGCCGCGTGCTCTGCGAATCCGGCAAGATGCTCGAGATCAGCGGCGGCCTGACGGTGGCCGGGCTGCCGGGCCAGGAGGTCGTCTTCGAGGCGAACGACCAGGGGAGCACCGCGACGAACCACTGGCAGGGCATCGCCTTCGCCTCGTCCGCCGAGGTGGTGGAGATCGAGAGCGCCGAGATCCGCAACGCCGCCACCGGGCTCGACGTGACCTCCCAGGAGGGCGCGGCGGGCGTCCTGCTGAGCGCGGCGAGCTTTCTCCACTGCGGAAAGGGCGTCAACGCGGTCGCCGTGGCCATCGCGGCCGACGCCACTTCCTTCTCGACCTGCAGCACCGGGATGCGCGCGGACGACTGCGAGCTGTCGCTGACCAGCTGCAGCTTCACCGACAACTCCGGCTCCGGCCTCGAGGCCTACCGCTGCCGCGGCCGCATCGAGGAGGAGTGCTTCTTCACGGGCAACGAGGGACCGGCCATCGTGCTGTCCGGCGGCAGTTACCTGGAGTTTCACGACAACAGCTTCGTCGAGTCGGGATACGTCTTCAGCGTCGGCGGCGGCTACGCGGGACCGGGTGGGCCCGCCATCGACGCCCGCTGCAACTACTGGGGCGAGGGTGTCAGCCAGTCGAGCATTCTCGCGCAGATCCAGTACACGGCCGGCTCGGAGTCGGCGGCGGTGGGCTTCGTGCCCTGGCAAGCCAGCTCCGGCGAGTCCTGCGGCGACACGCCGCCGCCCGCTCTCCTGAGCGGCATCGAGGTGGACGGGCCCGGCCATCTTCTGTGGGGGGATCCGGATTACGCGGACGAGGTCCTGTTGAACATGGACCAGGGCTTCCCGCCCCGCCTGCTGCGCATCCAAGTGGATAGCAGCCAGGAATCCTTCCTTTACCACTACGACTGGTCCACGCCGGACGCCGGCATCCTCTTCGTGTCGGGGGGCAACTACGGCCAGGTCACCTGGCCCGCCCAGGCGGACGACCTGGACGGTTCGGCCGTCTACCTGATGTCGACGACGCCTGACTCCATCCGCGTCGCGGTGACGATCACCGACACCTGGGGCCAGGCCGTGCAAGCCGACACCACCTTCGTCTACACGCGGCGCTGAGAGGCCGCGAGCCCGGCCCGCGCCGCCCCGCGGGCCGGGGCCTTGCGGGGTTCCGGCGCCCGTGCTAGGGTGGCGCCGTGAAGTCCTCGCGGCATCGACACTATCATCGCGTCCGCACCCTGCCCAACGCCCTCAGCGCGGCGCGCATGGTGCTGGCCCTGGTGGCGGCGGTCCTCTTCCTCTTGAACGGGCCCCGCCTGCTGCCGGTGCTGATCTGCGTCTTCGCCAGTCTGCTGGACATCCTCGACGGCTGGCTGGCCCGCCGACGCGGCGAGGTGACCCGCCTGGGCGAGCACCTGGACCCCCTGGCCGACAAGATCCTCGTCACCGTCATCTTCCTGGCCCTGGTCTGGTTCCTCCGCGACGGCTGGATCGCCCTGCTGGTCGCACTGCTGCTGCTGCGCGAGTGGGGGATCACCTGGTTGCGCCAGCTCGTCCAGCAGCGCCACGGGTTCACCCTGCCGGCCGACCGCCTGGGCAAATGGAAGATGCTGAGCGAGAGCCTCTCGGGGAACGTCTTTCTCTTCTGGCTGAGTCGCCTGCCCGCGGAGCTTGCGCCGGGCCAGGCCTTCACCACCATCCTGGTGGCGGCCCTCGCCGTCACCCTGCTGCTCTCCTACGCCGGCGCCGCGCGCATGCTGATACGGGCCTCGCGCCGGGCGGGCAGCACCGCCCCCTGAGTCCCTCCTGGAACAGGAGTTGCAGGGAGAAGGGCGTTCTTCATTTCAGCAGAGCATGTTTTGTAAGCGACGTCATTGCAATAACATGCCTTGCTGTATTGAGGACCGACGCGAAGCAAGGAGCCGTCATCGATGCTCAGGACGCGCGGCAAGGGGCCCCTCGCCGGTCAAGCCGAAGCCGAATGGCTACGGGAAGTGCAGGGCCAGCGCAGCTACGCCGACCTGGCCGGATGGCTGGGCCGCTGCCTTGCCCGCGACCTGCCGGACGGCCGGGGCCTGCTGGTGCTGCGCGCGCCGCTGGCACGCCCCTGGTCCGTCTTCAGCCTGCCGGAGGTGAGTCCTTCCGAGTGGGAGGGCGATCATCCCGTCATCGAGGAGTTGCAGGGCCTGCCCGGCGCGGAGACGGCACCCCTGGAGGAGAGCCGGGCGGCGGGCTTCCCCGCCGGCGAGCAGATCCGGGCCCGCCCCTTCCATGACAGCCGCGGCGAGCTGCTGGGCGCCCTGCTCGTGGCCCTGTCGAGCGAGCCGTCGCTGACCGACGACTGGCTCGCGGACCGCGGCCGCCAGGCCGCCTTCCTGGCCGAGCGCCTGTTCACGGATCATCGCCTGGCCCTCATGGAGCGCGAGCTGGACGAGCTGGAGACCCTCAAGTCCACTTTCCTGAGCACCGTGAGCCATGAGCTCAAGACGCCGCTGACCAGCATCATCGGCTTCGCCAGCCTCGCCCGCGAGCAGCCGGACCTCGAGGACCGACCCCATCTCCGGCAGTTCCTGGACGCCATCCACGACTCCGCCCTCCGCCTGGAACGGCTCATCAGCGAGGTCCTCGTCCTGTCGCGCATGGACTCGGCGGAGATCACCCTGGACGTCGCCGAGCACGACTTCGCCGTACTGCTGCGGGACTTCCGCGCGGCGCACCTGCCGCGCATCGATCCCGACGGCCGCGTGCGCCTGACCGAACCCTTGCCCCGTCTGCGGATCTCCGCCGACGGCCGCCAGGTGCTGCGGATCCTCGAGCATCTGATCGCCAACGCGCTGCGCTTCTCCGCGGCGGACCGGCCGGTGCGGCTGGACTGGAGTTTCATCCAGGGGCGGCGGCGCACGGACTGCTGCGACTACCTGCGCGTGAACGTCAGCGACGAGGGCGTGGGCATTCCCGAGGACGAGCAGGAACGCATCTTCGCCCGCTTCTACCAGGTCGACCACTCCGCCACGCGCGAGCATGGCGGGGCCGGCCTGGGCCTGGCCCTGGCGCGCGAGTTCACGCGGGCCATGGGCGGCAAGCTCTGGGTGCGCAGCAGCGTGGGGAAGGGCTCGACCTTCTCCTTCACGCTGCCGGTGCCACGGCCCAATCCCGGGCCGGCCGCCCTCAAGCCAGCAGCTCCGGCAGAGCCTGCAGCTCGCCGCTGACCAGCAGCTCGCCCCGCCACCGCAGCGCGTCCACCTCCGAGCGCATGCCGAAGTCGGACAGGTAGACGCCCGGCTCGATGGAGAAGGCCACGCCCTCGATGACGCGGCGTTCGTCGCGGGTCTCGAGGTCGTCCAGGTTGACGCCGGGGCCGTGGACCTCGCGGCCCAGGCTGTGCCCCAGGCGGTGGACGAAGCGCTCGCCCAGGCCGGCAGCCTCCACGACGTCGCGGGCGGCGCGGTCGACATCGCGCCCGCGGGGCTCCTCGCCGCGGGCGAAGGCCTCGCGCAGGAAGGCGATGGCGGCGTCGCGGGCGCCGCGCACCGCTTCCCAGACGCGCGTCTCGCGGGGCGGCAGCGCCGGACCCGCGAAGGCCATCCAGGTGTAGTCCGCGTAGACCCCTTCCGGCTCCCGGGCCCAGCAGTCGAGCAGCACCACCTGGCCGGGCGCCAGGCGCCGCGGCCGCGCGGGGTCCGGCGCGTGGTGGGGATTGCCGCTGTCGGGTCCGAAGGCGACGACGGGGGGATGGTCCGTCTCCAGGCCCGCCGCGGCCAGGTCCCGCGCCAGGCGGGACTGGACGGCCATGTCCGTCGCCTCCCGGCCCGCGGCCAGATCCTCGCGCAGGCGCGCCATGGCCTCGCCGCGCAGGGCCTCCACCACGGCCCCGGCGCGCCGGTGGCTGGCCAGGTCGTCCTCGCTCCAGGGCGCCTCGATGCGCTGCACGAGATCGGCCGAGGAGACGGGCGTGACGCCCAGGTCGCGCAGCCATTCCAGCGTCCCGCCGTCCACCCAGGCGATGGTGGGAATGGCGCCGCCGGGCGAGTACTCCATGGCCACGGGGGCGCCCGGTGGCACCTGCTCCTGGATCACCGCCTCCAGCTCCCGCCAGCTCCGGTAGAGGCGCTGACCGCCGGGCAGGTCGGCGAAGTGATGGGGCTCCACGGCCGACTGCAGGCGTACCGGCTCCCCCGCGGCCGGGATCCAGTAGAGGAAGCGGCGCGTCAGGTGGGGTTTCTCCTTGGGACTGAGCAGCCCGAGGGCCACGGGATTGGAGCCGCGGAAATCGTAGAGCAGCCAGCCGGCCAGACCCTCGGCAGCCAGGGCCGCCTGCACGCGCGCCAGGGAATGCTTCACGGCGTCTCTCCCGCATGGAAGGCGATCTCGTAGGGGACCCAGCAGGCCACGGGCCGCCCGTGCAGGGTGCCGGGAACGAAGCGCAGGGAGGCCACGATGCGCTCGGCCTCGGCGAGGCAGGGCGGGCACGCGCCGCCGGCTCCCACCAGCTCCCAGTCGGACACGCTGCCGTCGGCCTCCACCCGTATGCGGAAGCGGTAGCGCAGGGGGCGCTCGAGACCGGCCAGGACGTCCTCGCGCGGCCATTCCTGGAAGAGGACGCGCGGGGAGCGCCGCCCCTCGCCCGCGGCCTGTCCGCTGCCGGCGCTCGCCAGGCGGCCGGCCTCGTCGGCCGGTCCGGGCTCGCCGGCCGCGGCGGGACTCCCGCCGGCCTCGCGGCCCGCGTCGGCGGCCGCTGTGATCGCGGGCGCGGCCTCGCCCGTCTCGGCCTCCTCGATGGGGGGCGACGCCTCGCGCTCGGGAACGGGCGGCGCGGGAGTCTCCTCGGCGGGCGGCGTGTCGGGCGGCCCCGGGTCCCAGACGATCAGGGGCTCGTCCCACGCGTCGCCCCACTCGCCGCCCGGCAGGGCGTCGCCCCGGCCCAGCAGGCCGCCCACCATGCGCGGGAGCATCTCCATGGCCACGTAGAGGAAGATCAGGGCCGCGACGAGGCCCGCGACGAGCCAGCGTAGGGGATGGGCGCGGCGGCGGATGGGTTCTTCTTGCTTGGTCATCGCAAGAGATTTATAAATCTCAAGATACGAAACCTGCAAGCCTTCCCGGAGGATCCATGCCCGCGTCCCCGGCGCCCCTGGTCGCGCTGCTCTCCCGATCGCCCGCCGCGGCCCTCCGCCTGGAGGGGATGCGCTGGTACGACGGCGCCGGTGGCGGCCCCCACACCACGCCCCTGGGGCTGCGCAAGGGCCGATTCACGGCGGATCCCGGCTCCGACGCGCCGGTCGTGCCCCTGGACGGCTGGTGTCTCCTGCCCGGACTCTGCGACGCCCACCTGCACCTGTTCCACCTGGCCCGCGCCCGCCTCGCCGTGGACCTCGCGGGGACGGCCCAGCGCGGGGACCTCTGGCGCCGGCTGGAGGAGGACGCGCCGGCCGACGGGCCCGTCCTGGGCGTGGGCTGGGACGAGAGCGCCTGGGCGGAGCCGCGCTTCCCGACCCGCGCCGAGCTGGACGCCCGCTTTCCCGATCGCCCCGCGGGCATCGTGCGGGTCTGCGGGCACGCGGCGGTTGCCAACGGTCCCGCCCTGGCGCTCCTGGCCGAGCAGGGGCGCGCCGGAGACGCGGCGACGGGCCTGCTCCTGGAGGCGGACGCGGCGGCCCTGGCGCCGATCCTGGAACCCGAGCCCGCGGCCCAGCGCGAGGCGGTGGGGCAAGCCGCCGCCGATCTGGCCCGCGCCGGTCTGACGGCCGTCACCGACATGGGCAGCCACCGCCTGCCGGAGAAGGCGGCCGCCCTGCCGGCAGATTTCCCCCTGCGCGTGGATTACTTCCACGCCGGGCCGCCGTCCGAGCTGCCGCCGGACACGGGCGGACCCGCTCGCCCCCTGGGGCGCAAGTTCTTCCTGGACGGCTCCATCGGCGGCCGCACGGCCGCCCTGGGCGAGGCCTACGAGGGCGGCGGCCGCGGAGAGCTGCTCTGGACGGACGCCGCCCTGGAGCACGACCTGGCCGAGGCCCTGGCCGCGGGCCACCGCGTGGCCCTGCACGCCATCGGCGATGAGGCCGTGGCGCAGGCCCTGCGCTGCCTGGAGCGGGCGGCGCCGGCGCCGGGCCGCGCGCGTCTGGAGCACGTCGAGATCGTCCGCACGGGGCAGCTGGCTGCCCTGTCGCGCCTCGGCGTTTCCGCTTGCATCCAGCCTAATTTCCTGGACCGGTGGGGGCGGCCCGGGGGACTCTACGAGCAGCGCCTGGGCGCCGGCTACCGCGCCCGCTTCCACGGACCCGGCGCCCTGCGGCGCGCTGGCCTCCCTCTTGCGTACGGAACCGATGGCATGCCGGCTCGACTCTGGGCGGCCCTGCGGGCGGCCTGTGACGAGACGCTCTTCGGCGGGGACGCGGACCGTCCCGCCGCCGCCCTGGCGGCGGTCACCGGCGACGCCGCCCGCCTGGCGGGGCGCGACGAGCGCGGCCGCGTGGCGGACGGACAGGCCGCGGACTTCCTCCTGCTTCCCGATGATCCCGTGGCCGCGCGCTTCGCCGACGAACCCGAGGTGGCCCTCACCGTCCTGGCGGGGCGGCCCACCTGGATCCACCCACGCTGGCAAGGGAGGCCACCGTGCGACGACTGACCCGCGTTCTGACCATCCTGGCCCTGGCCGCGGCCCTCGGCTGCTCCACGGAGCAGCTCCTGGACATCACGCCGCCGCCCCAGCCCGTGGCCGCCCTCATCAGCATCACCATCGCCGGCGGCGGCATGCTGACGGTGGCGGGCGAGCCCGGCGCGGTGGAGGCCGACGCCACCGTCGAGGCGCGCAACCTGGACGCCGACGGCATGGTCATCGTGCGCGAGTCCGCCGGGAGCGACGGCGCCTTCAGCCTCGGGATCGCGGGCGAGTACCTGGACGAGATCATGATCCAGGCCATCGACGCCGCCGGGAACATCAGCCCGTCCATCACCCTTCACGCGGGCGAGCCCTTCGGCCTGGTCGCCGTGTCGGGCGACGGCCAGTCGGCCACCGTCGCGACGGCGCTGGCCGACTCCCTGGTCTTCCAGGTGGAGGACGGCGGCGGCGCCGTCGTGCCGGGCGTCGCGGTGATCTTCGCCCTGACGGCGGGCGCGGGCACCTTCTCGCCCGAGACCACCCTCACCGACGCGGCGGGGCGCGCGGCATCGCGGCTCACCCTCGGCGAGGTGGCCGGCGCCCTCACGGTGGCGCCCTACGGGCAAGAGCTGAGCTTCACGACGGCGGCGACCATGACGGCGACGGCCCTGGCCGGACCGCCGGCGAGCCTGGCCTGGGTGGGGGGCGTGGGCCAGAAGGACGCGCCGAGCGTCACCCTGGCCGACTCCCTGACCCTCCAGGTCCACGACGCCTACGGCAATCCGGTGACGGGCCCGGCCGTGACCTTCACGGCCTCGGTCGGCGGCAGCGCCAGCCCCGCCGGCGGCGTGGCCGACGGCGCCGGCAACCTGCGCGTGGCCTGGACCCTCGGCGGCGCCCACGGCACCCAGCTCCTCACCGCCACGGCGGCGGGCCTCGATCCGGTGGACGCGGCGGCCGTTGCCGATCACGGGCCGGTGCTCGACTACTTCAACCCGACGACGCCCGTGGACAACCTGGACCTGCTGGACATCTACGGCGATAACTTCTGCGAGACGCCCGCCTACAACGACCTGCGCCTGGGCGGCCTGGCCATGACCATCGTCACGGCCACCGAGACCCACCTCAAGGCCCGCGTCCCCGCCGAGATCGAGGAGGGGGACCACGACCTGACCCTGGCGGTGGGCAGCCAGTCGGCGAGCCCGCCCCTCGTGGTCTCGGTGACCCAGCCCCTGGGCCAGGTGGAGGACCATCCCTTCGTCCACGGCGCGGTGGACGTGGAGTTCCGCGTGCCAACCAGCGGCACGAGCTACGCGGTGATTCCCTACAGCCTGAACCAGGACGGCCCCGACGATCCCCAGAGCTGGGCCGTCGCCATGCAGGCCCTGGCCATGGGCGGCGGCGAGCCGGCGGCCGAGGACGCCCTCGCCCGCTTCCACCGCCAGCGGCTCTCCCTCCAGGGCTTCGGCGCCGACGGAGACCTGCCGCCCCTGCCGCCGCGCGGGCGCAGCGACGAGCACGCCACCTTCTACGTGCTGGCGGATATCTACGGCTACACCCACGAGGCGGTCGACGCGACGAGGCGCTACGAGGGCGCCAACACGATCATCTACGTGGACGACACGACGCCGGTTGGGAACGTGCCCGATCTCAAGATCGAAGCGCTGGGCGACTGCTTCGACCAGCAGGACTACCTCACGGACGTCACGGCCTTCGGCGCTCCCTCGGACATCGACGACAACGACAAGGTCATCGTCCTGCTCACGCCCGTGGTCAACAGCCTCTCCGACGACCCCGGCATCCCGCCGGGCGCCTACATCGGCGGCTACTTCTACGCGCCGGATCTGGACATCTTCTACGGACCGGTCAGCAACCACGCCGAGATCTTCTACGGCCTCGTGCCCGATCCGTCGGGCGAGTTCAGCCAGGTGCCCCACACGGTGGACGGCGCCTTCGCCGCCCTGGCGCCCATCCTCGCCCACGAGTTCCAGCACATGATCAACGCCGGCCAGCGGCACATCATACAGGGTACGCCATCCACACCTGAGGAGGAGCTCTGGCTCAACGAGGGGCTCAGCCACCTGGCCGAGAACCTCTGCGGTTACGATGACCAGAACGTGGGCCGCGTGAAGCTCTTCCTGCACACGCGCGCCACGCGCTACACCAGCCTCACCCTGGGGGGCAACGCCCTGGCCGAGCGCGGCGCGGCCTACCTCTTCTGCCGCTACCTGCTCGACCGCTTCGGCGCCGCCACGGCCGGCGCCCTGATCGGCGGCCCCGAATCAGGCGCCGCCAACGTGGCCCAGGCCACGGGCGAGACCTTCGCCCAGCTCTTCAAGGACTGGGCCGCCGCCATCTACCTGGACGACCGCGATCTGGACGACGACGGCTTCGCCGACGACCTCGGCCCCGCCTACCGGTTCACGAGCCACAACCTGCGCCTGGATTACCCCTACGGCGCCGCGCCGGGCGAGGCCCTGGCGGTCCTGCCCGTCTACTTCGATGACCCGGCCCACGGCGACGTCGTCCACCCGACAGCCGCGGACTACCTGATCTTCGAGGTGGAGTCCGGGCACGCGCCGCCGGCCGGCGGATCCGTGACCCTGCGCTTCACTGGCGACATGGACGCGGACCTCGGCGTGCTCGTGGTGCGCGTGTCGCGCTAGGATCGGGCCGGCGCGCCGGGACGCGGCGCTGGCAGGCGCCGCGCCGCCTCGCGGAAGGGCGCCGGGGCGCGGCGGTCGTGATGATGAGGCGAAACGGGGCTCCCGCCGCCGGCGGGAACCCCGTTTTTCCTTGCGGATCGCCGGCGCGGCGCCGTTGATCCGGTGCTAGTAGAGCGCCCGCACGCGGGTCCAGGTGCAGTCCGCCGTCGGGATGGTGAGGATGCCCGTGATGCGGCCGGCCCAGCGCGCGTGGTAGCCCGCCGGGACGGACGCGTCGGCGCTCATGGGATCGTTGAAGTGCCAGTCGGCCTCGTCGAGCCCCAGGGCCTCGAGTTCCGCGAAGCGGGTGCCGCCCGTGAAGTCCATGTCGCCCGTGATGCTGCCGGTCCCCGACGAGTTGTTGAAGAACATCTCGGCGTGGAAGATGGGGCCGGTGAGGACCGCCGTGCCGTTGGTGGCCGTGGGTAGGCCCTCGGCCGGCGAGGCGCCGTAGTTCAGGTCGCAGGCGGGGTCCTCGTAGATGGCGACGGTGCCGCCGGTCAGCTCCCAGAAGGTCATGGTGCCGACGGTCGACTCCGAGACGATCTCCATGTCGAGCATGGCCCAGGTGACCTCGACGGCGTCGAAGTCGAAGGCGAGAGGCGGATTCTCGGACTGGACGGGTTCCAGCTTGCCGATGGCGCCCAGGGCGATGTCGGTGAAGAATCCGTAGCCCTCCCGCAGGAAGTGGTAGGCGCTCTCGTCCTGGGCCACGGCCGGCAGGGCGAGCACCAGCAGGAGCACTGCCATGATCGTCTTCCTCATGCTGTCACTCCTTTCGGCGCGGGTCAGTAGAGTCCCTTGACCCTGGTCCAGGTGGTTTCCTGTGTCGGGATGACCCAGGCCTCGCCGTCGATCGAGACGTCGTAGCCGGGCGGAATCGTCGGGCTGTGCGGCGGCCACAGGGCGCCGCCGAAGGTGTAGGCCTCCGTGGAGGGGAAGGAGGGGAGCGCCGAGCCGCCGCTCAGGTCGATGTGACCCTCGAAGTTGCCGATGGCCCAGTCGCGCACGATCCACATGATGAAGTCGGTGAAGGGGCCGCTGAGCCACACGGTGCCGTCCGCGAAGGAGGCGGGCGGCGTGCCCACGATGGGGTACTCGTCCCAGGACGCGTCGGGCGACGTGTCCTCGTAGATGGCGAAGCCGCCCAGGTTGTAGACGATGGTCGAGGCGCCGCTCTCCACGATCTCGCCGTTGGAGATGAGGCCCGTCACGACCAGCGTGTACTCGTAGTCGGGGTTGTAGGGGATGCTCAGCTCCGGCGGATACTCGACGTTGGTGACGATGGCGATGACGTTCAGCTCGTCGCCCGGATCGGACCAGTCGAATCCGCCTTCCTCGAGCCCGTTGCCCGCGAAGTGGATGAAGATGTCATCGGTCTGTGCGAGAAGCGGAGACGCCCATAGCAGCAGCGCGCACAGAAGCAGCGGTGCCAGTAACAGTCTCTTCAACTGACGACCTCCCGGTTGAGTCCACCTGCCGGGGCGCCCTCTCTGGCCGGATGCACCCGTCGCAGTGGATGCTCGCGTTGGTTGTGTTGCGAGTCGCAATGCAGTATAGCAGGGTCCATAATTTTTCTCAACGAAAGAGACGGACTCCCTCGCGCGAGGGAGTCCGTCCATCTGCCTGAGAGCAAGGAACATCTCGAGCCGGGAGCATTGTCACGCCCCCGTGTCACTTTGGCGCGATCGTCTAGTAGAGCGAACGCACCTTCGTCCAGGTCGTGTCGTCCACGGGCGTCGTCAGCGTGTAGAAGCGGCCCGCGAACCGAGAATGGTATCCCGGCGGCACGCCCACGGCTTCATCGGCGCTGACGCCGTCGAAGATCAGCCACTCGAACAGGCCGATGCCCAGGGCCTCCAGCTCGGGGTAGCGGCTGCCGCCCGTGAAGAACATGGTGCCGTCGAAGTTGCCCGTCTCGGTCATGGTGCTGAACAGGAGGATGGCCGACACGACGTCTCCGGACAGGGCCACGGTGCCGTTGGTCGCCGTGGGGATGCCGTCGGCGGGGTAGTCACCGTAGTCCAGATCCATGAGCGGGTCCTCGTAGAGGGCCACGGTGCCGCCTTCCAGCTCGTACTGGATGAAGGGCCCCATGGGAGTTTCCGCGACGACCGTCATGTCCAGCAGCGCCCAGGTCACCTCGTAGCTGTCGAAGTCCCAGTTGATCGGGGGGTTCTGCGTCTGCAGGGGCTCGAGCCGGCCGATGGCGCCGACGGTGCTGCCCTCGAAGAAGCTGAAGCCCTCCTTCAGGATGTTGTAGGAGTCGGCCAGGGCCGGCACGGCGGCAACCAGGAGGAGGAGCACCGTGATGAAGAAAACCTTTCTCATGCTGTCTCTCCTTCGCTGTTCCTGCTAGTAGAGGGCCTTGACCGCGCCCCAGGTGGATGCCATAACGGGCACGAAGGTTTCCCCGTCGATGTAGAACTCGTAGCCCAGGGGCGGTTCGACGCCGCCGTGGGGCGGATGCAGGGTACCGCCGAAGGTGTAGGCCTGCTCTGCGAGGTAGGGTAAGGCGATGCCCTCGCTGAGCTGGATGTGCCCGTCGTAGTTGCCGAGGCCGTAGTCGCGGAACACATAGAAGATGAAGTCCGTGAAGGGGCCGGCCAGCCAGAGATCGCCGTCCAGGAAGGTGGAGGGCGGATCGCTGACGTAGGGGTACTCGTCCCAGTCCGCGTTGAAGGACCCGTCCTGGTAGATCCAGTAGTAGCCGAGGTTGTAGACGATGGTGGTCAGCGTGCCCTCGACGATCTCGCCGTTGGAGATGAAGGGCCCGGCGACCATCGTGTACTCGTACATATCCGGATCGAAGGGGATAGGCCCGCCTTCCGTCGTGAGGCCCGTGACCTCGGCGATGAACCAGAGTGTGTCACCAGGCGCCGAGTAATCGAAGCCCCCTTCTTCGTACCCGAAGCCGGCATAATGGATGGTAACCTGTGCGTAGGCGCTGCCTGATGCCATCAGGCAGATGAGAATCAGCGGCGTCAGTAACCATTTCTTCAACTGACAACCTCCCGTGATGTTACTCCAGGGACTGGACCCATGAGGCACGGTGAGCCCCGAGGAGTAGTGGCTCAAGATGTTCAGGAGCAACTGGAAGCGATTATAGCAGAACGGACGGATTCTTTACAATTTGATTAGCGAGCCGCGCAACACATTCGCATTGCGTGATATGCATGTGACGGAGGCTGAAATCCTTTCACCTTGACAGGCCGCCCGGGGATCGCCTAGAAAGCCTTTGGAATCAAGACCTTGCTTCACGGGGACGGCAACGTGGCCAGACTGCCCATCAGGCTCCTGATCCTCGCCATCGCCGCGGCCGTCGTGGCCGCGCCGGCCGGAGCCCTGGAGCTCCAGCTCTCCTACGACCGCGCCTTCTCGCCCAACGGCGACGGGAGTCAGGACACGTGCCCGATCACCGTCACCGCCCGTGGTGGCGAGACGGTGGTGGACTCCGTCTATGCTGCCATCTATTCGACGGCCGACATCCCGCCGGTCCCAGCGGACCTGCTGGTCGTCCTGGCGGACTCCAGCGCCGCCGGAGCCATGGCCACCACATTCACCATCGTGTGCGGATGGAACGGCGACGACCAGTACGAGGCGCCGCTGGCCGACGGCTTCTACTACCTGCACGCCTTCGCGCGCGCCGGCGCGGACACGCTCTGGCAGGACCCGGCCATCCAGCTCGAGATCAGCACCGCCGGCCCCACCTTCCACTCCGTGGCCATGGAGCCCACGCCCTGGTTCACGCCGACGGCGGCCGGGGCCGACACGATCCTGCAGCTCTTCTTCACCTCCGAGGACTTCGACACCCTGACGGACACGGCCACGGCGCGCCTGGAGCGGCGCGACCCGGCGGACGGCACCTGGGACGAGGTGGCCCTGGTCGGGCGCGACGCCGGGTACTACCAGTTCACCGGCGGCGTGCCGCGCATGCGCCTGCTCTGGGACGGACGCGACGGCGAGGATGCCATCGTCGACGGGCTCTACCGCGCCCGACTGCGCCTGGAGGACGACGCGGGCAATCCCGCCGACACGACGCTGGTCAACCTCGACCTCGACACGGCGGCGCCGGTGCTGTCGGTTCTGGACTTCGGCGGTGCGGCGGGCGGCACGACCTTCTGGTTCCACCCCGACTCGCTGCCGGACACGCTGCTGGTGCGCGCCACGGACCGCCAGGCCGTGGACTCCTGCCGCGTGGCCTGGGAGGCCGGCGGGGAGTTCGACTCCCTCGCCCTGCGCCTGCCCGGCGCCGCGCCGGATTCCACCGACTTCGCCGTGCCGCTCGTGCCGCGGCCGGCCGCCTGGGTGGGGGACAGCACGCTGGTGGACGGCACCTACCGCATCCGCCTCGATGCCCGCGACGAGGCCGGCCTCTGGACGCGGGACCACGGCAGCGTGCTCGGCCTGACCGTCCGCGTGGACGGCGTCGCGCCGCCCGCGCCGGTCTGGACGACGGCCACCACCACCTACATCCAGCAGGTGGCCCAGCTGGCCGGCACCTGCGCCGAGGCGGGCATCGACGCCATCCTCTACGAGGACGGCGTCGAGCGCCAGACCGTGGCCGTCAGCCCCTCGGGCGTCTTCAGCGCCTACGTCACCCTCAGCGAGGGCACGCACGACTGGACGGCGCGCGGCGTGGACGCGACGGGCAACCTCTCGCCGCCGTCAGCGGCGCTGAGCGTCACCTACCGGCCCAGGCCGGCCCTGGTCATCCCCGGCCGCCTGCGCGGCCGCCCGGGCGAGACCATCCAGATCAACACGGCCGAGGACGCGGCGTCCGTCACCCTGCGCGTCTACACGCTGACCGGCGGCCTCGTGCGCGTCATCGACGCCGCCGGCGGCCCACGCGAGTTCGCCGCGGACTGGGACCTGCGCGACGACGGGGGGCGCGAGCTGCTCGACGGGCTCTATGTCGTCAATGTCCGCATCGATCCCGTCCAGGGGGAGGCGCGCTACGAGCGAAAGGTGGTCGCCATTGTCCGCGACTAGGCGCATCCTCGCGGCCGCCTGCCTGCTGGCGCTCCTGGCTCCCTCGGCCGGGGCGGGCTCGCTGGGGGGCAGCTTCCGGCTCTGGGAGCACGGCGCGCGCGACCTGGCCATGGGCGGCGCGGCCACCCTGCTGGCGCCGGGCGCGGAGGCCCTGTTCACACAGCCCGCCTCCCTGGTGGGCATGGACGGCTGGGAGGTGGGCGCCAGCCTGCGCCGCCTGGGCGGCGGCCCCGACCTCTACCTCTCCTCGACGGTCCTGGGCTGGAGCACCGGCCACCGTCCGCCCCTGGCGAGCGAGCGGACGCCCACGAGCCTGGGCGCCGCGGCCGGCGCCTTCCAGTACCTCGGCGCCACCCTGGCCGACGAGTCGGTCTGGGGCGAATGGACCCTGGCCGGCGGCCTGGCCTGGAGCCCCATGCGCTGGCTCTCGATGGGGGCGCGCGGCAGCCTCGCCGGCGGCGGCCACGACGACGGCGCCGATGTCGGCCGCGCCGTCTCCCTGAGCGTCGGCCTGCGCGCGGTGGTCCTGCACCCGGCCCTGGAGGTCGGCTACGTCGCCGAGGACCTCCACCACCGCTTCCGGTGGGAGGGCGGCGAGGACCGGCGCCGCGAGCCGGCCCAGGTCCTCGCCCTGGCGGCGCGCCTGCCCTGGCGCGTGGCGGCCGAGTGCCTGGGGCGTCATCGCTTCGCGACCTGGGAGCGCATCGCCCTCGGCGCCGAGTGGGACGCGTGGCCCGGCCGCCTGATTCTGCGCGGTGGACTCGCCCGGCACGGGCTGGGGGAGGCGCGCTGGACCCCCTCGCTGGGATTCGGCCTGGGCCTCGGCGCCTTCCGCCTGGACTACGGCGCCGCCTTCGACGGCGGCGAGGGACCCGGCTCGGAGCACCGGCTGGCCCTCCTCTGGCGGGGCGGCGGGCCGTGAGGGCGGCCGCCCTGCTGGTCGCGGCGGTCCTCGCCTCGCCCGTCGCCGCCGGCGCGATGGCCTACAGCCTGGGCGGCGACGCCTTCTACCTCTACGACGCGAGCCACGCGGCCTGGGGCGCCAGCGCCGAGGGCCTGTTCGAGCCCGCGGACCTGGCCGGGCTCTCCCGGGGTCTGGCGGCGCGCCGCTTCGGCCTGGCGGTGCGCTACAACCGCATCGTGGCCGACGGCGTCGGCCATATCGAGGGCGCCGAGCTGAGTCTGCGCCGCTACCTGCTGGAGCGGGGACCGCGTCGCTGGTTCGTGGCCGGCGGCTTCGGGCAGCACGGGCTCTGGTGGTCCGCGGGCGGCGAGCACGCCTCCCGCTGGACGGCCACCCTCGAGGCCGGCCTGGAATGGCGCCTGGGCGAGCGGTGGCTCCTCCAGGCCCTGTTCGTCAACCGGGCCCTGGAGTACTCGGGCGGCAGCTTCACCGGTTCGGGGCTGCTCATCACCTTCGGCGCGAGGTTCGACACGTGAGCTACTACGGCGGCGGGCGGCGCGATCCCCTGCCCTTCGGCGACAGCCCCTATCCCTGGACCCTGCGCCTGCTGGCCATCAACGGGCTGATCTTCGTCGTCCAGCTCGTCCTCATGCGGACGCGCTTCTACCAGTCGTTCCTGATGCTGTTCGCGCTGCAGCCCGCGACGGGATTCATGCGGGGCATGGTCTGGCAGATCTTCACCTACATGTTCCTGCACGGGGGCTTTCTCCACATCCTGTTCAACATGTTCGTGCTGTGGATGTTCGGCCGCGAGGTCGAGATGACCATCGGCCGGCGCGCCTTCCTGCGCCTCTACCTGGTCTCGGGCCTGGTGGCGGGTCTCTGCAGCCTGTTCATGTGGAAGGCCCTCATCCTGGGCGCCAGCGGCGCGGTCCTGGGCGTCCTGGCGGCCTACGGGGTCCTCTTCCCGGACCGCATCATCCTGGCCTTCCTGATCATCCCCATGAAGGTGCGCTACTTCGTCTGGCTGGTGGCGGCCCTGGACATCTTCGGCGCCATCCAGGGGGGCGGGAGCATCGCCCACCTGGCCCACATCGGCGGCCTCGCCTCGGGCTACGTGCTGATGAAGACGGGCTGGTACCGGCGCTCCTTCGTCGACCTCGAGGGACGGCGCCGGCGCCGCGACATCGAGCGCCAGCGCGCCCTGCGCCGCCGCGTGGACGAGATCCTCGACAAGGTGAACCGGGAAGGCCTGGGCTCCCTGACGCGCGAGGAGCGCGAGTTCCTGGAAAAGGCACGTCGCGGCCTGTAATTCCCCGTAAAGAAAGGCCTCGCGGCAACCGGACGTTGGCGGCCTGCCGCCGGGCATGGTAAAATTATACTCCCCTGTAGAGTTATGGAGTGGTTCTTTCCCCCTCATCCTGAGAAGGACGGATCGATGTCACGCACCCGACGCCCGAAGCGCCTGTTCCCGCTCCTGCTCGCCAGCCTGTTTCTCGCGACCGCCCTCCCGGCCGGCGCCGCGGTCCACGAGGTCGCGCTGCCTCTGGATGAGGCCCGCGATCCGCAGACCGCCGTGGGGCGGTGGCTCGCCGACGTCCTGGCCGATCCCGGAGCCGACCGGGCCCTGGCGCCCACGCTCACCTGGTGGTGGGCCCTGGCGCCGGGCGAGCGCATCGTCGCCGCCAGCCTGGTGGATGTCGATGAGGCGCCGGTGGCCGAGCTGTCGCGCGCGCCGCGCCGTCTGCCCCTGCGCGGTTCCGAAGGCAGCGCTGTCCGTGGCGCCGGCGAAGGGCCCCTCTGGTTCGCTGACTATCCCCTGCAGCTCTCGCCGCCGCGCCACCTGCACGGGCGGAGCTTCCAGGCCCTGGCCCTGACGCCCCTGCGCGCCGAGGCGGGCCGCCTGCTGGTCCTGCGCGGCGCGCGCCTGCGCCTGGTCACCGACTTCGACGGGCCGGCGACCGCGCGGACTCCTCTGCGCCCGGATTTTCCCCTGCACGAGCGCATCCTCGCCTCCCTCGGCGCGGGCCTGCTCAATCCCGGATCGCTGCCGCCCGCGGTGCCGCGGGCGGCCGGCGGCGGCGACTTCCCCACCGAGGTGCCCAGCATCGAGGGCAGCGCCGTGGAAATGGTCATCGTCACCGTGGACTCCTTCGCGGACCTCTGCGCGGGCTACGCCGATCTGAAGACCTCCTACGGCCTGCCGACGGTCGTGCGCACGCTGGAGTGGATCGAGCAGCGCTACCCCTTCGGCAGCGACCGCGCCGAGCTGGTTCGGAACTTCGTCGTCGACGCCTACGAGAAGTGGTCGCTGCGCTTCCTGCTCATCGTGGCCGATGTGGAGCAGATCCCCTCGCGCATGGTCTACACCGACATCTTCTTCGATCCGCGCGAGTCGCCCTCGGACCTCTACTTCGGCTGCCTGGACGGCGACTGGAACGCCAACCACAACGCCTTCTGGGCCGAGGATGCGGACACCGCCATCGGCGACTGGGGCGACGAGACGGACCTCCTGCCCGAGGTCATCGTCGGCCGCCTGCCCGCCGGCACGCGGGACGAGGTCGCGGCCATCTTGACCAAGAGCGAAACGTACATGCAGGGCACCGCCGCTCCCTACCAGAACCGGGTCCTACTCCTGGGCGAGGTGCTCTTCCCCCTGGACTATCCCACCAATCCCAACATCACCATCGACGGGGCGGAGTACTGCGAGTCGCTCTACGTGAAGTACATGGGGCCCGACCAGGACGTCACGCGCCTCTACGAGAACACGGCCGACTACCCCGGCTGCGAGCCGCTGAGCGTCCAGGCCGCGCTGGACTCCATGGGTGCGGGGCAGAACATCGTCGTCCACCACGGCCACGGCATGCGGCAGACCATGAGCGTCGCCAACGGCAGCATCACGTCGAACATGATCAATGCCCTGCCCAACGGCGACCGGACCTTCCTGCTCTACATGGTCAACTGCACGGCGGCGGCCTTCGATTTCAACTGCCTCGCGGAGTCCTTCCTTTTCCATGACAGCGGCGGCGCCTTCGCGGTCATCGGCTCGACGCGCGAGACCTTCCCCACCGTGAGCTCGCTGTACCAGGACGTCTTCTTCGACCTGTTCACCAGCAACCCGGACCTGCGGCTGGGCGAGATCTACACGGGCATGCTGAACAACTTCGAGCCGGAGACGCTGGAAGGCGGCGGCTATCGCTGGGCCCACACCTCCCATACGCTTCTGGCCGACCCCAGCAACTGGCTGCACTGGACCCTTCTGGACTCGCTGGCCATCGAAACGCCGCCGACCCACGTGGCGGGCAGCGGCCCGCTGGTGGTCACCATCACGGACCGCGTCAGCCTGCTGCCGCGCCCCGGGGCCCAGGTGACCCTGCGTCGCGGCGACGAGGACTACCTGCGCGGCGTCACCGACACGGCCGGGCAGGTGGAGTTCGCGCCCAATCCCGAGACCGGGGGACGCTACCAGATCCGGGTCACGGCGCGCGACGCCACGCCGGTCAACGGCACGGTGGACGTACTGGCGCCCAGCGGCGAGCCCCTGCTCTCCGCCGCGCTGGTGGCCGTGGACGACGTCGCCGACGGTACGGTGGCGGGCAACGGCAACGGCGTGCCCGAGCGCGGCGAGATCGTGCGCCTGACCATCACCCTGCAGAACAACGGCACCTTCTGGGCCAGCAACACCGGGGCCGTCCTGCGCTGCGCCGATCCGGCCGTGACGGTGCTCGACTCCACGGACACCTACGGCACCATCCTCGCGGGCAACACCAGCGACGGCGGCGATCCCTACCTCGTGCAGCTGGGTGACGTGGCGGACGACGCCATTCTGCCCTTCACGCTGTCCATCACCTGCACGGAGGTCACCACAGAGGACGACTTCTACCTCGAGGCCGCGGCGCCGCTGCTTGCCCTGTACCGCACCGAGCTGGACGACACGGCCCAGGGCGACGGCGACGGCGATCTCGAGGAGGGGGAGGCGGCGGCGGTCGGCATCAGCCTGGCCAACTACGGCCGCGCCACGGCGCCGGACGTGACGGCCACCATCGAGCCGACGGCGGGCAGCAGCCTGACCGTGACACAGGGCGTGGCCGTCCTGGGCGACCTCGATTCCCTCAGCCTGGGCCTCGGTCCGGCGCTCTTCGAGGTGAGCCGCGGCGGGCCGGAGCCGCCCGAGCTGCTCCTCGTCCTGGCCGACGGCCTCGGCCACAGCGACAGCCTGACCATGCTCCTGGCGCGCCCCGCGGCACCGGCCACGGAGCTGAGCTCGGAGTACGGCTCGGACGCCTCCCGCGTCATCATCGACTGGACGCCGCCCGGCAGCGAAGACGCCTACGCCTACATCGTCCTGCGCGCGGCCGAAGCCGGGGGGCCCTACGCCGAGATCTCCACGCACTGGATGCGGAGCTGCACCTACGAGGACGAGGGGCTGGACACCTTCACGCAGTACTGGTACCGCGTCCAGACCCTCTCCGCAGCCGGCCTGACGGGCGTGCTCTCGGACTCGCTCAAGGTGACGACGAACGTGCCGCAGCTGCTCGGCTGGCCGCAGCGTCTCTACGAGTGGACGGCCGGCACGCCCGTCGTCGCCGATTTCACCGGCGACGGCAGGAACGAGCTGCTGGTGGGCGCCGATGTCATCTACGCGTTCCATCCCGATGGCACCGAGCTGGCCGACGGCGACGGCGATCCCTATACCCACGGCCCGCTCATCACCGACGGCCATAACTACATCAACTGCTCCCTGACGGCAGCCAACGTCATTCCCGGCCGCGCCGGCGTCGAGCTGATCGGCGGCAGCTGGGACACGGCCGAGATCTATGTCTGGGAGATCAACGGCACCGGCATCAGCATCGAGGCCACGGTGGCGCCGGGCTGGCCGCGCAGCATCGCCCACAGCTACGGCATCTACGGTACGCCCTCCGTGGCGGACGTGGACGGCGACAGCGACATGGAGATCTTCGCCTCCGACGTGGGCGGCCACCTCCTGGCCTGGCACCACGACGGCACGGAGCTGATCGATGGCGACAACAACCCGCTGACCCAGGGCGTCTTCGCCACGGGGCTCGGCGGCTGGCTGCGCTCCACCTGCGCCTTCGGCGACGTGGACGGCGATCGCGCCAACGAGATCTTCATCTGCTCCATGACCGGCTATCTCTACGCCTGGCACGCGGACGGCACGCTGGTGGACGGCTTCCCCTTTGACACCGGCATGGAGATGTACTGCAGCCCCGCCATCGGCGACGTGGACGGGGACGGCCTGCCGGAGATCGTCTTCCCGGCGGAGAACGACTCCCTCTACGTGCTCGACCACGACGGCTCGCGCCATCCGGGCTGGCCCGTCTACTGGTTCAACAACAACTGGGGCCTGGCGCCCAGCCCCGCCCTGGCCGACCTGACCGGCGACGGCTACCCGGAGATCTTCGTCTGCGGCGTCCACAACAACGAGCACATGGACGTGGCCTGGTTCGACGCCGATGGCACCCTGCTGCCGGGCTGGCCGCGCACGACGAGCCACTACACCGTGGCGTCGCCCTCCGTGGCCGACGTGGACGGCGACGGGGACTTCGAGGTCTTCGTGGCCAATGAGGATGCGCTCATCGAGGCCTGGCACCACGACGGCACGCCGGTGGACGGCTTCCCCCTGGGCGCCGACGACTTCCTGCGCACGACGCCCACCTTCGTCGACTTCGACGGGAACGGGCAGCTGGACATGATCGTCGCCGGCTGGGACCTGTATGTCCGCATCTGGGAGTTCCCGGTGCTCTACGATCCGGCGGCGACGCCCTGGTACACCTTCCAGCACGACGCCACGCGCAGCGGCAACTACGACGCCATCGACTGGGTGGTCGACGTGGCCGAGGAGGACCTACCGCCGGGCGTCGTCCGCCTGGACCGCAACTGGCCGAACCCCTTCAATCCGAAGACCCACATCCGCTTCACGCTGACGGGGGAGGGGCAGCGGCCCGTGCGCCTGAGCATCCACGACGTTCGCGGCCGGCTCGTGGCCAAGCTCGTGGACGAAGCCCTGCCGGCGGGCACCTACGTCCAGAGCTGGCAGGGACGCGACGACAGCGCCCGCGCCGTCGCGAGCGGCATCTACTTCGCGCGGCTGCAGGTGGACAGCCAGGTCGAGACGCGCAAGCTGACGCTGCTGAAATAGACGCTGCACGAAGACCGCACATCGCTCCCTGCGCCTCCGCTTCGAAGTCGGCTCGGGAGCGATGTGCGGTCTTCCCGTCACGTCCCTCGGCAGCGTCAGCGTGCGCGGTCGCCGCGGCTTATGCGTGCCTGGGCGCGAGGCGGTAGTAGAGCGTCGTGTTGAAGGCCGGACCGAGCCGGGAGCAGGGCGAGCCGCGCCGGGCGAGGATGCGGAAATCCGCGGCCAGCCGCCGTTCCAGGCGCCGGTGATCGAATCCCACGTGAGAGAAGTGATAGGGCAGGCCGCTCAGGGCCTGGCCGGCCTCGCGCTCGTTGGGCAGGCCCAGCAGGGCGCGCAGGAGGCGGCGGCCGTCAAGATCGGGCCGTCTCGGCGCGCGGGCCAGGCGGAAGAGGTTCTTGGCCAGGGACGGCGGGCCGATCTCCACGGGTACGCTGGCCAGCAGGAAGCCGCCCGGCGCCAGGCGGGCCGCCGCGGCGGCGAGCAGCGCGGCGAGGGGCGCCGGCGGCAGGTGCTCGAGGGTCTCCAGGCAGGCCAGGCGCGTGAAGCGCCGGTCGCCCAGGTCCGCCAGGTCCCCGACCACCGGCACGCCCAGGGGTGCCAGGCGGGCGCGGGCCTGCTCGGCCATCTCCCGCGCGGGCTCGTAGCCGGCCAGGTGGCCGGCCGGCAGGCGGCCGGAGGCGAGGGAGAGCAGGAAGCCGTCACCGCAGCCCAGGTCCAGGAGGGTGTCATCCGGGCCCAGGTCCAGCAGGCGCAGGGCGTCGGCGAAGCGACGGCGGTGCAGGGCCCGCTTGACGCGGGAAGGGTCCGCGTGTGTGTAGGAGGCGTAGTCTTCCATGGCGTGGTCCGGGATGACGGTCCGCGCCCGGCCGCGCCGGTCACGGGATCGGACCGGCGGCGGGGCGGCGCGCACGGCGGCGGGACTATAACACGTTCCCCCGGGCGGGGACAGGCGGGATCGCTGGATCCCGTCCCCGGCCCGGGGGAATCGTGGTGGGGGCCTCTCTGCCGAGATCAGTCCTCGTCCAGCCTCTCCTCCAGCTGCTCCAGTCTTTCCTCGAGGCGCTCCAGAGCCTCCTGCAGGTGCTCGTCCATGTCCTTCTCGTCGAGGTCGAAGAAGGCGCGCCAGTGCCTGGGTTCGCCGCCAGGGAACCGCAGTCGCTGGGGGACGCCGCGCAGGCGGCGCTTCAGCACCCGCTGAGAGTCCTCGAGATCCACATGGGCCGTGAGCCGCTTGCCCTGGCGCATGTAGACGAGCGCCACGTCCTTCTTGCCGGCGGCCTTGCGCACGGCGTGGTGCAGGTCGTCCAGGTCGCCGACGCTCCGGCCGTCCAGCTCGACGATGACGTCGCCGGGTTCGAGCTTCGCCGCCTCCGCGGGGGATTCCTCCTGGACGCCGA
Source organism: Candidatus Krumholzibacteriota bacterium (assembly GCA_016933175.1). Taxonomy (GTDB): domain Bacteria; phylum Krumholzibacteriota; class Krumholzibacteriia; order JACNKJ01; family JACNKJ01; genus JAFGBK01. The sequence continues at coordinate 20,460 of JAFGBK010000107.1, read as the reverse complement.
GGACCAGGGCGCCGCGCTCCACCTTGGGGAAGTAGGCCGCGAGGGGCGCCTCCAGGTCGCGGGCCTCCACGCCCAGGCGGGTCAGGCCGCGCCAGTCGAACGCAGACCGGAGGCCGCCCCGGTCCATCCAGACCATGCCGGGCAGACCCTGGATGTCGAAGGTGAAGTCTCCGTCGTCATCGCCCCCGCGGTAGACGAAGAGGTGGGGCTCCTCGCGCTCGGCGAGGGTGACGGTGCAGGTCCTGGTCTTCCGGCCCCGCTGCACCTTGACCTTGACCTCATCGCCCGGCTGGCGCGCGCGGACGAGTTCGGTCAACACCTCGGCGTCGTCGACGTGCTCGCCCGCGAACTCGAGAACCACGTCGCCGGCCTCAAGACCGGCCTCATCGGCCGGCGAATCGTCGAAGACGGTCAGGATCAGGGCTCCGCGCCGGTCGCCCAGGTTCATGTCGTCGGCGGTCTCTACGTCAACCTCGGCCAGGGTGACGCCCAGGTACCCTTTCGCGTCCTCGCCGGCCAGGGCGGGCAGGGCGGCGGCGAGAAGGACCAGGCAGGCCAGCTGGGCCAGCGCGCTTCGTTTCATCGGTGCACCTCCGTGCAGGGGTCAACGGCTGCATCTACGGCCGGGCGCCGGCCAAGTTCCCGCAAAGCGCGTTGACCGCCCCCGGGCCCTCGTCTATCTTCGACTCGCCATGGAACTGGTGCGGATGAGCGCAGCCGGGAACGTCTTCTACCTGACACTCGCCGGTCCGACGGATGAGGACGAGCGGCGGGCTCTGGCCCGCCATGCCTGCGGCGGCCGGGCCCGGGACGCGAGCGGCGGGACCCTGCCCGCCGCCGACGGGCTGATCCTGGGCGCCGCCGATCCGCCTGGCCAGGTCATGCTCAATCCCGACGGGACCGAGGGCATGTGCGGCAACGGCCTGCGCTGCCTGGCGGCGCTGCTGGCCGGCGCGGGCCGCTTCCGCACCGGCGGGGCCATCGAGACCAGCGACGGTCCCAAGCGCGTCTGGCTCGAGGGAGATGAGGTGCGGGCCGAGCTCGGCGAGGCCCGGTCCCTGCCCGGCCGTCCCGGCTCCCTGGCGACGCCCTTCGCCGTGGACGCGGCCGGCACGCGCCTGGCGGGCTACGGCGCCTGGCTGGGCAACCCGCACTTCGTCGTCTTCACGGACGCCGCCACGCAGGCGCGCGTGCGCGAGCTGGGCCCGCGCCTCCAGGGGCATCCGGACTTCCCGGACGGCGTCAACCTGGAGCTGGCGGTGGCCGACCCGGCGTCGGGCGGCTGGCGCGTGCGCGTCTGGGAGCGCGGCGTCGGCGAGACCCGCTCCTGCGGCACAGGCGCCCTGGCCGTGGCCGCCGCGGGTCCCCGGCCCGTGGCGGCCGGCGGGCGCGTCGTCATCGCCTACCCGGGCGGCCCCCTCGCGGTGAGCCGGGACGCGGCCGGGATGCTGAGCCTGGCCGGCCCCGTCGCCGAGGAGGGCCGCTTCACCATCCACTCCGCGGGCGTCCCGCCGGCGGCCGCGGGCCGAAGGGGGAACGAGGCGTGATCGAGCTGCACGGCGTGAGCAAGCGCTTCGATGGCAAGACGGCGGTCGACGCCATCGACTACCGCTTTGCCACCGGGCGCGTGACGGGATTCCTGGGCCCCAACGGGGCCGGCAAGTCAACGACGATCCGCATGGTCATGAACATCATCGCGCCCGACGCCGGCCGCATCACGGCCGGCGGCGAGCCCCTCAGCGAAGCCTTCCGCAACCGGCTCGGCTATCTGCCCGAGGAACGCGGCCTCTACAAGAAGATGCGCGTGCTGGACCACATGGTCTTCTTCGGCAGCCTCAAGGGACTGTCCCGCTCCGAGGCGCGACGGCGATCCCTTGCCTGGCTCGAGCGCCTCGGCCTGGCCGACCGGGCCCAGGGCGAGGTGGACGAGCTGAGCAAGGGCATGCAGCAGAAGGTCCAGTTCGCGTCCACCCTGCTGCACGAGCCCGAGCTGGTGCTCCTGGACGAGCCCTTCAGCGGGCTGGATCCCATCAACACCGAGGCCCTCAGGGACATCATGATGGAACTGCGGGCCGCGGGACACACGGTCATCTTCTCCACCCACATGATGGAGCAGGCCGAGCGCCTCTGCGACGAGATCGCCCTCATCGACGAGGGGCGCCTGGTCCTGGCGGGGGAGCTGAACGCCGTGCGCAGCTCCTTCGGGCGCCGCCACCTGCGCGTCCACTTCCAGGGGGAGGAGAGCGTGCTGGCTGGCGACCCGCGCGTGGAGCGCTGCCAGTTCCCGGCCCCCGGCCGCGCCGAGCTGGACCTGCGCGACGGGAAGGACGTGCCGGACGTGGCTCGCGACTGGAGCGCGCGACTGTCGATCAGCCACTTCGAGGTCATCGTCCCCAGCCTGCACAACATCTTCATCCAGACGGTGCGGGCGACGGGCGGCGGGAAGGAGGCGGCGCCGTGAGCAAGGTCGGAGCGGTCTTCCTGCGCGAGTACCTCGAGCGCGTGCGGCGGCGCTCCTTCTGGATCGGTCTGCTGCTGGTGCCGCTGTTCATGGGCGCCGTGATCATCCTGCCCATGTGGCTGGCGGGAGTGCAGGAGGACTCGGCCAGCACGGTCCTGGTGGTGGACGAGACGGGCCGCTACAAGGCCGACTTCGAGGCCGCCATCCAGGACACCCTGGCTGGTGGCGCGCCCCGCTACGTCTTCCTGGACCGGGGCCTGGACGCCGCCGGCCTGGACGCCTCGCGTCTGGCAGAGCCCGCCTACCTGGCGACCCTGCTGGATGGGGAGCTCCTGGACTGGTTCATCGTGATCCCCGCGGATGTCGCCACGGGCGGCGAGGTGGCCTTCCACGGCCGCGTGGTCAGCAACTTCACGCTGCTGGAGGTCCTGGAGTCGCGGCTGACGGACCTGCTGCGCCGCGAGAGGCTGGCCCGGCTGGAGCTGGACCCGCGCCTGCTCGAGCAGATCCAGGTGCACGCCCGCCTGCGCACCTACCAGCACAAGGGCGGCGAGGCCAGCGAGGCGGGCTTCGAGTCCCTCTACCTGAGCACCATGGTCATGGTGATGATCCTCTACATGACCATCATCGTCTTCGGCAGCATGATCCAGCGCAGCATCCTCGAGGACAAGAACCAGCACGTGACGGAGGTGGTGCTGTCCAGCATGGACGCCACGCGCTTCTTCACGGGCAAGATCCTGGGCATCGGCGCCGTGGGGCTGACCCAGTACCTGGCCTGGCTGGTCATGGCCCTGGCGGCGGCGCTGTTCGGGCTGCTGACGGCCGCCCAGTTCCAGCAGCTGCCCTCCCTGCAGCCGGCCACCTTCGCCTACTTCGTGGCCTTCTACGTCCTGGGCTTCCTGCTCTACGCCGGCCTCTTCGCGGCGGCGGGCGCCATGAGCACCACGGACCAGGAGGCCCAGCAGCTCCAGCAGCCGCTGATCATGCTGCTCATCGTGCCGCTGGTGATCATCATCTACATCTTCCAGAATCCCGACGCGCCGTTTTCGACGGTCATGAGCCTCATCCCCTTCTTCGCGCCCCTGGTGATGTTCATGCGCGTCAACATCAGCTCGCCGCCCGCGTGGCAGATCGTCCTCGCCTTCGCCCTGCTGATCGGCACCATCGCGGGCGCCTACTTCGTGTCGGGACGCATCTTCCGCGTGGGCATCCTGATGACGGGCAAGAAGGCGAGCCTCGCCGAGGCCTGGCGCTGGGTGCGGCGGCCGTGAGCGGGGGGGAGGCGCTGCGCGTCGCCGTCGTCCAGACGGCGCCCCGCCTCGGCGAGCGGGCGGCCAACCTGGCCGACATGGCGGCCCGCGCCCGCGCGGCGGCCGCCGACCTGACCGTCTTCCCCGAGCTGGCCACCTGCGGTTACGCCTTCGGCGCCCGCGACGCGGTGGCCGACCTCGCCGAGCGCCCCGGCGGCAGCCCCGGCCTGGACGCCCTGCAGGCCCTGGCCGAGGAGCTGCGCGGCGCCCTGGTGGCGGGCCTGCCCCTGGCCGAGGGCGGCCGCCTCTACAACGCCGCCGCCCTGCTGCGCCCCGGCGCCGAGCCCGTCTTCTACCGCAAGCTGCACCTCTTCTACCGCGAGCCGGAGCTCTTCGACGCGGGCGACGCGCCGCCGCGGGTCCACGAGTTCCGCGGCCTGCGCCTGGGCCTGATGATCTGCTTCGACTGGATCTTCCCCGAGCTGGCCCGGCACCTGGCCCTGGCCGGCGCCGACCTCATCGCCCAGCCGGCGAACCTGGTGCTGACCCTCTGCCAGGACGCCATGGTCACCCGCGCCGTCGAGAACCGCGTCTGGACCCTGACGGCCAACCGGGTGGGGGAGGAACGCTTCCCCGACGGCGAGACGCTGCGCTTCACGGGCGGCAGCCAGGTCGTGGACCCGTGCGGCCGGCGCGTCCTGGCCCTGCCGGTCGGGGAGCCCGCTGCGGGAACCGCCGACGTGGACCCGGCGGCCGCGCGCGACAAGATGGTCACCGCCCGCAACCACGTCCTGGACGATCGCCGGCCGGCGCTGTACCGCAGCCTCGTGGCGGAGGACCGTTGAGTCTCCTGCGCGCCGAGGACGTGGCCGCCCTCATGGCACGCCGCCTGCCGCCGGCCGGGCCGCCCGCCGGCGATGACGGCATCCTGCCGGCCGCGGTCCTGGTGCCCCTCCTGCCCGTGGCGGGCGAGGCCGCCCTGCTCTTCACGCGCCGGACCCGCACCCTGCCCGATCACAAGGGGCAGGTCTCCTTCCCCGGGGGCGTCCGCGAAGCCGGCGACAGCGACCTGCTGGCCACGGCCCTGCGCGAGTCCGCCGAGGAGGTGGGCGTTGACCCGGCCCGGGTGCGCCCCCTGGGTGCCCTGGCGCCCGTGGTCACCTGGATGGAGAAGTACCGCGTCCAGCCCTTCCTCAGCCTCTGGCCGCCGGGTCCCTACGCGCCGGCCAGCCCCGGGGAGGTGGCGCGCGTGTTCACCGTGCCTCTGGCCGCGCTCCTGCCGCCGGCGGCCCTGCGCCAGGCGGCCGTGGAATTCGAGGGGAGGCGCATCGAGACCCCGGCCTTTCTCGCCGAGGGCGAGGTGATCTGGGGCACCACGCGGCGCATCACCCAGGATCTGCTGGCGCGCCTGCGGTCGGGCCTGGCCGAGGCTGGCCTTTGGCCTTGAGAATCGGCCGCGTCTGTCCTATGCTCGCAGCCCCGAGCAAGCCTGTAACCCTATTCCGGGACGGTTTTCCGTGAACTTCCAGTTATCCGACCAGCACCGGCTCGTTCGTGACATGGCCCGCGACTTCGCGGCCGGCGAGATCGCGCCGCACGCCGAGGAGATGGACCGCACGAAGGCCTTCCCCAAGGAGATACTGGAGAAGGCGAAGGGCCTGGGCCTCATGGGCATCGTGGTCCCCGAGGAGTACGGCGGGGCCGGCATGGACTTCCTGTCCTACATCATCATCCTGGAGGAGGTCGGCCGCGTCTGCGCCTCCACCTGCGTCGTGCTCTCCGTACACAACACCCTGTTCATCGGCGGGCTTCTCAAGTTCGCCACTGAGGCGCAGAAGCGCGCCTGGCTGCCCCGCGCGGCCGCGGGCGAGATCCTCGGCGCCTACCTGCTCACCGAGCCGGGCGCCGGCAGCGACGCCGGCTCCCTCAAGCTCCGGGCCGACCGGGTGGCGGGGGGCTGGCGCCTGACCGGCTCCAAGTCCTTCATCACCAACGGCGGCGTGGCCAGCCACGGCATCGTCTACGGCCGCACGGACCCGGAGGCGGGCACCCGGGGCATCAGCGCCTTCCTCATCGACATGAACACCGAGGGCATCACGCGCGGCGCCGAGGAGAAGAAGATGGGGCTGAACGCCTCCTCCACGGTGCAGGTGACCTTCGAGGACGTCTTCGTGCCCGAGGAGAACCTCCTCGGCGAGGAGAACCGCGGCTTCACCGTGGCCATGGAGATCCTCAACGCCGGCCGCATCGGCATCGCCGCACAGGCCCTGGGCATCGCCCAGGCCGCCCTGGACGAGTCCCTCGCCTACAGCGCCCAGCGCGAGCAGTTCGGGACCACCATCAACCGCTTCCAGAGCATCCAGTGGTTCCTGAGCGACATGGCCACCGAGATCGAGGCCGCGCGCCTGCTCACTTACCGGGCGGCCGTCTGGTACGGCGAGGGGCGCCGCATCGTCAAGGAGGCCGCCATGGCGAAGCTCTTCGCCAGCGCGGCCTGCATGCGCGCCGTGGACAAGGCCGTGCAGATCCACGGCGGCTACGGCTACACGCGCGACTACAAGGTGGAGCGCCTGTTCCGGGACGCCAAGGTGACCGAGATCTACGAGGGCACCAGCGAGGTGCAGCACATCGTGATCGCCCGGGCTCTGGCGACCGGAAACTGATCCCCCGGCAGCCACGCAACGACAAGCCCACAAGGAGAAGCATGAAGATAGCGGTCCTGGTGAAACAGGTGGCCGACACGGCCGCCAAGATCGAGCTCCAGCCCGACGGATCCGCCGTCAGGCTGGACGAGGTGCAGAAGGTGCTCAATCCCTACGACGAGTACGCCGTGGAAGCGGCCATCCAGCTCAAGGAACAGCACGGCGGCGAGGTAGCGATCGTCAATGTCGGTCCGGCCAGCGCCGACGAGGCGGTCAAGACGGCCCTGGCCATGGGCTGCGACCGCGCCATGGTGCTGCGCGACGAGGCGGCCCGGGGTCTGGATCCCGCGGGTGTCGCGGCCATCCTGGCCGAGATGCTGGCCCGCGAGGAGTTCGACCTCGTGCTCTGCGGCAAGCAGGCCGTGGACGACGACGCCCATCAGGTGGGGCCCGCCGTGGCCGAGCGCTTGGATGTGCCCGTGGTCACCTTCGTGACCTCCCTCGCCGTCGGCGACGGCACGGCAGTCGTCGGGCGTGACGCCGACGGCATCAAGGAGACCCTCGCCGTTCCCCTGCCCGCCGTCTTCTCCTGTCAGAAGGGACTCAACGAGCCGCGCTACCCCAGCCTGCCGGGCATCATGCAGGCGGCCCGCAAGCCCAAGGATGTCGTCACCCTCGCCGATCTGGGCCTCAACCTCGCGCCGCGCGTGGCGCGTCAGGGGCTGTCCCTGCCGCCGCCCCGGGCGGCGGGGAAGGTCCTCGCCGGCGAGATTCCGGATCAGGTCAAGGAGCTGGTGCGGCTGCTCCGCAACGAGGCGCGCGCCGTCTAGCGAGGGAGGTCATCGCATGGCAGCCATCTGGGTGTATCTGGAGACGAGTCCCAAGGGCCTGACCAAGGCCTCCCTGGAAGCCCTGGGTGAAGCCCGCCGCCTCGCCGGCGAGGGCCGCGTGACGGCCGTCCTCATCGGCAGCGGCGTCGGCGCACTGGCCGAGACCGCCGGCTACCACGGTGCCGACGCGGTGTTGACGGCCGACGACGCGGCCTGCGCCGATTTCAACCTCGATGTCCACGTCCACCTGATGCGCCGGGCCCTGGACGGCACCGGCGCGGACCTGCTGCTGATGCCCGTCAGCATCCACACCCGGGAGCTGTCGGCGCGCCTGGCGGCCGCCCTCGACGCCGGGCTGGCGCCGGACTGTGTCGGCTCCGAGGCGGTGGAAGGGACGGTCCGCTGGAAGCGGCCCATCTACGCGGGCAAGGCCTTCGAGACGGTGGTGCCGGCCGGCAACCCGGGCATCGTCACCCTGCGGCCCAACAACTTCGAGGCCATGGCGGCGGACGCCGGGCGCCGCGCCGAGGTCCAGCCCCTCGATACGGCCATCGACGCCGATCGCCTGCGCCTCGAGGTCCGGGAGGCCGTCGCGGCCGCCGCCGACAAGGTGCCCCTGACCGAGGCGGCCATCATCGTCTCGGGCGGCCGGGGCATGAAGGATCCGGCCAACTTCGCCCTCATCGAGAAGCTGGCCGGGACCCTGAGCGCCGCCGTGGGCGCCAGCCGCGCCGTGGTGGACGCCGGCTGGCGGCCCCACGCCGAGCAGGTGGGCCAGACGGGCAAGACCGTCAGCCCCGTCCTGTACATCGCCTGCGGGATCTCGGGGGCTATCCAGCACCTGGCGGGCATGAGCTCGAGCCGCACCATCGTGGCCGTCAACAAGGATCCCGAGGCGCCCATCTTCAAGGTGGCCGACTACGGGATCGTGGGGGACACGCTGGAGGTGCTGCCCCTGCTGGACGAGGAGTTCAAGAAGCTCCTGGCCTAGCTCGAAGCTGCTTCAGGCATCTGACACAAGCTGCACGGGACAGGTGGCTTGCGGGAGGGGTCCTGGGCCGCGCGCAGCACGGCGGCGGCCCCGATTCCAGACAAGGAAACGAGACGGCGCGGGCCGTCTCGCTTCCCTGAGAGCAATCCCTATACCCTAGCACAAGAAAGGCGCAGGTATAAGTCTTTAAAACATCGCCACTTAAGAGCATCCTGCTCCCCGTGGCAACACTCGAATACTAGCACAAGGTCCGGAGCGGTGCAAGAGCGACGCTCGCGAATTGCCCGGACCGCGGCTATTTTTCTTAACTTGTTTCTTTCTAATGGATTGCGCTGGGCGATGGATCCGGTATCCCTTCCGCCGCCCGGCGCCCGCGAAGCGGAGGGCGGCCATGCAACGGGTCTTCAGCGGCATCCAGCCTTCGGGCGAGGCCCACCTGGGCAATTATGCGGGCGCCATCAAGAACTGGGTCCGCCTGCAGGACGAGTACGAGTGCATCTACTGCGTGGTGGACCTCCATGCCGTCACCGAGTCCTTCGACCCGGCGACCCTGTCGCAGCGCACCCTGGACATGGCCATCACGCTCCTCGCCGCGGGCATCGACCCCGAGCGCTCCATCCTCTTCGTCCAGTCGGCGGTGCCCGAGCACGCCGAGCTGACCTGGTACTTCAACTGCGTGGCGCCCCTGGGCGAGCTGGAGCGCATGACCCAGTTCAAGGACAAGGCGGCCCGCAACCGGCAGAACCTCAACGTGGGCCTCCTGGACTACCCGGTCCTCCAGGCCGCCGACATCCTGCTCTACAAGGCCGAGCTGGTGCCCGTGGGGGAGGACCAGATCCAGCACCTGGAGTTCAGCCGCGAGGTGGCCCGGCGCTTCAACAAGCGCTACGGGGACATCTTCCCCGAGCCCCGGCCCCTGCTCACTCCCGGCAAGCGCATCCTGGGCCTGGATGGCCAGGCCAAGATGAGCAAGAGCCTCGGCAACACGGTCTCCGTCCTGGCCGGGCCCGAGGCGACCTGGGACAAGCTGCGCCCCGCCGTCACCGACGAGCGGCGCGTGCGGCGCTCGGACCCGGGCGAGCCCGAGGACTGCAACATCTTCACGATCCACAAGGCCTTCACGCCCGCCGAGACACGCGAGGAGCTGGCGCGCGGATGCCGCGGCGCCACCATCGGCTGCATCGACTGCAAGCGTGTGCTTGCCGAGCACATCGAGCGGGAGCTGGCGCCCCTGCGCGAGCGCTACCGGGCCCTGGCGGCGAACCCGGAGCGCGTGCGCGAGATCCTGGCGACCGGGGCCGGACGCTGCCGCGCCATCGCGCGGGAGGTCATGGGCGAGGTGCGGGAGGCCATGGGCTTCCTGGCCTAGTCCTCCTTCTTGCCCCCCTTGAGCAGGATCACGCGCAGCAGGCCGTCGCGGCCCGGCGGGTCGCCCTTGTAGGCGTACCCTGCGCTGGCCACCTGGTCCTCGGCCAGGAGCAGGCGCGTCTCCAGGGCCTTGGCCAGCCAGGCGGCGCGGGCCGCCGCCAGGGCCTCGGTTTCGGCCCAGGCGTCCACCTGCACGGCGCGGCGGGGGGAGTCGAGGATCTCGCGCAGGATGCGGTCCACCCGGCCGGGCGCTTCCGCCAGGGGCCGCGAGAGGCCCTTGTCGAACAGGGCGTGCGCCGCCGCCTCCACGCGCAGGTTCTTGCCCTCCTGGTAGCAGACGAAGGGCAGCGAGAAGGTGTTGCCGGCGTACTGGTAGCGGTTGGTGCCCGAGTCCTCGATGGTGAAGAGGAAGGAGTAGGGGAAGCCGGGCTTGAGGATCTCTCCGTGGTTGCCGCGGCCGTCCCAGCGCATGACATCCGGGGGCCGCTTCTTGCCCTCCATGCTGCGGAACGCCTCCCCGCGGTAGTCGGTGATGTCCAGGTTCCACTGCACCACGTCGGCGCTGCCGCTGAAGTCCGTGCGGAAGGAGACCACCGGCGCCCGGCTCACGGGCCGGTCGGCGAAGCTCGGCACCAGGGGGCATTCCACCCGCTCGCTGTCGTAGAGGTAGGGGTGGAAGCTCGCCGGCGGCGCGTACTCGAACAGGGCGGCCTCCTCCTCCGTGGCGCCGTCATCGAGATCCATGGCGGTGGGGTGGAAGTCCAGCTCGGTCTTCTCCACCTGGAGGCGGAACTCGCTCTCGCCCACCACCTCCATCTGGTGGACGGCCTGGCCCGCCAGCTCGTCCTGGGCGCCCGCGGCGGGCGCCAGGAGGGCGAGGCCCAGAAGCAGTGCGTTGATCGTGGCTGCTGCCTTCATGCTCTCTCTCCGGTGCGGGTCCTCAGCGCAGGCGGAAGACCACGGTCAGGATGCCCCATTGCTCGGCCGCCCCGGGACGGGCGGCGAAGCGCCAGCGCTCGAGGCTGCGCCGGGCCGCCTCGTCCAGGACGCGGTGGGGGCTTGCCGTCTCGATGAGCACCTTTCCCACGGAGCCGTCCTCTCGCACGGTGAAGTAGAGGGCGCAGGCGCCCTGCCAGGCGCGGCGCCTGGCCTCGGCGGGATAATCCGGCGGCGATGAGAACAGGATCTCCCGGTCCAGGATCGGGCCGCTGAGCGTGAGACTGACGCCGTCCCCCGACAGGGAACGCTTCGCCTCGCCGGCCGCGCCGGGCTCCTCCGGCGCCGCGGCCTGCAGCTCGCCCGCCGGCGGCCCGGCGGCATCGCCGCGGGTGCTCTCGCGGATCAGGGAGCCGCTGCGTGTGACGGCGTCGGCGCCGCCCCGCGACACCAGGCCGCGGCCACGCGTCGCCCCGGCGCCCGCGGCGGATCCGTCCCCGGCGGCAGTGGCGGGCCCGTCGTCCCCGCCGGACGCGGCAGGGCCCTCGGCGGCGAGGCGGGACAGGGCGTCGCGCGAGGCGAGGCCCTTGCCGGCGTCGGATCCCGGCGCGCCGCGTCCGCCGCTGCCGGGCAGATCGCCGCGCCAGGCCTCCTCGCCCGGCGGCAGGGTGCCGCCGGCCAGCTTCGGATGGCCGCCCGACCAGCCGCCCGCGGGGGCGGCCAGGGTCAGCGGCGCGCCCGGCGGCTCGGTCTCGGCCACGGCGAAGGGCGCCGACGCGATGTCGGGAGCGGGACGGCCGACGAGCGCCTTGCCCGCGAGATCGACCGGCGGCGCCGACGGCGGCCCGAGGGCGGCGGGGGCCGCCGTGTCGCCGCCCGCCAGGGATCCCGGCACGGCCGCCACCAGCGGACCCGCCAGGGCCGCCGGGGGAGCGGTGTCGGGACGCGCGCGCGACTCCAGCACGGGCGGCGCCGCGGGCGCCGCCGCGGCCAGGCGCTCCCGCGCCGGTGCCGCCTCGGCGGCGGCCGACAGGGGCGCCGTCGGCGTCCGCAGGGACAGGTCCGGCTCCAAGCGGCCGAAGAGGGATCCCTCCAGCTTCGGCGCGCCGCCGCGCAGGGCCGCCACGCGCTCGGGGGCCAGGGTCACCCGCGAGGCCACCTCGGCGCCATAGCGCTCCACGATGTAGCTGATCTCCATCAGCTCCGGCCCGTCGGACTGGCGGGCCTTGCCCGCCGTCAGGGCCAGGGCGGCCAGGAACAGGACGTGCAGGGCCGTGGAGGCCAGCGCCGACAGGACCGTCGTGCGGCCGGGCTGGGAGGCCATCCGGTCCGCGCACGGCCGGGGGAAACCGAGGCCCATCAGTCGCCTCCCCCCGTCTTCTGCTCCGTGGCGAGGGCGATGCGCGGCGCGCCCGCCTTCTGGATCACGGCGATGACCCGCTCCACGTCGCCGTAGGCGATGCCCTTGTCGGCCTTGAGCACGGCCATGCGGCTCGGCGCGTTGACGAACTGGTCCGCCAGCGCCGCCGGCAGGGACGCGAAGTCGACCTCCGCCTCCTGGACGGAGAAGCGGCCGTCGGCGGTCATGACGATCTCCACCTTGTCCTGGTCCTCGGTCTCCGTGGTGGTGGCCTCGGGCAGCTGCACCTCCAGGTCGGAGTTGTTGAGGAAGGGGCTGATGATCATCAGCGTCAGGACGATGACCAGCGAGACGTTGATGATCGGAACCACGTCCGTCTTGGCTTCCATGCGGTAGTCGCGCATCCTCATGCCTCTCCTCCGATCCGGTTGAGGAGGGCCAGGCTCTCGGCCCCGTTCTGCTTGAGAACGTCCATGACCGTCACCACCCAGCCCAGCGGCACGTCGTCGTCGGGGACGAGGATGACCGTGCGGTCGTCGGTGTCGGCCATGCGGGCGCGCGTCAGCTCCGCCAGCTCGGCCATGCGCAGGCTCTCGCCGTCGACCTCGATGACGCCCTTGTGGATCAGGACCATCATCTTATCGGCCGTGCTGCGATCCTTGCGCACCACCTCGCGGGACTTGGCGGCCCGCGTGGCGTTGACCTGGATGCCGGACCAGACCAGCGCCGGCATGGTCATCAGGAAGACGACGATGAGGGTCGTCACCACGTCAGCCAGGGGCGTGACGTTGGCCTCGGCGATGGTCCGGACGGTCGGCTTGCCCTTGCGTCGCATTGCCGCCTCCTACTTGCCGGCGGCGCCGGGGCCCTCGGGTGCGCCGGTGCGGCCGAGGTACTTCCAGAACCAGTTGCGCGCGTCCTCCACCTCGATGCTGCGGACGCGGATCTTGCGCGTGAAGACGTTGAAGAAGACGGTGGCGATGACGGCCACGATGATGCCCGCCGCCGTGGTCAGCAGGGCCTCGGCCACGCCCATGGCGATGACCGAGCTGCCGCCGCTGCCGGTGACGGCGATGTCCTTGAAGGCCCGGATGATGCCGACCACCGTGCCGAACAGCCCCAGCAGGGGGGCGATGTTCGCCAGGGTGCCGAGCACGGCGAGGTTCTTCTCCATGTGGACCTGCTCCTTCTCCATCTCGATGTCGAGGAGCTGATCCACCGCCTCCTTGTCCAGGCGAGCGTTCTCGGCGGCGACGCCGAGAATGCGCGTCAAGGAGCTCTTGCCGCTCTGGCACCAGGTGGCGAACTCGCTGAGCTGGTTGCGCGACAGGTACTTGCGCATGGTCTCCTGGAATCGGTTCGCCGAGATGCCGGTGCGCGCGAAGAACCACCAGCGTTCCAAAGCGAAGGTCACCACGATGACGCTGCAGACGAGCAGCACCATCATCGTCGGGCTGCTGAGGACCACCGCGGTGAAGCTGTTACCGCTGAACATTCGCACTCCTTTCCAAACCGTTGCCGTCACTCATGGCCGTCGGCCGCTTGCAGTTCCGCGTTGAGGGCCTGCACCCGCTCCGCCGCGAGGGCGGCCCACTCCTGGTTGCCGGCCTCGCCGGCGATCTGTCGGTAGACCTCGCGCGCGTCGGCGAGGCGCCCGCCCTCCTCGAGGTGCGAGGCGAGGCGGGCCAGGGCGGCGACGCCGAAGTCGCCATCCATGGCGCCGGGCGCGGCGGCGGCGAGGCGCAGGGCCGTCTCCGCCTCGTCGGCCCGGCCCAGCTTCAGCAGGCACTCGCCCCGCTGGTACTGGACCTGGTCGGCCGGGGCGCCGGGCTCGGCCAGGACCTGGTCCCAGAGAGCGAGGGCCTCCTCGGGCTGGCCGGTCTCGTTCTGATGGACCTCGGCCATCTGCATGAGCACCTCCAGACGCCGCTCGTGCCCCGCGAAGCGCCGCAGGAACTCCTCGCCGTTGCCGAGGAAGGACTGCCACTGCTCCAGCTTGCGGAAGCCGAGGCCGGCGTTGTACAGGCCCAGGGGGGCCAGGTCGCTGCCGGGGTACTGGTCGGAGAGGACCAGGAAGTTGCCGGCCGCCTCGGCGTAGTTCTCCTGGAGGTAGAGGATGTGGCCGGACTTCAGCAGGGCGGCGGGCACCAGCTCCCGATCGGGATAGGTGGCCGCGTAGTTCTGGAAGGCCGCCAGGGACGGCCCGTGCAGGCCCAGGGAGAACCGGGACTCGGCGAGGTAGTAGAGGGCGTCGGGCGCCGACTCGCTGTCCGGATAGCGCAGGGTGATGGTCTCGAAGTGATCCGCCGCCTCCTGCCAGCGCTGGGCGGCGAAGGCCTCGCTGCCCTTCTGCCAGAGGACCTCGGCGGCGAAGACCGCGTCCGGATTCTGCTCCACGTACTCGAGCAGATCGCGGCCGCTGCGCAGGAAGCAGGCATGGATGGCCTGCTCGGCGTCGGCCAGGCGCAGGCCCTCGGGGTAGGCCGCAGTGTAGCGCTCGAAGGCCCGGACCGCCGAGTCGTAGTCCTTGCGGTTGTAGAGGCAGTTGGCCGCGTTGAAGAGGGCCTCCTCGGCGAAGCGGTGCTCGGGGAAGCGCTCGACCAGCTCGGTGAACCGCGCGTGCGCCTCGCCGTAGCGCTGGAGGCCGAAGAGGGTGTCCGCCAGCTTGAAGAGCACTTCCGGCGTGCTGGCGTAGTCCGGGTGCTCGCCCAGGACGCGCTCCCAGCGGCGCACGGCGTCGTCGTAGTACTGGAGCGAGTAGAGGCACTCGCCCGACTGGTAGAGGGCCTCGGCGTGCTCGGGCGCCTCGGGCATGGCGGCCAGGAAGCTCTCGAAGAGCTCGAGGGCCTTCTTGTACTCCTTGCGGTTGTAGTACATGCCCGCGGCTGCCAGGGCGTTGGCGGGATTGTCGCCGGCCTCGTTGCTGATGACCAGCAGGTAGCGCTCCTGCTCCAGGGCGGCCCGCTGGTCGTCGCCGAGGTGGCTGTAGGAGGCCGTCATGCCCTGCAGCGCGTAGGGGGCGGCGTCGCTGAAGGGGTAGTCGTTGAGCACGAGCCGGTAGAGGTCGGCGGCGTCCTGGTAGAGGCCGAGCTGGAAGTAGCTCTCGGCGATGAGGTAGTAGGTGCGGGCGCGCCAGGGATTGGGCGTCGGCAGGAGCTTGCGCGCCAGGTGGCGGTAGTTGGTGACGATGCGGCTGAGGTCGTGCTCCCGGTGGTACGACCAGGTCAGCAGGAAGAGGGCCTTCTCGCCCAGGTCCGTGCCGGAGTGCTGGTCCAGGAGCTTGCCCAGGTGCTGCCGGGCCTCCACCATCTCGCCCAGCTCCAGGCAGGCCAGGGCGTGCAGGAGCTGGACGCGCCCCGCGAGGGGATCGCCGGCGTAGCGGTCCGCGAACATCAGGGACATGCCGCGGCTCTGGTTCCAGTTTTCCCGGCGGGCGTAGTTGTGGATCATGCGGAACAGGGCGGCGCTGCTGGCGCGGCCCTCCGGGAAGCGCTGGAGCACCAAGCTGAAGGCCTGGTCGGCCTCGCTCTCGCGGCCCAGCTTGAAGTGGGTCAGGCCGCGCAGCATGGCGACCTTCTCGTGCAGGGAATCCTCCGCGGGCAGGTCGTTCGCCAGGGCGTCCAGGCTCTCGAGGGTGCGCGTGTAGTCCTCCTCGCGGTACTGGATGGTGGCCAGCTTGAAGCGGGCGGCCCGGGCGTGGGTCCCGTCCGGGTGCTTGCGCAGCAGCTCCTGGAAGGCCTTGCTGGCCAGCCCCCTCTGGCCGGAGTGCAGGAAGGACTCGGCGATGGCGAAGCGCACGTCCTCGGCCAGGGGCGTGCGCGGATAGCGCACCAGGAGCTGGCGGAACTGCTGGACGGCCTGCAGGTGCTGGCCCTCCGCCGCCAGGCAGCGGGCGTAGTAGAAGCGCGCGCGCTCGGACTCCACGTGGCGGAAGTGCTCCTTGGCCTCGGCCAGCCCGCCCAGCTCCCAGTGGTAGACGCCGTAGGCGAAGCGGATCTCCGGCCGCTCGGCATAGCCGGGCCAGCGCTCCGTCAACTCGTCGGCCACCTCGCGGAAGGTCTCCCAGTCGTTGAGGGCGACGAGGGTCTGGGCCAGGGCGAAGCGGGCGTCCCGCGCCAGATAGGTGTCGTCGAAGTCGTCGACGACGGTGCGGAAGTGCTTGCGCGCCGCCTCGAACTCGCCCGCGGCGAAGTCGCACTGGCCCTGGCGCAGCTCCGCGCAGGCCGCGAGCACCGGAGTCGCGCCGGACGCGCCGCGCACGTGCCGGTAGCCGTCGCGGGCCGGGGCGAGGTCGCCGAGCTGGTAGAGGCACTCGGCGGCCATGTAGCGGGCGCGGGCCGCGTGCTCGGAGTCGCCGTACCTCTGGAAGACGGCGCGGTAGGCGTCGACCGTCGCCGGGCTGGCGCCCTCCTTCTGCAGCAGCCGATCCGCCTGGTCGATCAGCTCGCCCGCGTTCTCCTGGGCGGCGGCCGCCGCGGCGACGACGAGCAGCATGCCGGCCAGGACGGTCTTTGGGATTCCCTTCCTCATCGTGCGCTCCCTCAGTGCATCTCCATCCGGACCGGGGTCTTCAGGTCCGGATCGTAGTCGCGGATCTCGACGACGGTCTCCTGGGTCCAGGGATCGCCGAACTCGTCGAGGACGATGATCATCACGCGGTAGCGGCCCGTGGGCACCAGGCGGCCGCGGTCGTCGCGGCCGTCCCAGGAGTAGACCGCGGGCGGCTCCTTGCTGCCGCGGGCGCTGTGGCAGGGCTCGCCCGCCGGCGTGTAGATCACCAGCTCCCAGCCCTGGGCGCGGCCGCGCAGGCCGCTCTCGAGCTGGAGGTCCACCTTGTTCAGCTCGCCGCTCGGCGAGAAGCGCGCCGTGCTCGCCTGCATGCTCACGCCCTGGGGCGTGCGGCCGAAGCGCCAGGTCAGGCTCAGACGGTGCGAGAGGCCGATGGGGGTGTCCGCGACGGCGTAGTCGAACTGCCAGGGCCCGTGGCGGTAGCCGCCGCCGGCGGCGTAGCGGTTGAGCCCCGTGTCCCAGCCGGCGCGCAGGGCGACGCGGCCGAAGCTCCAGTACTCGCAGCCGGCCTGCAGGATCGTCGGCGCGTCGCCGACGCGGACCAGGTCCAGCACGGGCAGCAGGCGCCCGCCGGCCAGGTGCACGGCGAGGCCGGCGCGCAGGGTGAGCGGGTAACGCTCCTCGTCCTGGTAGAGGGTGACGCGCGGCGCCAGCAGGTTCTGCAGGCTGAGGCCGACGCTGAGGGAGCGCAGAGGCCGGCTGAAAAGGGACAGGTCCAGGCCGTCCCCGCCGCCGCTGTAGCCCGCCAGGCTCTGGTTGACGTGGCGGTAGGTGACCCCGACGCTCACGGGGCCCGCGCGGCGGGCGAGGGTGAGCTGCAGGGCGTTGCGGCTGTCCGCGAAGGTCTCGCCCAGGTCGTCCGTGAGCGTGGCGCGCTCGTAGCCGTCCGACTGCAGGATCACGCCGGACACGCCGAGGGTGCCCAGGCGCCCCAGGGGATAGACGAGCCCCAGGAAGCCGTAGTGCGTGTCCTCCAGCAGGTTGGCGTGGAACAGCAGCAGCTCGGGGCTGCGCACCTGATCCAGGCCGGCCGGGTTCGCGTAGAGGGCGCCGGCGTCGTCGGCCAGCCCCGCGCCGGCGCCGCCCATGGCCAGACCGCGGGCGCCCGCGCCGAAGCGCAGGAAGGCACCGGGCTGACCGGCCGCAGGCTCCTGGGCGGCGGCGGCCGCCGCCAGCAGCAGGAGCGACAGCGCCAGGATGGCAGGCTGCTTCATGCCCATTCCTCCCCTTCTCACTTGAGCACCGCGATCTTGCGCTTGAGGATCTCGCCGCCCGTGCGGACCACGCAGACGTAGCCGCCGTTGCCCACCACCTCTCCGCGCCCGTTGCGGCCGTCCCAGGGCACCTGGTGCACCGCGCCGGCGCTCACGTCCAGCGAGCGGTTCCAGACGAGGTGCCCGAAGAGGTCGTAGAGCTCGACCTCGGCGACGCCGCTCGCCCGCGCGCGAAAGAGGATCAGCGTCTCCTCGCGCCCGGCGCGGAACGGGTTGGGGCGGTTGCTGATGGACTTGTCGGCGGCCAGCTCGGCGCCGAGCAGGATCTCCAGGGTCTGCACGTTCTCGCGGTTGCCGTGGATGTCCTCGGCGAAGAAGCTGAGGGTGTGGCGGCCCGTCGCGGCGATGCCCAGGTCGGCGAAGGTCAGGGGGGCCGAGTAGACGGCCTGGGGCAGGTCCTCGGCGCCGAGATCCACGCCGTAGTAGACCTGGTGCAGCCCGATCTCGCTGGAGCTCTGCAGCTGGAACACGGTCTCCGGCGTCACGACGACGGCGCCGTGGGCCTCGACGGCCGTGCCGTCGAGGCTGATCACCGTCAGGGGCGGCCCGATGACGCCGATGTCGATCGTCCGGTCCGGCAGGCCGGCCACGCCGACGCGCAGGCGAATGTCCGCACGCCCGCCGGCGGGGACGGAAACGGTGGTGGTGGCCGTGCCGAGGCTGCCGGTCAGCACGGAGTCGGCGCCCAGCACGCCGTCGCCGGCCAGCAGGGCGAAGGTCACCACCCTGTTGACGACCAGGTTGCCGAAGAGGTCGCGGACGGTCGCCGTCACGTTGGCGGTGTGACCGACCTCCAGCTCGTCGTGGCTGCTCGTCACCTGCAGGTTGTTCGGCGGCCCCGGCGCCACCTGGACGGGGTCGCTGAAGACCGAAACGCCGCGGTCGTCCGTGATCCGCAGGTAGATGGCCTCCGCCGCCGAGTAGGACAGCTCGAGGGTGCACAGGCCGCCGGTGGTGCTGCCGCTGGTCAGCGACAGGGAGCCGGTGCCGGGCTCGCCCGTGTTGTGGTTCAGCGCGACGAGCCCGAAGGAGCGGTCGTCGCTGGTGACGAGCTGGCCGGTGGCCGTGTCCACGAGCCGCAGGGAGACCGTGAACGTGGCCGGCGGCCCGACCACCGCCGTCGTCGGCGTCTCGACGAGATAGGTGACGTCCTCGGGGACCATGTGGATGACGGGGCTGTAGCTCTGGCGGCCCAGGTCGTCGCTGACGCGGATGACGATGTCCTCGACCGTTGCGTAGGTCTGATGGGGAATGTGCAGCTCGCCGGCGGCCAGCACGCCCGTGCGCACGCCGAGGGTGTCGTGCGCCCCCTCGTGGTTGGGGCGCAGGGCCTGCAGGAAGACCTCGTGGTTGGCCATCGTGATCAGGGAGCTGTCGGGTCGCACCAGGCGCACCGTGATCGGGAAGACGGCCGGCGGTCCGGCCTGGGCCGTCGCCGGCACCAGGATCTGGTAGCTGGCCTGGCCCACGGGGATGTCGACGGCATGGGCGAGGATGGCGCTGTCGTCCTCATCCTCGGCCGTGATGGTGACGCTGCCCTGGTCGTGTAGTACCACCGCGTAGTCGCCGATGCCGCCGATGAGTGGCGCCCCCTGGTTGACGGGATTGCCGTCGCCCAGGCTGCCGTCGGAGCTGGCCAGGCGGATCGCGCCGGCGTCGAAGTCGTCGAGGAGATTCCAGTACTGGTCGGTGGCCCGCACCTGCAGCATGAAGGGGACCTCGGCCTGCTGCATGATCGGGGCGCCGGTCTTGCCCGTGGCCGAGCTGGCGCCGGGCGCCGGCGTCTCGCCCGGGGCGATGATCTGCAGTCGCTTGTACCCGTCCGGCAGCAGGACGCAGGTGGGGGAGGTGCCCACCACGCCGCGCCCGTCGCTGACGCGCAGGTAGATGCGCCCGGCGCCGGTGTAGGACTGGTCGAAGGCGCAGGTGCCGTCCACGAGCACGGCGCTGCCCACGCTCCAGCTGCCCGCGCCCACCTGGCCCGTCTGCGCCGAGTAGACCGTCACGCTGAAGGTGGTGTCGCAGCTCGCCACCACCAGGCCGGTGCCCAGGTCCAGCAGGGTGACCGTCACCGGGAAGGTGGCCGGTCCGCCGACCGTGGCCGTGTCCGGCACCGCGACCAGGTAGCCGAGGCCGCCGGGCTGCATGGCGATCACGCCGCTGTAGCCGACGCGTCCCACGGCGTCGCTGACGCGCAGGACGATGGACTCCACGCGGTCGTACTGCTGGTTGTTGATCACCCGCACGCCCGCCGCCAGGGTGCCCTCGGTCACGGCCAGGTTGCCGTCGGCCACGGAGAGGTCCGGGTTGAGGGCCGTCACCGTGAAGCTGTGGTTGGCGCCGGGCGCCGGCTCGCCGGTCACCGGATCGATCATCTCGACGATCATCTGGAAGCCGGGGAAGCCCGTCTGGGGCGTGGTGTCCGGCACCGTGACCTGGTACTCGTAGCCGGGATCGACGGGGATGGACACCGTCTGCCCGGGCCGGCCGCTGTCGTCGGCGTCGAAGACGCTCAGGTCCACCATGCCCTCGGCGTCCAGCCAGATGTCGAAGCTGCGCCGACCGTTGACGAAGGGCAGATCCATCGCCGCGGGATTGCCCTCGTTGATGGAGTTGTCCGTGGCGCTGAAATGGATGGCGCCGACGTTGGTGGTGTCGGCCAGGTTCCAGTACTGGTCCACCGCGCGCACGGTCACCGGGAAGCGGATGCGGCTGCGCTGGCGGTCCGGCGCGCCCTCCTTGCCGGTGGCGAGGAAGGCCTCCTGGCCGGGGCGCACCT
>JAFGBK010000106.1 GCA_016933175.1 Candidatus Krumholzibacteriota bacterium | reverse complement strand
CGGGCGCGCCGGGCGGCGCGGTCAGCTCCACGCGGGCCAGGGAGGCGTAGAGGGGACCGTCGGGCCTGAGCTGGCTCTCGAAGAGATGGAACTCCCGCACGTCCAGGGCCGGCAGCTCGGGGGCCGCCAGGCGGCGGGGATCCAGGGCGCGCGGCAGGATCTGGCCGCGCCGGGCGCGCGCCAGGGTCAGGTGGGACTTGAAGGCGCGCTCCTCGCGCGGGAAGTCCAGGCGGCCGGTGGCCTCGGCCACGGCGCCGGCCAGCGCCGCCAGCTCCTCCCAGCCCCGGGTGACGCCCAGGGCCAGCACGCGCGCCCGGCGCCCCCGCGGCAGGGTCATGGCGCCGCCCAGGCGCAGCCGGAATCCGGACCGGCCCGCCAGAGCCGCCAGGGCCTCGGCCAGCGGCGTCCAGCGCGCGTCGTCCACCTCGCCGAGGAACTGCAGCGTGAGATGGTAGAGATCGGGTTCGACCCACTTGAGATCCGGGGCCAGCTCGCGCCAGTCGCGCGCGGCGGCGGCCACCTTGGCCCGCAGGCGATCGCTCAGGGGAATGCCGATGAAGAGCCTCATGGTGCCTCCCGCAGGCTGCGCCAGAGCAGCGTCAGGGCCTGGCGCACGGCGAAGTCCCGGTTGCCGTCGCGGTCCCAGCCGGCCTGGTGGCGTTCGTGGCGCTCGACGCCGGGACCGGCCAGGGCCAGGTGCAGGGTGCCCACGGGCTTGCCGGGGCGAGCGCCCCCCGGCCCGGCGATGCCGGTGACGGCCAGGGCCCAGTCGCCGTCCAGCCGCGCGCGCGCCCCCCGGGCCATGGCCCGGGCCACCGCCTCGCTGACGGCCCCGTCGTCGGCGATGCGCCCGGCGGGCACGTCCAGCAGCCGCGTCTTGACGGTGTCGGCGTAGCTGACGACGCCGCCCAGGAAGACGTCGCTGGCGCCGGGGACGGCGGTCAGCCGGGCGCCGAGCAGGCCGCCCGTGCAGCTCTCGGCCACGGCCAGGGTCTCGCCGCGCGCGCGCAGCAGGTCCAGTACCACCGCGGCCAGGGACTCCCCGCGCTGGGACACGAGCCAGGGCGCGAGGCGGGCGGCCAGGGCCTCGCGGTCCACGCCCGCCAGCGGCACGCGCAGGCGGTGACCCTGGGCCAGGTTCGGGTAGAAGCC
The DNA here is from genome assembly GCA_016933175.1 of Candidatus Krumholzibacteriota bacterium. GTDB lineage: Bacteria > Krumholzibacteriota > Krumholzibacteriia > JACNKJ01 > JACNKJ01 > JAFGBK01. Next base: position 2,607 of record JAFGBK010000106.1, on the reverse strand, counting down.
GAGGGCCTCGCGGCCGGGGAAGTCCGCCAGCTCGCCGGCCAGGCGGTCCTCGCCCAGGCCCGACAGGGTCCAGTCCTCGGCGGCGGCCGCCGCCGCGTCCAGGGGGAAGACGGCCTCGCAGATGGCCCGGTACTCGTGGGGCACGCCGGGCAGGACCAGGAGCAGGCGCCCCGCCGCCGCGTGGCAGATGCCCGGCGCCGTGCCGAGCGGGTTGAAGACGGGCTCGCAGCCCGCGGGCAGCAGCGCTTGCCGGAGCGTGCCCGGACCGAAGCGGCGCTCGAGGCGCGCCTCGCGCTCGCGAATCCAGGCGGCCGCCCGGGGATGCTCCACCAGCGGCACGCCGAGGCCGGTCGCGATCTCCTCGCGCGTGGCATCGTCCGGCGTGGGGCCCAGCCCGCCGCCGACGACCAGGGTGCCGCCCTCCTCGCGCCAGCGCGCCAGCAGGTCCGCCGCGGCGCCGCGCCGGTCGGGAACCTGGACGATGCTCGCGACGGGATGGCCGAGGGCCGCCAGGCGCGCCGCCAGCCAGGGCGAGTTGGTGTCGGCGCGCTCGCCGCGCAGCAGCTCGTCGCCCAGGGCCGCCAGGCGGACCGGCGCCACGAGCCGGGGCCGCAGGTCTAGCCGATCGGCAGCCATCGCACCACGACGCGCAGGATGATCAGGCTGTAGACGCCCGCCATGACGTCGTCGGCCACGATGCCCCAGCCGGCGGGCAGGTCCTCCAGGCGGCGCGCGGGCCAGATCTTGGCGATATCGAAGAAGCGGAAGAGGAGGAAGCCCGCCAGGGCGACCTGCCAGGCGCCGGCCCCCACGAGGGTCGTGCCCTGGAAGGTGAATAGCAGTCCCACCAGCTCGTCGATGGTGCAGCGGCCGGGATCGTGGCCCCAGTCGCGCTCCAGGCGCGAGGCCACGGGCACCGAGAGCACCAGGGCCGGCGGCAGCATGATCAGCAGGGTCCACGGTCCGGGCGCCCAGAGCCAGAGAACCAGGGTCAGCACGGCGCAGGTGAAGGTGGCCGGCGCGATGGGGAAGAGCCCCGTCCAGGCCACGCTGCCCAGGAACAGGTTGATCTGCCTCACTTCAGCTCGACCCTCCCCTCGAAGGCCCGCTGCAGCGTGGCCTCGTCGCTGTACTCCAGGCTGCCCCCCACGGGCAGGCCGCGCGCCAGGCGGGTCAGGCGCAGCGCGCGCCCCGCCAGGCGCTCGGCCAGGTAGAGGGCCGTGGTCTCCCCCTCCACGCCGGCCGAGAGGGCCAGGATCAGCTCCGCGACGGGCTCCTCGTCCAGCCGCCGCAGGAGGGTGTCCACGTTCAGATCCTCGGGATGGACGCCATCCAAGGGGCTGATGACGCCGCCCAGGACGTGGTAGCGTCCCCGGTAGGCGCCGCTGCGCTCCAGGCTCAGAACCTCCACGGGCTGCTCGACGACGCAGAGCAGGGCGTCGTTGCGGCGCGCGTCGGCGCAGATGGCACACAGCCCGCCCTCGGTGTAGAACCCGCAGCGCGGGCAGAAGCCCACCTTCTCGCGCAGCTCCCCCAGGAGGCGGCCCAGCTCGCGGCTCTCCTCGACGGGGGCGTGGAGCAGGTGCAGGGCGATGCGCTGGGCGCTGCGCTCGCCGATGCCGGGCAGGCGCGTCAGGCCGCGCACGAGGCGGGTGAGCAGGGGGCTGCCGTAGTCCACGGCTAGAATCCCGGCAGGCCCATGCCGCCGGCCAGGGGGCCCATCTTCTCCGCGCCGGCCTTCTGCGCGGCGTCCTGGGCGGCCCGGAAGGCGGCGGTGACCAGGTCCTCGAGCAGCTCGGCGTCGCCGTCGGCCAGGGCCTCGGGATCGATGCGCACCCGCCGGAGTTCCATGGCGCCGCTGAGCGTGACGGACACCATGCCGCCGCCCGCTTGGCCGGTGAACTCGGCCTCGGCCAGCTCCTTCTGGACCTCGGCCATGCGGGACTGCATCTGCTGGGCCTGCTTCATCAGCTGGTTGAGGTTCTTCATGCTTCCTTCCATGGTCGGAGGCGCTGCGCCTCAGTCATCCAGGATCTCCCCGTCGAAGCGCTCCAGGAGGTCCCGGACGAGGCTGTCGTCGGCGTGTTCCTCGAGATCCTGCTCGCGGCGCGTTTCCCGGACCCGCTCGCGGCTGATGCGTTCGCCCGCCGGCGCCGCCTGGTCCAGGGCGACGCGGATCCGCCGGCCGGCGCCGTAGGTCTCCCGGAACTGGCGGGCCAGCAGCTCCAGGTGCTCGGGCGTGTCGAGCATGGAGAGGTGGAAGGGATTGCCCACGAGCAGCGTGAAGTGCTTCTCCCCCACGGGACCCGGCCGGGCCTGCTCCAGGAAGGAGCCCAGGCTCTTCTTGCGGCGGCTCACGCGGCCCACGAAATCGCCCCAGCTCCCGGGAATGTCCGCCAGCCGCCCCGGAGGCGGCGCGTCGCCCGCCGCGGTCTCGCGGACCCGGTCGCCCGCGAGGTCCGCGCCGGCCGCGCCGTCTCGGCCCGCGCGACGCCGCCCGGCCGCCGGCGGCGCATCGCTCGACACCGCGCCGCGTCGGTCCGAGGCCCCGGGTTCGTCGGCGTCCCCGGCACCGGCCGGCGCGGCGCGCCGGCGCCCGGCCGCGCG
>JAFGBK010000023.1 GCA_016933175.1 Candidatus Krumholzibacteriota bacterium | reverse complement strand
TACTTCAACCAGCGCGATCAGCGCTTCCTGCTGAGCAAGCGGGCGGACATCATCCTCATCGGCAGCGGCTCGGAGGGCCGGGGCGGGCGCGGCTTCGTCGACGCCGCCGTCAACCAGTTCCTCTTCAACGAGTTCACGAACGACGGCACCCAGGTGATCATCCTGAAGAGTCCCGAGGCCTGCCGGCTGTTCAACAAGCTGAGGCGAGAGCGGAAGCATGTTCTGTTCGTTCTGCACAATTCCTGACGACCGGGGGCCGGCGGATCCCCGATCGGCGCGGCGCTCCGGCCCCTCGCGCAGCCGGGTCGTCACGACCTGGATCCTGCTCCTGGTCTGGCTGCTGCTCATGTCCTTCGCGGTCGTCTCGGCGGTCAATCCGGCCTGGCTGCAGGAGCTGTCCCGGCCGGGCATCGACACCGAGGCGACGAACTACAAGAAGTTCGCCGACGACCACCTGCGGCGGGGCAACCACCGGCTGGCCATCGGCCAGTATCAGTACGTCCTGGAACTCGATCCGGAGTTCACCGGCGCCCAGGTGAACCTGGCCATCGCCTACGGCCAGGTGGGCGAGGTGGAGCGGGGCATCCAGCTGCTCAGGTCGGCGCTGCAGCAGGAGGGCGACCCCCAGGGCGACATCTATCTCAATCTCGGCGAGCTGCTGGAGAAGCAGGGGAATCAGGACGCCGCCGCGCGCGCCTACGAGCAGGCCATCGAATCCCGCCGGGCCCTCTGCGCCGACTCCGACCTGTACCCCATGTACGTCAAGCTGGGCGCGCTGCGCGAGGACCAGGGCGACCTCGAGCCGGCCCGGGCGGCGTACACGGCGGCGCTGGTCAACAAGCTCGACCCGCACCGCACCTACCGGGAGATGCTCAGGCGGGGGCTGGGTCGGTACCGGGAAAAGGACGAGGTGCTGCCGGTCATACGGCGGTTGATCGAGCGGCCGACCGATCAGATCGATCTCTCCCGGTACGACCTGGGCGTCATCCGCTACACCCAGCAGATGGATCCCGAGACGGCCCGCATCTGCAGCGCGCTGGCCCGGATCCATGCCGCCCGGGGCGACCTGGCGCAGGCGATCGTGTTCCTGGAGAGGGTCCTGCAGATCCGGCCGGGCGACACGAGCGCGAGGGACGAACTGCAGTCGCTTCGCCGGCGGCTGGAGGCCGCCGGCCCGGAGGCCGGGGAGTAGCCAGGAGAAGGGGACCCGGCAGGCGCCGGGTCCCCGGATCATCCCGATCGGGCGGTCGGGCGCGCGGCGGGGCGGGGCGCCGCCCGGAACCCTACTTCAGCAGCATCAGGCGCTGCACCGCGCTCTCGCCCGCGGCCGCCACGCGGCAGAGGTAGACGCCGCTGGGCATCGCACTCCCGCCGTCGTCGCGGCCGTCCCAGGTCACCTCGTGCCCGCCGGCCGGCAGGCGCACGCCCGCCAGCAGCCGCCGCTGCAGGCGCCCGGCGACGTCGAAGACCTCCAGCGTCACCGCGGCCTCGCGCGACAGGGCGAAGCCCAGCGTCACCCGCGGGTTGAACGGGTTCGGCCAGGCGGCCAGGTGCCGCCGCAGGACGGGCGCCTCGGCGACGTCCGTCCCGCCGCTCACCGCGCAGGTGAAGACCTGCGCCGGCGCGTTCTCGGGCAGCGTGGTTTCCATCGTTCCAGCGTCCGTGTAGGCCCGCGCCACGAACCAGTAGTCGAAGTCGTCGTAGACGATCTGCAGCGGCGCGTGCCAGCGGCCGCCCGCGAACGAGGCCGTCACCACCTCGCGCGGCAGGCCCGGCCCCAAGGAGTAGTACAGCTCGACCTCGCGGTCCGCGAAGCGCGGATTGAGCCGGCAGCTCAGCACGGGCGCGCTGCCGGCCGGCACCCAGGCCAGCGGCTCGTGCAGGATCATCAGCGGGTTCGCGTCGTGCAGCGTGTTGCTGATGCAGTGGATCGAACCCAGGTACTCGATCACGTCCTCCGAGTCGATGCCGATGATCTCGTAGCCGGGCATGCAGTCGGCGTAGACCTGCAAAGCCTCAGCGTCGAAGCGCGTGTTGTAGATGGGCACCAGCACCTTGTCGTTCAGGATCAGCGAGTTGGTGTAGGTCTTGTTGACGTTGTAGGTGCCCTGCTCGATGGGGTTCAGGGGCAGGCGCGCCACCGCGAAGTCGCGGCCGTCCAGGTTCCGCATGCCGCCGAGCGTCGCGGCCAGCTCGTTGAGGAAGGTGTAGTCGTTGCCGATGCCGTCCTCGGGACTGTCGTACTCGCTCACCACGAACAGCGTGTCGCTCAGCAGCTTGACGAACATGTCGCAGTGCCCGGTCATGTCGCCCTGCATGCGGCCGAAGACCACCACCGAGTCGATGCCGAGGTAGGCGTGCAGCTCCTCGCGGATCTGCTCGATGCTCCAGCCGGAGTTGTAGTCCGTCAGGTTCTCCGAGAAGAAGCCCATCCGGTTGCCGTCGGTGATGTGGTTGCCGCCGTGGTGCAGCAGGCTCGACTGGTACCAGGGCAGCCCGTACTCCTGCGCGATGTAGACGGGGATCATGTCCGTGCCACCGCCCGAGCCGTAGAGGCAGTCCGTGATGGACAGCGCCCCGTCGTTGTAGACGCAGAACGGCCCGTAGTCGCGGATCCAGACGCTGCCGCTGGCCGTCACGAAGAAGTCGATGTTGGCCATGTTGACGCCGGCGGCGCTCATCATGGAGCTGGCCTGGCTCTGCTGGCTGGTGCTGGAGCAGCAGCAGATCACCTTGTCGTCGCCGGCCACGGCCAGGCACATGTCGATCAGCTCGTCGCTGTGCCAGCTCGTCCAGTAGATGATCATCGCCTCGGCGCGGCAGAACTCGGCCGGGTTGACGATCTCCTCGCCCGGCGGCGGCGTGCGCTCGCCGGGGGGGCGCGCCTCGCGGGCGCCGTCGGGGATCGCGTGCAGTCGCGACGGGGGGATCTCGGCGTCGTCGGCGCGCGCGGCGGTCGCCGGCGCGAGCCCGAGCAGCAGCAGCCCGAGCAGCAGGGCGGGAACGGCAGGGCGCATGGGGGTCTCCTCTCCGGTTCCGGCATGTCGCGGCCATTATAGCAGATCCGAAATCTTGCTGGGAATTCTCATCCGAGGCGCTAGAATCCGGGGCCGCGGCCAGTTAGGATGGCGCCGGATCCGGCGATGTGGGCTAGCCGGCGCGACGCCGCGAACAAGTATCGAAGAGGAGGACGCGATGATCACGGACCTCACCCGCCGCAGCTTCGTCAAGGGCCTCGGCCTCGGCGCGGCCGCCCTGGCCGTGCCGCGCTGGTGGCCCGGCGTCCTGGCCGCGCCCGCCGAGGCGGCGCTGCCGTCCGCCGGCGACGTGGACCGCATCCTGCGCGCGGCCCTCGCCCGCGGCGGCGACTACGCCGACCTCTACCTCGAGACCCGCGTCGCCACGAACATCCGCGTCGCCGGCGGCGAGGTCGCCTCCATGGAGTACGGCGTCCTGCAGGGCGGCGGCGTGCGCACCGTGGCCGGCGAGAAGACGGGCTATGCCTACGCCGAGTCCTTCGATCCGGCGGACCTCGAGCGGGTCGCCGCTTCGGCCGCCGGCATCGCCGGCAGCTCCCGTCCCGGGCGCGTGTCCCCGCCCGCGGAGGTCCCGCTGCCGAGGATCGTCCGCGCCGAACAGCCCGTCACGGGGCCGCCCGTGGCCGACAAGCTGGCCATCCTCGACCGCGTGGACCGCGCCGCCCGCGCCGCGAGCCCGCAGGTCACCCAGGTCGTCATCAGCTACTACGACAGCGCCCAGGACACCACCATCGTCACCTCCGACGGCCACCGGGCCAGCGACAGCCTGCCCGTCATCTACCTGCGCGTGGAGGTCAGCGCCGAGAAGGGCGGCGTCACCGCCGAGGGCATGGTCCGCGTCTCGGGCCGCCAGGGCATGGAGATCCTGGCCGGCGACGTCCCCGAGCGGGCCGGCCGCGAGGCCGCCGAGCAGGCCCTGCGCATGCTGGACGCGCGGCCGGCGCCCTCCGGCGAGATGCCCGTGGTCGTCGCCGCCGGCGGCGGCGTCATGTTCCACGAGGCCGTCGGCCACGGCCTGGAGGCCGACGGCGTCCTGCGCCAGGCCAGCGTCTTCGCCGGCCGCGTGGGGGAGCGCGTGGCCTCGGAGCTGGTGACCATCCACGACGACGCCACCCTGCCCGGCAAGCGCGGCAGCTTCAACGTGGACGACGAGGCCACGACGGCCCGCGACACCCTGCTCATCGAGCGCGGCGTCCTGCGCGGCTTCATGCAGGACCGCCGCACGGCGCGCCTCACGGGCGCCGGGCTCACGGCCAACGGCCGGCGCGAGTCCTTCCGCCACCCGGCCATCGTCCGCATGACCAACACCAACCTCGCCCGGGGCGCGCACGACCCCGGCGAGATCATCCGCGACACCAGGCGCGGCATCTACGCCGTGAGCTTCGGCGGCGGCGAGGTGGACACGGCCAGCGGCCAGTTCACCTTCGGCCTGCGCGAGGCCTACCTCATCGAGGACGGCCGCCTGACGGCGCCGCTCAGGGGCGCGATCCTGGTGGGCTCGGGCCCGGCGGTCCTGCTGGGCATCGACCGCGTGGGCACCGACTTCGACGACTGGCCGGGCACCTGCGGCAAGGACGGCCAGTGGGTGCCGGTCACGTCGGGCTGCCCGACGCTGCGCATCGCCAAGCTCGTCGTCGGCGGCACGGCCTAGGCCGGGGAGGAATGGCATGAAGACGGAGAAGACCGTGGACGCGAAGAGAAACGCCCTCGCCCTCGCGGCGCGGGCCGTGGAGGCCGCGCAGCGCGCCGGCGCCGACGACGCGGAGGCTTACGTCCGTGCGGCCGGCGACCTGCACATCTACTGGCGAGGCGGCCAGGTGGAGAACATCACGCGGGCGTCGGCGCTCGGCCTCGGCCTGCGCGTGACGACCGGCGGCCGGACGCTGCTGGTGCACACCACCGACACGGCCCCGGACGCCCTCGCCGACCTGGCCGGCCGCGCCGTGGCCATGGCGCGCACCCTGCCCGAGCCCGCCGAGCCCACCCTCTACGCCGGGCCGGCGGACGCGGCCGCGCAGGCGAATCCCGACCCCGACCTGGCCGGCGAGCCCCTGGCCGCCAAGACCGAGCGCCTGGCCGCCATGGAGCGCGCCATGCTCGGCGTCGCGGGCGTCACCGCCTCAAACGGCTGCGAGTGGTCCGAGAGCGCGGGCGCCATCGCCATGGCCAGCACGCGCGGGCTGAGCGTGGCGCGGCCCTTCGTCACCATCGAGGCCTCGGCGCAGGCCGTCGCCGAGGCGCCGGGCGACAGCAGCACGGGCGGCCGCTGGGTGAACGTCCCCGCGCGCCGCTACCTGCCCGACCCGGGCGAGCTGGGCCGCACGGCCGGCGCGCGCGCCGCGGCATTGCTCGGCGCGCGGCCGGTGCCCACGACGCGGGCGCCGGTGATCTTCACGCCCTTCACGGGCTATGCCGTTCTCGCCTGCCTGACCGAGCCGCTGCGGGGCGACATGGTGGTCCAGGAGCGCTCCTACCTGCGCGCGAGCCTGGGCGAGGCCATCGCCGCCCCCGGCGTGACCATCGTGGACGATCCGACCCTGCCGGAGGGACCCGCCAGCCGCGACTTCGACGGCGAGGGCATGCCCTGCCGGCGCCGGGCGCTGATCGACGGCGGCGTCCTCGCGGGCTTCCTGACGGATCTGGGCAGCGCGCGGAAGCTGGGCGTCGCGCCCGGCGGCAACACCGGGCGCGACGGCTACGACCAGGGGCCGCGCATCGCGCCCAGCAACTTCCTCCTGCGGCCGGGCGACGCAACGCCCGCGGAGATCATCGCGTCCACGCAGCGCGGGCTGATCGTCGAGGGCCTGTCGGGCTGGTGGGTGGGCCGCTCGGCCGTGACCGATGCCTTCTCCTCGGCGGCCAAGGGCTTCTGGGTGGAAGACGGTGTGATCGTCCACCCGGTCGCGGGCGTCTCCGTCGCCGGCTCCCTGCGCGAGATGCTCCGCGCCGTGGACGCCGTCGGCGACGACTTGGCGATCACGGGGCGCACCGCCACGCCCACCTTCCGCGTGGCGGAGATGGCCATCTCGGGCACCTGACGCCGCCGCGTTAGCCAATGGCGCGGCGCATGACATCCAGGGGGGACTCATGAAGCGCGCTCTCGGCGTCGCGGCTATCGTTTTCGCAGCGTGCCCGCAGGCGGGGGCGGCGACACTCATGGTGCAACCGGACGGCGCTGGAGCCTATCCCACGATCCAGGCAGCCATGGACGCAGCCGCCGATGGGGACACCGTCATGCTGGCGGACGGCACCTACACCGGCGAGGGCAACCGCGATCTCGAGACGTACTGGCGCCTGACGCTGTGTTCGCAGAGCGGGAATCCCGACGCCTGTATCATCGACTGCGAGGGCGACGGCCCCGAGTGGCACGACTGCTTCTCGTTCTTCGGTACGTCGTGCGTCTGTCGGATCGAGGGGCTCACGATCACCCGGGGATGGACCAGCGGCGTCGTCAAGGGCGGCAACCTGGCCATCGCTCACTGCGTGTTCAGCGGCAACCTCGCGCCATGCGTCCACTGCCTCAGCGTCTACGAAACGGAATACACCCTCGACATCGAGGACTGCCGGTTCGAGGACAACGAGGGCACGGGTGTCGTCTTCGGCTTCGGAACGCTGGCCATGACCGGATGCCGCCTCGAACGGAACCCGGGGGCGATGTACCTGGGACCGGACTGCGCGGCGACCCTCACCGGCTGCACGTTCGCCGACAACACCGCCGACCACGGCGGCGCCATCACGCTCTTCGAGTGCGACCTGACCTGCGACCAGTGCGAGTTCGACGGCAACGTGGCCACCAACAAGGGTGGCGCCCTCAAGGCCTCCGGTGAGGTCTCGGTGCACATGTTGGGCTGCCTCTTCAGCGGGAACGAGGCGTGGGAAAGCGGTGGCGTGGCCGACATCCGGACCTCCACCACCATTTCCCTGATCGTCGAGGGCTGCGACTTCATCGACAACTTCGCCCATGATAACGGCGGCGCGTTCGTGCTGGACGGCATCCTATCGTCCGCGTCGGTGGCCTTCACCGGTTGCCGCTTTCTCGAGAACTACTCGCTGCAGAACGGCGGTGCGATCGTGGCGGTCGGCGGCTTCACCATCGACCTGGAGGACTGCCTCTTCGTTTCGAACACGGGCGGCCTGGACGGCGGCGCCCTGTACAGTGTCAGTTCCGACGTCGCGGTGGAGAACTACGTCTTCATCGACAACGACGCCCAGGACGGTGCCGCGCTCTACTGCTCGGGAGGCGCGCAGGCGACTCTCGCCCGGACCATCCTCGCCTCCAATCGGGACGTCGCCGTCTACTGCAGTGACCAGTACGGAGACTCCGAAGCCGTCCTGTCCTGCTGCGACGTCTTCGGCAACACGGGCGGCGACTGGGAGGGATGCCTGGCCGGCCAGCTCGGGCTGGACGGCAACTTCAGCGCCGATCCCCAGTTCTGCGGCGTGCCGGGCAGCGGGAACTTCCACCTGCAGAGCGACTCGCCCTGCGCCCCCGGCAACCATCCCGGCGGCGCCGACTGCGGCCTCATCGGCGCCCTGCCCGTGGGCTGCGACGACACGGCGGTCCGGAACACCAGCTGGACCGCCGTCAAAGCGCTCTACTAGACTCGCATCCGCCAGGCCGGCGCGCCATTCCCTGCCGGAGCGGGGTCCGCCACCGCCTGGCACGTTACCAGTCGAATCCATTGCTGGAAAAGCAGTTGCGCGGCCTGGTCCGGTCGCCGCCGCCGCCGCTTGGAGCGCCGCGTCCGGCTACGCGCCACCAGCCGCGCCGTCACCGGCCGGCCGGCGGACCGGATCGAAAAAGGTGCTGGGCCGGCATGGAAACCTGGTGACAGGCAACGAGTTCTCGTGTATATTACCGACTCGTAAAGACGCGTCTCCTCGAGGATCGATTCGCCGCATCGCCCCCGGTCGTGTCGAAGGCAGCTGCAAGGACTCGTTTCGCTCACACGCGATCACATCCCCCGGCAGCGCTATCCGAGAGATGAAGAGAGGTCTGCTCCGCGTCCAGGCGGGACGGCTCTGGTGCGTCGCGTGAACCCAAGGGGCGATTCGGAGATGAGATGGCCAAGAAGTTGTACGTGGGCAACCTGCCCTTCAGCGCCACCGAGGACGAGATCCGCGAGCTGTTCGCCAAGCACGGCGTCGTCCTGAGCGTCAACCTGATCACCGACCGCGACACGGGTCGTCCGCGGGGCTTCGGCTTCGTGGAGATGGAGGATCCGGCTGCGGCCATGGCCGCGCTCGACGGCTACGAGTTCAGTGGCCGCACGCTGCGCGTCAACGAAGCCTTGGAGCGCCGTGACCGTGGAGACCGCGGCGACCGCGGCGACCGTGGCGACCGTGGTGGCCGCGGCAGCGGCGGTGGTTACGACCGCCGGCGCTAGGGCGCCTACGTGCGAGCGCGCTCCGGCGCGCATCGCGCCAGAACCGAAGGGCCCGCCTGCCGGCGGGCCCTTCTCTTTTTTCGCTGTTACCGGCCGGCCGCGCCCGGGCAGGGCAGCAGGATCCGGAACCGCGTCGGCCCACCGTCGTCGCTGTCGAGGGTGAAGGCGAGGCCGTGCCCGTCCAGGATCTCCCGCACCATGGTCAGGCCGATGCCCTGCCCGTCCTTCTTCGTGGTGAAGAAGGGTGTGAACAGCTCCGCGCGCGCCTCGGGCGCGATGCCCGGCCCCGAGTCCTCCACCTCCAGCACCAGGCCGCCGTTCTCGCGCCGCAGGCGCAGGGCGACGCGGCCGTCCTCGCCCACGGCCTCCAGGGCGTTGCGCAGGACGTTGACCAGGGCCTGCTCCATGAGGGCCGGGTCGAGGGGCAGCACGGGCCGCTCGGCCAGCTCCAGGGTCAGCGCGACGCGGCGCCGCGCCGCCTCTCCGTCCAGCAGGCGCGCGATGCCCTCCACCAGGGCCGCCAGGTCGCAGTCCTGGCGCGTGGGGGGCGGGATGCGCACCACGTCGGCGAAGCGCTTCATGAAGCGGTCGAGCCCCTCGCTGCGGCGCACGGCCACGTCGAGGGCGCCGGTGAAGTCTTCCCGGTCCTCGCCGCCCACCTGCGGCGCGTAGCGCAGGCAACTGCGCAGCAGCGAGCTCACCGCGCCCGTGGTGTTGTTCACCTCGTGGGCCATCATGCGGATCAGCTTGCCGTAGGCCTGCTTCTCGCTGCGCCGCAGCTCCTCGGTCAGCTCCTGGACCAGGTAGTAGCCGCGCGGGAAGCCGCGGTCCATGAAGCCGCCCATCTCCAGGCGCAGGCGCCGCCCGCTGTGCCAGGGTTCGATGCGCGTCTCGCCCGGGCCGAGGGCCGCCAGGCGGCTCGCCAGGGGCAGGTCCAGTTCGGCGAGGCGCCGGCCGCGCAGGGCGTCGGCCGGGCGGTCCAGCAGCATCTCGGCGGCCGGGTTGACGTCGGCGACGCGCCCGTCAAAGTCCAGGGTGACGACGCCCAGCGGGCTGGCGCCGACGATGCGCCTCAGGAAGCTCTCCTGCTCCTCGTTGTGCACGCGCTCGGCGCGCAGGTCGTCCACCATGCGGTTGTAGACGCGGATCAGCGCGTCCAGCTCGGGCCGGCCCCGCTCCTCGAAGCGCGTCGTGAAGTCGCCCCCGGCGATCAGCTCCACGCCCGTGGCCACCAGGCGCGCCGGCTCGCCGGCCCGGACCGCCAGGCGCCAGGCCACGAGCAGGGAGAGCAGGACGAAGGCCTCCACGCCCAGGACGCAGGGACGGCAGTCCCACAGGGCCCAGCCCAGGGCGCCGCCGAAGGCCAGGTGCGTGACGGCGATGTAGATGAGGAAGCGGCGGACGGCCTTCACGCCTGGATCCCGTACTTCTCGAGGCGGCGGTAGAGGGCGGCGCGCGAGAGCCCCAGGCTCTCGGCCACGCGGCTGATGTTGCCGTCGTGGTAGGCCAGGCTCTTGACGATCATGCCGCGCTCGATCTCGGCCAGGGTCATGGCGCCCACGGCCGGCAAGGTGTCGCCGGCGGCCTCGCCGGCCTCCAGGCGGGCCACGCGCTCCAGGTCGGCGGCCTCCAGGGGGTCGGCGTCGGCGATGAGCAGGCTGCGCACGATCAGGTGCCTCAGCTGCCGCACGTTGCCGGGCCACTCGCGCCCGGCCAGCCAGCGCCGGCCCGACGCGCCCAGGCGCACGCCGGGCTTGTCGTAGATCCTCCCGGCCTCGGTAAGGAAGTGCTCGGCCAGGGGCGCGATGTCGCCGGGCCGTTCGGCCAGGGCCGGCAGACGCAGGACGATGAGGTTGAGGCGGTAGAGCAGGTCCTCGCGGAAGCGGCCGGCCGCCGCCTCGCGCGCCAGGTCCTTGTTGGTGGCCGAGACGACGCGGGCGTCCAGTCGCCGCGTGCGGCTCGATCCCAGGGGCTCGTAGGTGCGCTCCTGCAGAACGCGCAGCAGCTTCACCTGGCAGCCGGCCTCCAGGTCGCCGATCTCGTCCAAAAAGACGGTGCCGCCCTCAGCCGCGGCGAAGCGTCCCTCCCGGTCGCGGTGGGCGTCCGTGAAGGCTCCGCGCACGTGCCCGAACAGCTCGCTCTCGAACAGGGCCGGCGGCACGCCGCCCAGGTTGACGCCGACGAAGGGCCCGCCGGCCCGCGGGCTGTTGCGGTGCAGGGCCCGCGCGACGAGCTCCTTGCCGGTGCCGCTGTCGCCGGTGACGAGCACGGGCGCCTCGGTGGGAGCCACGCGACCCGCCAGGCGCAGCAGCTCCAGGAAGCCCGGGTCCTCGCCGACGATGCCCGTGAGGTCCAGGCGCGCCTCCAGCTCGGCGCGGGTGGCGCCGCCCGTCTCCGCGCCGGCCGCCGCCAGGTCGAGGGCCGTCGCCACGGCGCCCAGCACCTGGGCGTCGTTCCAGGGCTTGGTGACGAAGTCGGCGGCGCCGGCCTTCATCCCCTTCACGGCCAGGTCGATGGAGCCCCAGGCCGTGATGAGGATCACCGGCAGGCCCGGCCGCCGCGCCTTGATCGCGCGCAGCAGGGCGAGGCCCTCCTCGCCGGTGGTGCTGCGCGAGAAGTTCATGTCCTGGAGGACCAGCCCGACGCCGGGCTCGGCGTCGAGGGCGGCGAGGGCGGCGGC
>JAFGBK010000105.1 GCA_016933175.1 Candidatus Krumholzibacteriota bacterium | reverse complement strand
GTGCCCGGCGGCGAGGCTGCTCATGCCCACCACGTGGACGTCGTTCTCGACGGCCTGCTGGGCCGTCTCCTCGGGCGTCTGGAACAGGGGCCCCACGTCCACGTCGAAGCCCAGGTCGGCGAAGGCCGTGGCGATGACCTTGGCGCCGCGGTCGTGCCCGTCCTGCCCCATCTTGGCGACGAGGATGCGCGGGCGCCGCCCCTCGCGCTTCTCGAAGTCGTCGGCCATGGCGCGGACCTCGGCGATGGCCTCGCCGTCGGCGAACTCGTTGCCGTACACGCCCTCCACCGTCCTCGTCTCGGCCTGGTGGCGTCCCCAGACCTTTTCGAGAGCATAGCTGATCTCGCCCAGGGAGGCACGCGCCTTTGCGGCCTCCACCGACAGGGCCAGCAGGTTGCCCTCGCCGGTCTCGGCGCTCCGGGTCAGGGCGTCCAGGGCCGCCGCCGCCGCCGCCTCGTCGCGGTTCGCGCGCAGCGCCGCCAGGCGGGCGATCTGCTGCTCGCGCACGACGCGGTTGTCCACCTCGAGGATGTCGATGGGCTCCTCGCGGTCGAGGCGGTGGCGGTTGACGCCGATGACGGTCTCGGCGCCCGAGTCGATGCGAGCCTGGCGGCGGGCCGCCGCCTCCTCGATGCGCAGCTTGGGCAGCCCGCTCTCGATGGCCCTGGCCATGCCGCCCAGGGACTCGATCTCCGCGAGGTGCTCCCACGCCTTTTCGGCCAGGTCGCGCGTCAGCGACTCCACGTAATAGGAGCCGGCCCAGGGGTCGATGACGCGGCAGATGGCCGTCTCCTCCTGCAGGAAGAGCTGCGTGTTGCGCGCGATGCGGGCGCTGAAGTCCGTGGGCAGGGCGATGGCCTCGTCCAGGGCGTTGGTGTGCAGGCTCTGGGTGTGGCCGAGGGCCGCCGCCATGGCCTCGACGCAGGTGCGCGCCACGTTGTTGTAGGGATCCTGCTCGGTGAGGCTCCAGCCGGAGGTCTGGCAGTGGGTGCGCAGCATCATCGACTTGGGATTCTTGGGATCGAAGCGCTTCATGAGCTTGGCCCAGAGCAGGCGCGCGGCCCGCAGCTTGGCCACCTCCATGAAGTAGTTCATGCCGATGCCGAAGAAGAAGGACAGCCGCGGCGCGAAGGCGTCGATGTCCAGGCCGGCCGCCAGGCCCGTGCGCACGTACTCGAGTCCGTCGGCCAGGGTGTAGGCCAGCTCGAGGTCGGCCGTCGCCCCCGCCTCCTGCATGTGGTAGCCGCTGATGGAGACGCTGTTGAAGCGCGGCATGCGCTCGGCCGTGTAGGCGATGATGTCGCCGATGATCCGCATCGACCCCGCCGGCGGGTAGATGTAGGTGTTGCGGACCATGTACTCCTTGAGGATGTCGTTCTGGATGGTGCCGGCGAGCTGATCCAGGCGCGCGCCCTGCTCCAGGGCGGCCACGATGTAGAAGGCCATCACCGGCAGCACGGCGCCGTTCATCGTCATGGAGACGGACATGTGGTCCAGCGGGATGCCGGCGAAGAGGATCTCCATGTCGAGGATGGAGTCCACCGCCACGCCGGCCATGCCCACGTCGCCCGTGACGCGCGGGTGGTCGGAGTCGTAGCCGCGGTGGGTGGCCAGGTCGAAGGCCACCGACAGCCCCTTCTGCCCGGCGGCGAGGTTGCGGCGGTAGAAGGCGTTGGACTCCTCGGCGGTGGAGAAGCCCGCGTACTGGCGCACGGTCCAGGGCCGCGTGACGTACATGGTGGCGTAGGGGCCGCGCAGGTAGGGCGGCAGGCCGGGCAGCGTGTCCAGGTGCTCCATGCCTGCCAGGTCGGCGCGCGTGTAGACCGGCTTCACCGCGATCTGCTCGAGGCTCGTCCACGGCGCGGCGGCGGCCGGATCGCCCGTCTCGGCTTCGGCCCGCGCCCGCCAGGCCGCCAGGTCGCCCGCGGCCGCGAGGCGGCCCAGCTTCAGGTCCGCGAAGCTCGGTATGCGGCTCACGAGTGCACCCCCAGCCTCGCGGCGATGTCGCCCAGCTCGGCGAGCACGTCCGACTGCAGGTGGATGCAGCGGTCCACGCCGGCCTGTTCGAGGTGCCGGCGCTGGTCGTCGTCGGCGGGCTTTCCCGCCAGGACGACGACCGCCCCCGGGCGCCCGGCCTTGACGGCCCGCGCCACGGCGGGCGCGCCCTCGGCGTAGTCCTCGTCCCGGCCGCAGACGGCCACGACCTCGGCGCCCGAGGACACGGCGGCCGCGGCCGCCGCCGCCGGCGTGTCGTGGCCCTCGTCGCGCAGCACCTCGAAGCCGCCCACCGCGAAGAAGGAGGCGGCGAAGTCCAGGCGGGCCATGATGCGCCCCGCGGATCCCAGCGTGGCCAGGAAGACGCGGCAGCCGCCTCGCTCGGCGCGGCGCCGCTCGACGGCCCCGCGCAGGCGCTCGAAGGGCTCGGCGGCCCGCCAGCGCGGAATGAGCCGCACGCGCGGCGGCTCGCCGTCGGTCGCGCAGCGGGCGGCCACGATCTCGCCGACGGTGGCGCCCTGGGCGGCCGCCTCGATGACGGTCTGGGCGATGGTCCTGGCATCGGCGTCGCGCCGCCGGCCGAGCTGCTCCAGGGCCGCCAGGTCCCGGCGGCGCGCCTCCGGCTCGCGCAGCGCGCGCACCTCCCGCGCGCGCCGCGCGTGGAAGGGGCTGCTGTCGGTGCGCGGCAGCACCAGGCGCGTCTCGGAGGGATTCGGATACTTGTTGGTGCCCACGATCACGTCGCGCCGGCTGGCCAGGACCTCGTCCCGGGCGGCGGCCACGGCGGTCACCTGGTCCTGGGGGAAGCCCTGCACGAGGGCCGCGACCATGCCGCCGCGGCGCTCCACGTCCCCGAGCAGGGCCCAGGCGGCCTCGGCCACGTCGGCCGTGAGGCGCTCGACGAACCAGGAGCCGCCGGCCGGGTCGGCAACGCGGCCCAGCAGCGCCTCGTCGCGCAGGACGAGCTGCGTGTTGCGCGCCACCCGCCGGGAGAACTCGTCGGCTGGCCGCAGGTGCGCGTCGAAGGGCGCGGCGTGCTGGCTGTCGGCGCCGCCCACGGCCCCCGCGAAGGTCTCGGCAACGGTGCGCAGCATGTTCACGTAGGGATCGTAGAGGGTCTTGGTGTAGTCGGCGCCGCGGGCGTGGATCCACATGCGGCGCAGCTCGGGCGGCAGCCCGCAGGCCTCGAGGACGCGGTTCCACAGCAGCCGCGCGGCCCGCAGCTTGGCGATCTCCATGAACAGGTTGTCGCCCTGGGCGAAGCTGAAGCGGATGCGGGGCGCCACCGTCTCCGGCGGCAGGCCGCGCTTCTCCATCTCGCGCAGGTAGGTGATGGCCGTGGCCAGGACGAAGGCCAGCTCCTGCGTGACGCTGGCGCCGCCGTCGCGGTAGGGGCCGCCGTGGCACCACATGGTGCCCAGCATGGGAGCCTGCTCGGCGGCCCAGGCCGTCATCTCGGCCATGGAGACGAAGGCCCAGTCCAGCGATTGCGAGAGGCTGCCCTGGCTGGCCAGCTCGCCGAGGGGATCCATCGCCACGGCGCCGGGCAGGGCGGCCGGCTCGACGCCCCGGCGCCGGGCCAGGGCCACGTAGAGGGCGAGGTAGGGCATGCCCGAGGCGCCCGACTGCAGGTAGACGGGCACGCGCTCCAGGTCCACGTCCGCGAGGGCCGTGTCCAGGTCCGCCACCGAGGCGATGGAGACGCCGTCCACGCCCACCGCGTCCGGCGCGGCCTGGTCGGGATCGAGGGCCAGGCGCGACGCGCGGTCGAGGGGCAGGACGACGGCCGACTGGCCCCGCGCCAGGTCGTGAAGCAGCTCGCGGTTGAAGGCGGTGGGATCGGCGTAGCCGAGAAACTGGGCGATCTCCCAGCCCGCGGCCGCGTGGCCGCCGCGGACAAAGGGCGGGAAGCCGGGCAGGCCGTCCGCCTCGGGCAGGTCAGCGGCGTCGCCGGCGCCGTAGAGGGGCTGCAGGGTGATCCCCTCCAGGGTCTTCGTCAGCATCCGCTTCTCGAAGGGAGCGCCCTGGAGAAGGCGCTCCACCTCGGCGCGCCAGGTCTCGCGGTCGGCGGGGGGGAAGTCATCGTGGATCGAGAGGGTCGCCCGCGGCGGGGCGGTGGGATCCTTGCCGGGCATCGGACACTCCTGGGCGATGGTTCGCGGCGCCACGGGGCGCGACCCACCATTGAAGGGCAGTCGGAGTCGCCTTGCAAGGTAAACAGCGTCACGATATTGCGCCATACGGCGCGCCTAGTCGAGCACCAGGGCGCGGGCGGTGAAGACGACGGGCTCGGTGGTCGCGTCCCAGAAGCCCGCCTTCCAGGTGGCGGTGCCGTCCTCGACGGTCTCGGCGTTGCTGTCCACGATGCGGCCGGGCAGGGTGACCTGGAGGAGGATGCCCATCATGCCGGCGTGGAAGGCGCCCGGCACGTTCTCCAGGAGCCAGGCCTCGAACTCCTCGGTACTCTGCTCCATCACGCCCTCGATGGCGGCGCGCAGCGTCTCGGCGTCGGCCTCCGGGTGGCTCCCGCGCACGATGCCGAGGGCGTGGCTGGCCAGGGGGATCACAATGGCGTCGTCGTCCAGGTCATCGTCGCGCATCTGCAGGTGGAGCCACAGGGCGAGGTGGCCCTCGATCAGGCCCCACAGCCGCACGCGGTCCCACTTGTCCATGTCCGGGTAGGCCGAGGTCAGGGCGTGGCCGATGCGGTCGGTGAAGTGGTCCACCACGGCCTCCTGGAAGCCGGTCCAGGCGAAGCTCTCCGTGTAGGTGAGGGTGCGCCCGCCCTCGGCGGCCTCGACCTCCACCGACACGCGGTTGACGAGCCCGACCTCGGCGTAGGGGCTTTCGGGATCCAGCGTGCCGCGGATGACGACGTCGCCGCTCGCGCCCGCCCAGTCGGAGGACCGGCGCAGGCGCCGCTCGCGCGTGAAGTGCGTGACCTTGCCCTTGGCGCCCGTGGCCTGGTCGACCACGGTTTGATCGCCCGTGTTCACCTGCCAGCCGTCTTTCTCGTCGAGGGCGAACAGGGAGCGGATGGTCTCGAGGCTCGGGTCCGTCTCGGGCCCGAGGTTCGTGTCCCAGACAAGCTCGAGCCGGCGGGTGCCGCCGCCGTCGGCGTCCAGCGCGACGTCAACGCGGTACTCCTTGCAACCGCCCGCGAGCAGGGCCAGGGTCAGCAGGGCGAGGGCGGCCGGACGCGCGATCTTCATCGGTGCCATGGTAGGCTCCTTTCGTCACCAGCCCCGGGGGCCGGCGGGGTGGCGGCCGCGCAGGCGCTCGGCCAGGGCGGCCACCCGCTCGGGGGGAATCTCCGTGTCGGGGTCCAGGGACCCTAGCAGGCGCAGGGCCTCGCCCGCCCGCAGGCTGCCTTCGGCGGCCCGGCCGCCCAGCGCGGCGGGCAGCAGAGCGCCCGGTCCGGCGGGGAGGGCGCGGCGGAGGCGGTCGGCCTCGGCGGCGTCCAGCAGGACGGTGCCCGGTGGCAGCGCGGCCAGGCGCGCGCGCAGGGCGCCCACGCTGAGCGCGCCGTCGGCGCCCGCGGCCTGCCAGCGCGCGGTCGGCGCGGCGAGCAGGCCGCCCGCGGCGGGCTGCTGCAGCGCGGCCAGGGCGCGCTCCTGGCGGGACAGCTCCCGCGCCAGCAGGCGCTGCCCGTCCTCCACGCGGCGCAGCTCGGCGGCGAGAAAGCCCGTGGCCAGGGCCAGGACGATGGCCGCCGCAGCCAGGGCCGGGACCAGCCAGGGACGGCGGGCCGGGGCCAGCCAGTTCCACGCCGCGCGGGCGGATCGCTGTCGCGCGTCGGCGTCCAGGATGGCCTCGCTCACACGCGGCCACATGCCGTCCAGCAGGATCTCGGGCACGGCGGCCTCCAGGGCCGCCGCGTCCACTCCGGCCAGCCGGCGCTGCAGGGCCAGCAGGGCCGCGCAGTCGGGGCAGGCGGCGGCGTGGGCCCGCAGGGCCCCGGTCTCCGCCTCGGGCAGCGAGCCGGCCAGCAGGGCGTCCAGCTTCTCGGTGAAGGCGCGGCAGGCGTCCTTCATGGCTCCACCTCCAGCTTGCGGAGCTGCCCGGCCAGCTTGCGCCGGGCGGCGTGCAGGGTCGCGCGCAGGGTGCCGGCGGCCATGTTCAGGCGGCCGGCGGCCTCGCGCTGGTCGGTCTGCTCCAGGTCCACGAGTGTGAAGACTGCGAGCTGGCGCCGGCTGAGCCGCCTGATGGCCTGGCGCAAACCGGCGGCGAACTCCCGGCGGCCGAGGGCCGCCTCGGGATGCTCGCCGGCGGGGGCCGCCAGGCCGGCGCCGGGCGTCGCCGTCAGCTCCTCGCGCCGCCGGGCGGCCCGGCGCAGCCAGGACAGGCAGGTGTTGCGGTGGACGGCGAGGAGCCAGGGGCGGAAGGGACGCCCCGGATCCCAGCGGTCCGCGCGCTCCCAGACCTTGACCCAGGTGGCCTGCGTCAGGTCGCGTGCGGTCTCCCAGTCCGCGGTGTAGCGCCAGGCCGTGGCCATGAGGGTCCGGCTCTGGCTCTCCACCAGGCGGCGGAAGGCCCCGGCGTCGCCGGCCCGAAAGGCCCGCGCCAGCGCGTCGTGGTCGGGCATTTCGCGGTCCGTGGGATTCATCGTCGCTCCGCGGGCATGCGCGGCCCGGCGCGGGGCCGGACCGGGCTCGGGTCCGTAGAGAATACTCCCTGCGCCGCGTCATGTTTATCCGAACTTGGCGTCGCGGTGAAACCCGGGTATGCTCCGGCCGTTGACCCTGCGTCCGCTCCGACGCCCCGCATCCCCGATCAGAACGGAACGACCATGAGGCAATTCCTGCAGGAGATCGCGCGCAAGCAGCAGGGCTGGGTGGAGCTGCGCTACCACCGGCGCCTGATGAACCAGTTCGTGGCCCAGAAGGGGCGGGTGGACCACGCCGGCTCCCGGGTGACGGCGGGCGTCGGCGTCCGCGTGCTCGAGGGCGGGTCCTGGGGCTTCGCCAGCACCGTGGACACCGGCGAGGCGTCCGTGGTCGCGGCCATCGCGCGCGCCCGGGAGAACGCGCGGGAGCTGGCGGGCATCCAGGCCGAGAAGATCCCGGACCTGCCGGCGACAGCGCTGGCCGCCGGCGACACGGTCCTGGACGGCTACGAGGCCCTGCTCGCCAAGCCCCTGGACGAGAAGCTGGCCGCCGCCGTGGACCTGGAGCGGCAGGCGGCGGCTGCCGCCCACGTGATCCACACGGCCGCCGCGGGCTACAGCGAGATGTTCGAGGAGAAGGTGGTGGTCACCACCGACGGGGCGGCGGCGTCCCACCGCCTGGTCAGGCCCGAGCTGCGCGTCGTCGTCTACGCCAGCGAGGACGGCGACCACCACCGCGCCCATACGGCCCTGGGCGTCACGGGCGGCTGGGAGAGCCTGTTCGCCCACCCGAGCGCCGAGGACATCGTCGAGCGGACGGCGCGCGAGGCCGTGGAGCTGCTCCACGCGTCGCGCCTGCCCGGCGGCCGGGCGACGGTGATCCTGGCGCCGAGCCTGGTCGGCCTGCTCAGCCACGAGGCCGTCGGGCACACGGTGGAGGCGGACTTCGTCCTGTCGGGCTCCGTGGCCGGGGGCAAGCTGGGCGAGCGGGTGGCCAGCGAGCTGGTGACCCTGCGCGACGCGGCGATGCCGGAGCGGGGCGCCCATGCCGCCGGCGTCATCCCCTTCGACGACGAGGGCGTGCCGGCGCGGACGACGACGCTGATCGAAGACGGCGTCCTGGCGGGCTACCTGCACAACCGCGAGACGGCGGCGCGCTTCGGCGTCGAGCCCACGGGAAACGCGCGGGCCTGGCTGTATTCGGACAATCCGCTGATCCGCATGCGCAACACCTACATCGAGCCGGGCGCGACGCCGCTGGCGGAGATCATCGCCGGCACCGAGAAGGGCTTCCTGCTCGAGGGCGCGGGCTCCGGCCAGGCCGACGCCACGGGCGAGTTCATGTTCGGCACCGGCTACGCCGTCGAGATCAGGAAGGGCAAGCCCGGGAAGATGTACCGCGAGGCGACGATCTCCGGCGTGGCCTTCGACGTGCTCAGGACAGTGGACGCCGTCAGCACGGAGTTCGGCTGGGAGCTGGGCGCCGGCCAGTGCGGAAAGGGGCAGGCCGCCAAGGTGGACGCCGGCGGGCCCTACCTGCGCTGCCGGCTCACGCTGGGAGGTGTGCAATGATCGAGAGCCTGCGCGCCAGCGCCGAGGTCCTGCTGGCAAGCGCCCTGGACGGGGGCGCCGGCGAGGCCGCCGTCTCGGCCCGGCACGAGCGGGT
>JAFGBK010000022.1 GCA_016933175.1 Candidatus Krumholzibacteriota bacterium | reverse complement strand
GACCAGCGGGAGATGGGCTGCGCCGCCCATCCCGGAGGGAAGGAGTTCTACTTCTGCCGCGCCGCGCCGGCGGGGCCGGACGTCGCCATCTGGGTGGTGCGCGAGGTGGACGGCACGCTGACCGAGCCGGCGGTGGTGCCCTTCTCCGGCGTGTACCGCGACTTCAATCCCTTCGTGACGCCCGACGGCGAGCACCTGATCTTCTACCGGATGAGCTTCGAGGACGCCGAAGCCCGGGAAGGCAGCTGGATCGCGGACCGGGTCGGCGATTCCTGGGGCGAACCCCGCTACCTCGTCGGCGAGTACTGCGTGACGACCGCCGACATGCGCACCTTCTACTTCAACTTCGCGCCGGGCGCGAAGCACAACCGGGAGGCGCCCGGCGAGGCCAGGGAGCTGGGGATGCGCATCCTGGAGGGCGGCGTGTTCTCGGAGGCGGAGCCCATGCCAGGGGCGATCAACTCCCCCGCGTGGGACGCGCACGGCTGCATCTCGCCCGACGGCGGCATGATGCTGTTCGACTCGATGCGGCCGGGCGGATACGGCCGCCACGACATGTACGTCAGCTTCCGCGCCCCGGACGGCGCCTGGGGCGAGGCGCTCAACCTCGGCGGGACGATCAACGACGGGGACCGCGGCATGCCCGCGCTGTCCCCGGACGGCAGGTTCCTGTTCTTCTCCGCCGGGGGGGACATCTGGTGGATCAGCGCCGCCATCCTCTCCGAGCTGCGGAACCAGTAGCGAGATAGCCTGGAAGCGCCCGGGCGCCCGCCTCGGCGCGACGCTGTGACGGACGCCGACCAATCGCATCCCATTCCCCGAAACCTGAAATGACAGCGCTTGGCCTGCTCGAGAAGCGGGTGGGCGAGCGCTACGTCAGACAGCAGTTCTTCAAAAAATTGACAATGCGTCCCGAATGTGATAATTTTGCAACCCTTCATGGGTGCCGCCATACTCGGGATACATCGCGCACGTCAGGTTCATCGTCCACGCTAGGGGGGTGATGTCTCATGAACCGATTGCGTCGCGTCATTCCGTTGATACTGATCGGCTTCCTGATTCCCACCATCGCCATCGCCATCGATCAATCCAAGCCACAACCCGAACCCGAGCGAGGATCGTCGGCCACGATGCCCGTCGCCAGCGTGGCGGCAGGCGGCGTCGTGTGCACGACGCCCGAAGTGTTCTTCGGCGGAACGCTGGGGCAGTCGAGTCCGGCTGGCATCGGAACGGACGGGGAGCACGTGCTCTTCGCCGGCTTCTGCCGGTCCGTGGTCAGCACCATCCTCACGGACGCCGACACGCCGGAGCCGCCGCGCAATCTCCTGCTCCAGAACTTTCCGAATCCGTTCAACCCGGAAACGGCCATCCGATTCTCGGTCGCCGAGGAGAGCGATGTCTCCATCCGCATCTTCGACGTGCGGGGACGGGAGATCAGGACCCTCGTCGACAAACGCATGCCGCCGGGCGCGCACTCGGTGTACTGGACCGGAGAGGACAACGCCGGCCGGACGGTCGGTTCCGGCGTCTACTTCTGCAAGCTGCAGATCGACGACTACGCATCGGTCAAGAAGATGCTGATGCTCAAATGAGGGGGGCAAGGGACATGAAAGCGAAATGGATCATCTGCGTCGTCGCGGCGGCCTGCCTGGTCATGGCCGCAAGCTCGATGACGGGCGCCACGGGGCGCGTGCTCAGCTACCAGGGATTCCTGATGGAGGACCCCGGCGGTCCTCCCCTGGAGGGAACGTACGACCTCACCTTCGCCATCTATCCGGACAGCCTGGAGACCACCGAGCTCTGGACGGAGGCGCACGCGGACGTCCCGGTCACCGCCGGAATCTTCTCGGTGATCCTCGGGGAGACGACGTCCCTGACTGACGCGCTGTTCGAGGAGGCGGAGCTGTGGGTCGGCGTGACGATCGCCGGCTTCGACGAGATCCAGCCGCGGATGCGCCTGGCGTCGGTGCCCTGGGCGTTCCGGTCAGCGATCGCGGAGTACAGCCTCACCGGCGGGAGCGGGGACGGCCACTCGCTGGACGCGGACGACGGGGATCCCGTGGACATGGTCTATGTCAACTCGATAGGCCGTGTGGGGATCGCCACGACCGACCCGCACTCGACGCTGGACGTCAATGGGGCCATCCGCGCCGAATGGTGGGTGGACGCGGATGGTTACCGGGCCAGAGGCAACTTCGGCGGTTTCCAGGTGAATTCGCACTGGGAGACCGACGACCACGTCTACACGGATGACGGAGCGGCGACCATGATCCAGCAAACAGGGGATGCCGGAGGTCTGAGGATCGATGTTGCCGGACCTGGCCTCGCGGGGGAAGTGGTCCCCTTCACGAACGCGGTTCACATCGCGCCGGACGGCCACGTGGGCATCGGATGCTGGAATGCGGATTCGAAGCTGAGGGTCACCGGCACCATCCACTCCACCACCGGCGGGTTCAAGCTGCCGGACGGGACCATCCTGGACGATTCCGGGGATCTCGGCGGCTTCTCTCTGCCCTACAGCGGCTCCACATCCTCTGGAGAATATGCGCTGTACATAAGCAATTCGAGGTATCAGCCGACATCCGAGGATTATGTGTACGGAATCTACGGTCGCGCCAGCACTACTTGCACAGGCACGGAGGACTGCACCTTCGTTGGCGGCTACTTCGAATCCAGTCCGCCAAGCATATTAGCGGGCGGAGTCGGTGTGATAACCCGAGGTACAAGCCAAGGGCTGAAGGCCACCGGCGACGGATTCCTGGGAGTAGGCGTCGAGGCCGTCGGCACCAAGCAGGGCATCCACGCCAGCGCATCCGCCACATCGGGCTCGGGCTACTACGGCGGCTACTTCGAGGCGTCCGGCGGCGGCAACGGCACCGGCGTCGAAGCGATCGGTTCGCATACCGGGATCCACGCTTCGGGGACGGTCAATGCCGGCTCGTTCGACGGCAATGTCCTTGTCGATGGCGATGTCGGCATCACGGGCTTCGCCAACGTCAGCGGCACCCTGCAGTGCGGGGTTCTCGTCATAACCGGCGGCGCCGACATCTCGGAGGGCTTCGACGTCGACGCCGAGCAGTCGGTCCGACCCGGGATGATCGTCGCGATCGACCCGGCCAATCCGGGACGGCTGAGGGTCGCCGACAGCGAGTACGACAGGTGCGTCGCGGGAATCGTCAGCGGCGCCAACGGGATCAACCCCGGCATGGTGATGGGTCAGGACGATTCGGTCGCGGACGGCGAGATGCCGGTGGCCCTCAGCGGCCGCGTGTACTGCTGCGCGGACGCCTGCGGCGGCCCCATCGCGCCGGGCGACCTGCTGACGTCCTCCCCCACGCCCGGGCACGTCATGAAGGTGAGCGACCACGCCCGCGCCCAGGGAGCCATCGTCGGCAAGGCGATGACCGGCCTCGCGGAAGGCCGGGGCATGATCCTGGTCCTCGTGACCCTGCAGTAGGAGGAGGCGCAGCCATGAAGATACTCAGACTGCTCCCGCTCCTGCTCCTCGCCGGGCTCATGCTGGTGCCCACGGCGGTCCAGGGGCGCACGATGACCGAGACCCAGGTCAGGGCGGCCGTGGAGACCTGGCTGCGGCAGGTCATCACGGACGCTCGTCCCGGGGCCGAGGTCGCGGCGATGGTTCCCCATCGCGTCGACGGGGAGGTCGTCGGTTACATCGCCGAGCTCGCCGGCGGCGGCTTCTGTCTCTGCGGGGCCGACGAATTGATACTGCCCGTCTACCTCTACTCGCCGCGGGGGACCTACGATCCCGGCAATCCGAACCACCGGTTGATCCTGTCGGAGATCGCAACCCGCTGCGGGAACCTGCGGCAGGGAGTCGAGCGTCAGGACCCGGCCCTCGCGCCCTACGCGGAGGCGCTCGCCCGCCGCGCGCGCGACTGGGAGATGCTCGCCGCGCGACAGGCGCCCCCGCCGGGACCGCCTCGCGCCACGCCCGTGAGCATGACGCTCGACCAGACGGCGACCTGGTCGCAAGGGGATCCGTACAACAGGTTCTGCCCAACCGGCGACACGGGGTGTACAAGCTGCGGTGGCAGCCCGCCTACCTTTCCAACCCTTGTGGGCTGCGTGGCCGTGGCCGGGGCCCAGATCATGCATTACTGGGGCTGGCCCCTCGCGGGAACGGGCGACCATGACTACGGGTGGGACGGCGACGACTCCTGCGGCGGCGGCACATCCGGCGGCACGCTCAGCGCCACCTTCTCGGACGCCTACGACTGGGCCAACATGCCGGACAATTGCGATAGCGGCTGCAGCCAAGCCCAGCAGGACGCCCTCGCCGAGCTGTGCTACGAGGTGGCGGTCTCGGTCGAGATGGGCTTCGGCGTCTGCAGATCAGGCGCCCAAACCGACGATCTCGACCATGCGATGGAGACCTGGTTCAAGTACGACAGCGACATCCGATACACCGGCCTCGACACGAACACGATGATCGACCAGATCCAGTGGCTGCGGCCGCTCGTGATGGATGGGTGTAACGGTGGCTGCCACGCTTGGATCGTGACGGGCTACGACACGGCGCCCGACCCCGACATGTTCCTGATGAACATGGGCTGGGGAGGGTACGGCAACGACTGGTACGTCTGCGACGACATCGACTACGACGGGGACGGGGTTACGGACTTCTGGGATGACCAGCACCATGTGATCGACATCGCGCCCGCTAACGTGGTGCGCTTCGTCGAGCCCACGGGCTTCGGCGACGGCAGCCCCAGTGCTCCCTATGGCGGCATCGATCAGGCGCTGGCCCTGGCGCAGGACGGCACGATCCTGATCTTCAAGGCCAGCGAGTCGTACACCTTCTCGGCGTCGACCCTGGTGATCGATCGCCCCATGGTGCTGCGGGGTTACCAGTCGATGATCTACTAGCGCGGCGGGAGGCAAAATCGAGATGAGGAACATGAAAGCGTACCTGCTGCTGGCGTTCGCAGCCATGCTGGCCACCGCCCATCATTGACAGAACGATTCGGATGAACAGCTAGGCAGAATTCGACGAAAGAGCAGCAGGCCGCTTCCGAGGAATCGGAAGCGGCCTGCTGTCGTTCGTGCCATGCTATCCAGAAGCCCCGTCGCGGCGTCGCCGCGCCAGCGTCAGAAGGTGACGGTCTGCACCGTCCCGGTGGAGGTGAAGTCGGTCTCCAGGACCCCCGGGGTGTAGACCCCGCCCGTGTACAGGCCGTCCTGCTCCGCGCCCGTGCTGCTGCCGCCCACGTAGACCCGGTAGGTCGTGCCGCTGATCAGGTCCGGCGTCGAGAGCAGGATGGACGAGTAGCGGCGCTCCGGCCGGAAGGTCACCAGGTCGTTGCCGCTCGTGTCCTCGATGTGGAACAGGATCCCGGCCGAGACGATCTGGTACGAGCGCAGGTGCACCGAGCGCTGATCGGACGCGTTGCTGGGCACCTCGACCATGTTGGTGTTGATCTGCGCCACCACCAGGAAGCCGCCGTTGACGAGGAAGGTCCCGTTGACGTCCAGGCCCACCTCGGGCTGGTTCGGCGGCCCGTGGACGATGACCGTCCCGCCGTTGATGGTCAGGTTCCCGTTGCTGTCCATCCCGTCGCCGGCGGGGGCGTTCAGGTGGACGTAGCCGCCGTTGATGGTCAGGACGCTGCCGTCGTTGTATTCCACGTCGTCGCCCTGGGTCGCGTTCAGGCCGTCGTCGTGGGAGGTGAGGTGGATCTCCCCGCCGTTGATGAACAGGTTCGGGGATTCGATGCCCTCCAGCGAATCCACGATGTCGATCAGGCCGCCGTTGATCTCGATCCAGGTCTTGGACTTGATCGCGTCGTCCGCCGCCGAGATGGTGAGCGTGCCGTTGGCGATGGTGACCAGGCTGTCGACCGAGATGGCCTTCGCCTCGGCATTGTCGTGGTAGCCCACCTGGATGGGCGGTCCGGTGGTCGTGACCTGCAGCGTCGGCGAGGACAGCGCCGTGCCGATGCTCAGATCGCCGTCGCCCGCGATCCCCTTGCCGCCGGACCCCGAGTGGGAGAGGGTCACCGTCCCGCCGCTCAGTGTCACGTCGCCGTCCGCGTTCAGGCAGGGGCCGTGGTAGGCGTCCGGCTCGCCCTCCTCGTTGGTGTAGACGCCGCCGCCGCCGCTGGAGGTGACGCCCAGGCCGCCCGACAGGATCTCGATGTCGCCGTCGCTGGAGATGCCCCGTCCGGCCGTGCCCACGGTGTTGATGGTCACCTGGCAGCCGTCCAGCCGCACGAGGCTGTCGGCCTTGACCGCCGCGCAGTAGGAGGGGTCGTAGCCGGCGCCGGAGGCCTCCAGAACCGCGCCGCCCGAGGTGTGGATGGTCACCGTCCCGCCCGTGAGCAGGACGTCCCAGGCGTTGAGACCCTTGGACTGGTCGCCCTCGACGGTGAGGTCGACCTCGCCGCCCGCGATCCAGATCTCGCCGTCGCACTTGAGGGCGTCCCGGTCGTCGTCCTGGTTGAGGACGGTCAGGGTGCCCCCCGCGATCTCCACCGGGCCGTCTCCCGCGTCGACGCCGTCGGATCCCGAGGCCGCGACCGCGACGGAGCCGCCCGTCTGGTAGTAGCCCTCGTTGGTGTGGATGCCATCCTTGACCGCGCTCTGGACGACGATGCTGCCGCCGTGGACCTCGACGAAGTCGTCGCTGCCCAGCCCGTGCTGGTCGTCGCCCTGCCCCTGCACGACCAGGCTGCCGGCGCCGGAGAAGATGAGCTGCCCCTCGCTGAAGAAGGCCGCCTTCTGGTCCTCCTCGCCGGGGGGGGCCGCGTAGGTCACGCCGTCGGCCAGGGTGCTCGTGGTGCCGTCCACCAGCTCCACCGAGATCGTCTCGTCGGCCTGGACGTTGATCGCCGGCCCGTCCTGGTTGGCGATCTCGACGCCGTCCAGCCGCAGCGTGAGATCGCTGTCCGAGTAGACCTTGCACATGCCGTCCGCGGTGGCCCCGGACAGGACGTACACGATGCCGGCGATGCCGGCGGTGGCGATGACGGTCACGTCGGCGCCCGCCACGTCGACCGCCACGCCGGCGCCTTCCAGGGGATTGTCCACGGTCACGGTCGTGCCGTTGTAGGTGATAGAGACGAGATGCTCCGCGCTGCTGGCGAAGGTCATGCTGTCGACCTCGGCCAGGTCGAACTGGCTCGGGCCGCCCGGCCCGTGGAAGATGTTCATCAGCGCCTCGTCGACGAAGCACACGCTGTCGATCTCGGTCACCAGGAACTGGAAGACCCCGCCCCGGGTGTGGATGCGCAGGACGTCGCTGGCGCCGCGCAACCCGACGCCGGACTTCGCACCGATCATGCTGAAGGTGACGCTGTCGATCTCGGCGAGGTCGAACTCGTCCACCTGGCCGTCCAGCCGGATGACGTTCATCTCCTGCGCCCGGGCGCCAAGGGCGACGGCCGACACGCAGAGGGCGAGCAGGATCGCTTTCTTCATGGCCGCCCTCCTCACTTGACCAGTATCAGCTGGCGGCAGAGCGTCGCCTCGCCGCATGCCACCGCGCAGAAGTAGACGCCGCTGGGAACCCGCTCGCGGTCGCCGTTCGTGCCGTCCCAGGTCACGCGGTGCCGGCCCGCCGCCTGGGTCTCGCGCAGCAGCTCCCGGACCAGGGCGCCCTTCAGGTCGAAGACGCGGACCGTGACGTCCGCCACGTCCGGAATCAGGTACTCGATGGCGGTCGAGGGATTGAAGGGGTTCGGGTAGTTCTGCAGCACTTGGAACCCGGGCGGCGCCTGCCCCGGGTCCGCGGGATCCTGCACTCCCGTCAGGATGTTGGCGAACTCGATGCGCCGGATGTCATCGAGAGGGACGACGACCGTTTCCCCGCTCCCGAGGTGGATCGTCATCTCGTAGCTCTGGCCAAGAGCGCTCGAGCCGAGCAGGAGCAGGAGCAGGATGCCCGTGGCCAACGTGGGGATTCTCATGGCTCACTCCAAACTGCAGCGGCAAGCATGGGTCCACTGCGACCGTCTCTCGCTTCCCCGCTCGCCGATAAAGGGGGTCACAACCGTGAA
Source organism: Candidatus Krumholzibacteriota bacterium (assembly GCA_016933175.1). Taxonomy (GTDB): domain Bacteria; phylum Krumholzibacteriota; class Krumholzibacteriia; order JACNKJ01; family JACNKJ01; genus JAFGBK01. Next base: position 82,147 of record JAFGBK010000022.1, on the reverse strand, counting down.
ACGAGGTGGGAAACGGCCCTTGCCCGATCCTCAATTATCCGCCGGTTCCGTCACTCTGTCAATCAGCGGGCCGAACATGGCGTACCCCTTCTCGTCGCTGTCGCTGTTGATCGCCAGGGCGACGGTGATGTCCTGCTCGACCAGGTGGTAGACCGCGGCGCGGTAGCCGAAGATGGAGCCCTTGTGCCCCAGCATCTCGACGGGGCCCATGAACCAGCGCTCCGTGCCCAGCCCGTAGCCGGCGAGGCCTTCCTCCGGCGCCGCCGCGACGAAATCCAGCATCGCGTCGAGCGACTCCGGGCTCAGGACCTCGCCGTCGTACAGCCCGCGGCACCACCGCGCCAGGCTCTCCATCGTCGTGTAGAACAGGATCCCGGACAGGGAGCTGAGCCAGTTCCGGGACTTGCCCGAGATGTCCTCCGGCGTGCCGTCCTTGTCCGTGTCGTACCAGGCGTGGGCGATCGGGCGGTCGACCGGCAGCGGGTCGCGCAGGTCCAGCAGCATGCCGTGGATGTCCAGGGGATCGAGCAGGCGCCGCTGGACCAGCTCCGGCACCGCCTGGCCGGTGACCCGCTCGACGATCTCCCGGACCAGCAGGAAGCCCGCCTGCGTGTAGTGCCACCCCTCGCCCGGCGCGAAGTAGGGCTCGCCCCCCAGCGTCGTGAAGATCTCCTCCACCGTCCACGTCTTCTCGAAGTCGATCCGGTCGAAGGGGATGTTGATCGGACACCGGGGATGCTCGACCCACATGTAGAGCCCGCTGGTGTGGTTGAGGCACTGGCGGATCGTGATCGCCCCGTCGACATTGGGCAGGGGCGGCAGGTACTTGCCGACGGGATCCTCCAGCGAGAGCAGGCCGTCCTCGGCCAGCATGAGGACCAGCGCCGCCATCAGGTGCTTGCCGGTGCTGCCCATGTCGAACAGCATGTCCGGCGTGACGGGCGCGCCGGGATGCGACAGGCCGCTCGCCCCGGCCCAGAGCCGGCCGTCGGGCATGATCACGGCCGCCGAGCAGCCCATGGTGCCCGACGCCGCGAGGGCGCTGTCCAGGACCGCCTGCAGCCGGGCGGCGAGTTCCGGCGCGACCTTCGCCGGGGATCCGCCAGCCGCGGCGGGCGAAGCGCTCGCCATGGCCAGCAGTGCGCACAGCGTCGCGGCCAGGATCGGTCTCGGCCTCATGATTCCATCCTCCGTTCCCGATCGTCGCGCGCCGTCGACGCGCCCGTCCGATCCGTTTTCATCGTTTCAGGTAGACTTCCAGCAGCTCCAGCGCCGCGCTCTCGACGCTCTCCGGGTCGAGCCCGAGGACGTCCGCGTAGACGTCCTCCTTGGCGAACACCGTGTGCATGACGCCGTAGGTGTGGGCGAAGTACAGGACCTGGAACCGCCCGACGTCGATCCCTTCGCGGATGCTGCCGTCCGCGATCCCCCGCTCGACACTCTCCTCGACATGGCGGAAGACCCGCGATGCGATCTCGTCCCCCATGACCGCGAACGGGGTCTCCCTCGCCTGGCCGGGACTGCGCCGCTCCTGGTGAGTCATCGCGTAGAAGTAGACCGGGTTCTCCCTGTAGAAGGCAAAGGTGGTCCGGGTCAGATTCAGGACTCGTTCCAGGCCCGTCGCAGCCGAGCCGTCGTTCCGGTCGAACTCCTCCTCCAGCTTGCCGAGGGCCTCGCATACGATGGCGTCGATCAGGTCGTCCTTGCTGGCGAAGTAGGCGTAGAGGGTGGCCTTGTTCAGCTCCGTCCGGTCGGCGAGCTGGTTCATGCTCATGCCCTCGACACCCTGCCGGGCGATGAGCCACTTCGCCGCCTTCAGGATCGCGGTGGTGCGACCCCGCTTCTCTCTCTGCTTCCGTTCCTTGACGCCCATTGGAACCACCGGTTGTTATCTAACCACTGGTTACATTCTAATGTGAAGCCACGCAATAGTCAAGCGCGTTCTTCTGCCAGACATTCAACTGTCTTCGTATACGCGCTATACTCCTGTGCAGGCAGGTGGGTCATGAGACGATTCCGGCTGGCACTATCGATTACGGCGCTGCTGGCGGCCCCCGCCGGCGGCGTGACCATCCACGTCGACGCCGAGGGCACGGGCGATCAGCCCACCGTCTGCGCTGCCATCCAGGCCGCCCTGCCCGGGGACACCATCCTGCTCGCCCCGGGCACCTACACCGGCGGGCCGAACACGATGCTGGACTTCCTGGGGAAGGACCTCGTGCTGATGGGAGCCGGCCCGGCCGCGACCTTCCTCGACTGCGGCGACAGCGGCCAGCCCGCCGTGCGCTTCCAGAACGGCGAGACGCGGGCCGCCGTGCTCAGGGACATGACCTTGCGCAACAACACGAGCCACTACGAGCCTATCGGGATCGTCATCGACGGGGCCTCGCCCACCCTGGCCAACCTCCACCTCGAGGACTTCGACGGCACCTGGAGCGAGTCGTTCGCCAACTACTACATCGGCGCGGCCCTGCACAGCCAGGGCGGCGCGCCGCGCGTCGTGGACGTCGAGGTGCGCGACTGCACCAACGCGGGAGGCGTCAACGTCGGCGGCGATGCCGAGCTCGAGCGCGTCCTCGTCGAGGATTGCTTCGCCAACCTGGCCCCGGCGGGCGGGCTGGCGGTCGGAGGCAGCGCCCACCTGCGCGAGGTCATGGTTCGCGGCTGCGAGGCCTACGAGGATCCCGGCGCCGGCGTGTACTGCACCGGATCGCCCACCTTCGAGGATTGCCTGTTCGAGGATAACTCCCAGTTGTATGAGCTGCCCGAGCCCATGTACGGCGGCGGCGGCGGCATGTACTGCTGGGAGGCGACGCCGACGCTGCGCCGCTGCGTCTTCCTGGGCAACGAGGCCCGGTCCAGCGGCGGCGGGCTCGCCGCCGCAGGTGGCTCCCACCCCGTCCTGGAGGACGTGCTCTTCGCCGGCTGCGGCTCCGCCTCGGGTGGCGGCGCGCTGTCGCTGGAAAGCTCGACGGCGACGCTGCGCGGTGTGACCATCACGGGCAGCTGCCTCTGGTGGGAACCGTGGGGAACACACGAGGCGAACGACCCCTGCGCGATCCTCTGCTTCGGCAGCTCGCCGGTGCTGGAACGCGTGATCGTGGCCCACAACAACGCGGGCGCGGGCCTGTGGGCCGACGGTGCCAGCATGCCCTCCCTGACCTGCTGCTGCTTCTACGCCAGTCCCGACGGCGACTACGGCGGCTCCATGGTCGACCCGACCGGCGTCGACGGCAACATCAGCGCGGATCCGCTCTTCTGCGACGCCGCCGGCGGCGACTACACCCTCTGCGCCGACTCGCCCTGCCTGCCGGGGAACCACCCCGACGGCGCCGACTGCGGGCAGATCGGCGCCTACGGCGAGGGCTGCGAGGCCTGCGGCCCCACCGCCGCCGGCGACGGGGACGCCGCGCCCGCGACGCGGCTCGCCGGCGCTCATCCCAACCCCTTCAACCCGGAGACGGAGATCCGCTTCCACCTGGCCAAGGCGGGCCCGGTGAGCCTGCGGATCCACGACCTCACGGGGCGGCTGGTGCGGACCCTGGTGGCGGGGCCCCTGCCGGCGGGCGAGCACGCCGTCGCCTGGCGCGGCGAGGACGACCGCGGTCGCCGCGTCGCCAGCGGCGTCTACTTCCTGCGCCTGGAGGCGGGGAACGACCGGGACACGGGCAAGCTGGTCCTGCTGAAGTGATCGCCCTTCCGACACCGGTCGGATGAGCCGCGCCCCGAAACGCCGCTTGCGTTAAAAAACGCGCCCTCCACATAATGCCCGCCGGGGCTGCCGGCGGTATCGCCGCCGCGGCCGATGGAGGCGGCGATGAACGAGCTGATCCAGGCCATCACCGAGTGGAGCCAGCAGCACTTGGGGCTGCCCGGGGAGACCCTGGGCAAGCTGGCGCTCAGCGTCCTGGTCTGGCTGGTCTACCTGCTCGCGCGCCTCCTGGCGGGCAGCCTGCTCCACCGCCGCGTGGAGGACGTGACGCGGCGCTACCTCATCGGCAAGTCCCTGCAGTACCTGCTGGGTTTCGCCCTGGTGGTGGCGATCCTCGTGATCTGGTTCGGCAGCCTCACCGGCTGGGCCGCCTATCTGGGCATCGTCTCGGCCGGCCTGGCGATCGCCCTGCAGGATCCGGTGACCAACCTCGCCGGCTGGCTGTTCCTGACCTTCCGCAAGCCCTTCACGGTGGGCGACCGCATCCAGATCGGCGAGCACCGCGGCGACGTCATCGACCTGCGCCTGTTCCAGTTCTCGCTGATGGAGATCGGCAACTGGGTGCACGCCGAGCAGAGCACGGGGCGCATCATCCACATCCCCAATGGCTGGGTCTTCAAGCAGAGCACCGCCAACTACACGCGGGGCTTCAACTTCATCTGGAACGAGATCCCCGTCACCGTCACCTTCGAAAGCGACTGGGAGCAGGCCAAGGCGCTGCTGCTGGCCATCGCCGGCAAGCACGCCCTGCTCAAGACCCAGGAGGCGCGCGACCAGGTGCGCCAGGCGGCCCGCAGCTACATGATCTACTTCCAGCACCTGACGCCCATCGTCTGGACGAGCGTGATCGACTACGGAGTCACGCTCACGCTGCGCTACATCTGCGAGCCCCGCCGGCGCCGCTCCAGCGAGGAAGTGATCTGGGAGGAGATCCTGCGCTCCTTCGCCCGCCGGAACGACATCGACTTCGCCTACCCCACCACGCGGTTCTACGACAACGCCCGCGAGGGCAAGCCCGGAGCGCCGGCGGCCGCGGCGGAGGACCGGCCGTGAAGAAGCTCGGCACCTTCATCGGCGTCTTCACGCCGACCATCCTCACGATCCTCGGCGTCATCATGTACCTGCGGTTCGGATGGCTGGTCGGCCACCTGGGCCTGATCCGGGTGATGTTCGTCGTCGTGATCGCCAACTCCATCACGGCGGTCACCACGCTGGCCTTCTCGTCCGTCGCCACCAACACCCGCGTCGGGCCGGGGGGCGCCTACTTCATCATCTCGCGCAGCCTGGGCTGGGAGCTGGGCGGCGCCATCGGCGTGCCGCTCTACCTGTCCCAGGCCTTCTCGGTGACGCTATACGCCTACGGTCTGGCCGAGTCGCTGCGGTTCGTCTGGCCTGCGCTGCCGCTGGGTCCGGCGGCGGCCATCGTCATCCTGGCCGTCGGCATCCTGGCCGTCGCCGGCGCGGACCGGGCCCTGCGCGCCCAGGTGGTGATGATGGGCCTCGTCGGCCTGTCCCTCGCGGCGCTGGCCGCCGGCGCGCTGGCGCGATCGGGCCACCAGGTCATCGTCCTCAATCCGCCCGCGGGGGATCTCGGGTTCTGGGCCGGCTTTGCGGTGTTCTTCCCCGCGGTGACCGGCGTCATGGCCGGACTCGGCCTCTCGGGAGACCTGAAGGATCCCGGCCGCTCCATTCCAATGGGCTCCCTCACCGCCGTCGCGGTCGGGTTCCTGGTCTACCTGATCGTCCCCCTGCTCCTGGCGCTGGGCGCGAGCCCCGCCCAGCTGCGCGAGGACCCGATGGTCTGGTCGCGGATCGCGCCGCTGGGACCCCTCCTCATCCTGCCCGGACTCTGGGCCGCCATCTTCTCCTCGGCGGTGGGCTCCATCCTGGCCGCGCCGCGGACGCTGCAGGCCCTGGCCCGCGACGGCATCGGCCCGTCCTTCCTGCGCAGCGGCGGCGAGGGCTGGCGCGAGATCCTGCCCGGCATGCTCGTGTCGCTGGCCATCGCGCTGGGCGCCGTGATGCTGGGGAACCTGAACAGCGTGGCGGCCGTGGTGTCGATGTTCTTCCTCACCGTGTACGGCATGGTGAACCTGGTCGCCGCCTTCGAGGTGCTCAGCGGCGATCCGTCCTGGCGCCCGCGCATCCGCGTGCACTGGGCGATCTACCTGCTCGGCGGGCTGGGCTGCGTGGTCTGCATGATGCTCATCAGCCCCGTCGCCGGCATCTTCGCCTTCGTCACCGAGTTCCTCCTCTGGCAGCTGCTGTCCCGCCGCGCCCGCCGCGCCCGCTGGGGCGACGCCCGCCGCGGACTCTACGAGAACCTGATCCGCTGGGCGCTGATCAAGCTGGCCCAGCGGCCGCTGAGCGCCCGCAACTGGCGGCCCCACATACTGATCTTCGTGGACGAGCCGCTGAAGGAGCTGGATCTCATCCGCTATGGCAACTGGTTCAGCCAGGACCGCGGCGTCGTCACGGCCTGCCGCCTCATCGTCGGCCGCCTGGACGAGGAGGATCTCGACCTGCCGGCCGAGCGCCGGGCCATGCAGGATGTGCTCGACGCCGAGCAGGTCGTGGTCTTCCCGGAGGTCGACGTGGTGCACGACGTGGTGGAGGGCATCGTGGACGTCGCCCAGGCCAACGGCATGGCCGGCCTGGCCAGCAACACCATCCTGCTGGGCTGGCCCTCCAGCCCCGCGCTGCGCGCGGAATTCCTGCGCACGGTGCCGAAGCTGGAACGCCTCAACAAGTCCGTCGTCCTCGGCCGCATCCGCCCGCGCTATCAGTTCTCGCGCCGGCAGCGCACGATCCACGTCTGGTGGGGAGGCCTCGAGCGCAACAGCGACCTCATGCTGCTGCTCGCCTATCTCCTGCAGCACAACCACGACTGGCGCGGCAGCCGGGTGCGGGTGCTCAGCGTCGCCTCGAGCGAGACGGCGAAGGCCCACACCGACCGCAAGCTCGCCCAGCTCCTGCCCAACGTGCGCATGGAGGTCGACGTCACGGTCATCGTGAAGCCCAAGGACGTCGCCGTGGCGGACCTCATCCGCCAGGAGAGCGCGGACGCGGAGGTGGTCTTCCTCGGCCTGGCTTCGCCCCCGCCGGGCGAGGAGGCACAGTACGCCGAGCGCATGGAGAGCCTGGCCGGCGACCTGCCCATCGTGTTCTTCGTGCGCAACGCGAGCATGTTCATCGGGGAGCTCCTGGAAGGCCCCGAGGAGGAGCTGGCGGCCGGGGCCGGCGAAGACGAGGACCCGACCGACGACCGCGAATCGCTGCGCCGCACGCTGCCCTGACGCCCCGTCCGGCCGCCGGGCAGGGCCCGCGGCGGCGTCCCCGCCAGCGCCACCTGAAGGACTGCGCGATGGCAGGCGCTCGTCGTGAAGCCTGTGCAGAATGACCGGATCCGGACCCGCGTTCCTTGCGAAACCGCCGACTCCCCGTCTCGAGCTCCTCGCCGCCCTGATCCACCACGGGCAAGCCTGATGGCCACGCCGCCGCAGCCGCGCCCGCCGCGCTGTCCGCGTTCCACCGCGCGATGCCCGGCTGCCGCGCGATCGCCCCGATGCGTTCGCGTCCTTCGCTGAGTGCCCCGCTCGCGGCGCGCGCGACTCGGGCGACATCGCTGTCGCTCCGTTCAGGCCGTCGCGGATCGCGGCGCGCCCGCCGGCGGCGTTCTTCCGATTCCGTTCTCGTGACGACCCTCGCTCCGCCATGCAGGAATCGCCGGCGGGCCCCGTCGTCCCACCGGCGGCCGCGCTTCACGCGCCGGTACGCGCATTGCTGCTCGGCTTCCATCGCATCCCGCATCCGGGAGATACCCAGGGCAACCGATCCGACCCGCGAGGGGCCGCACGCCTCCCCGGAGAGGATCGCTTCACGAGGTGGGACATCGTGCGCCAGGTCATCCACATCATCGCGCTGAGCTCTGCGCTGCTCGCGCTGGCCGCCGGCATCGCGGCGCCGACCGCCGCGGCGGCCCCCTTCTCCCAGCTGCAGGTGCTGCTGCCCGGCGAGACCGCCGATCCCGGCAGCCCGCTGGGCAAGAGCGGGACGCCCCTGGCGCAGACCGTGGGCATCCCCTTCACGGTGAACGTGCGCGCCTGCGACCCGGACTGGCAGCTGGACCCGACCGTCGGGCACCTGATCGAGATCCTGTGCTCCGACGCGAGCGCCGACCTGCCCCCGAACGCTCCTCTCGTCGCGGGCGAGGGGACCTTCGAAGTGGCGCTCAACGCCGCGGGCGACTTCACCATCTTCGCCCACGACCTGTCGGATGCGACCATCCCGGACGGCGTGTCGTCCCCCGTGCCGGCGCTGCAGCTCCAGGGCTTCGCCTTCGCGGACATCAACCAGAAGCACCAGAACGCCGGCGTGCCCATGACCATCGCCCTGACGGCGGTCGATCCCGCGGGCGAGGCGGTGACCGGGTTCTCCGGCACCGTGGCGCTTAAGGAGCTGACCAGCTACGGCGAGGGCCGCGTCGAACCCGCGACCGTCACCTTCGCGAACGGAGCCTGGTCCGGCCCGGTGACCTGCTACCGCGCCGACGAGACCAACATCAGCAACGGCAACGTCAACATCTACGCCTACCTGGCCGAGGCGCCGGAGATCAACGGCAGCAGCGATCCCTTCGTCGTGCACCCGGGCCCCTTCGCCCGGGTCCAGGTCGTGGTGCCGGGGCAGTCGCCCGCCCCTGGCTCGGCGAGCGGCGTCACGGGCAGCCCGACGTCGCAGAGCGCCGGCGAGGCCTTCGCCGTCCAGGCCTACTCGACCGACGCCTGGTGGAACTCGGTGCCGAGCGCCGACAACGTTCGCCTCAGCTCGAGCGACCCCGGGGCGAACACGCCCCTGACCGGCACGCTCGCGGCCGGCTTCGCGCCGTTCAGCGTCGCCCTGGGCACCGTCGGCCAGCAGACGCTGACGATCGCCGACCTGAGCACGGCGGGCATCCAGGGCATGACGAGCGCGCCGATCCAGGTCAGCCCCAGCACGGTCCACCACTTCGAGTTCGACGCCGTCGCCGGCCCCGTCACGGCGGGCGGGACCCTGAGCGTGACGATCCGGGCGGCGGACAGCGCCGGCAACACGATCCCGGACTTCAACGAGACGGCCAGCCTGCAGTGCAACACCGGCCCCGGCACCATCACGCCGGAGTTGATCACCTTCGCCAGCGGCTCGTGGATGGGCGACGTCGAGCTCCGCGGGGCGGGCGGCGGCGTCATCCTCACCTGCAGCGACTTCAGCGCTCAGCCGCACACCGGCAGCAGCAACGCCGTCCAGGTGCTGCCCGGTCCCTACGCCGGCCTGCAGATCCTGCTGCCCGGCGAGCAGCCCAAGGGCGGTACCGAGACGGGCTACTCGGGAACCGCCGCGGACCAGCACGCGGGCGCGGCCTTCGACCTGGTCGTCCGCGCCGTGGACAGCTACTGGAACCTGGTCCCCGGCATCGCCGACTCGCTGTCCGTCGCGTCCAGCGATCCCTTCGCCGACCTGCCTGACGCCGTGCGCCTGGCGGACGGCGAGCTGCTGCTGCCGGCGACCCTGTTCGCCGCCGGCGGCCAGACCTTCACGGTCAGCGACGCCGACTCCCAGGACATCGCGGCCGGCGCGTCGAACACCGTCTCGGTCCTGCCTGGCGACTACGCGCGCCTGCTCATCCTCGCCCCGGGCGAGGAGCCGGCGCCGGGCTCCGAGCAGGGCCGGTCCGGGGACGCCCTCGACCAGTCCATCAACTACGCCTTCTTCGTCACCGTCCACGCGACGGACAACTGGTGGAACCCGGTCGGCGGCGTGGACGACCTGGTCCGGATCGAGTCCAGCGACGCGCTGGCCGACCTGCCGGCGGACACGGCCCTGCTGGACGGCCACGCCGAGCTCAGCGTGCGCCTCGCCACGGGCGGCTACCAGCAGATCTCGGTGACGAACCTCGACGACCCGGCCGTCCCCGGCAGCACGACGCAGGTCCGGGGCATCTCCAGCGGCTTCCACCTGGAGGCCGACGTGGCGCCCGCCCTCGTCGCGGCCGGCGAACCCTTCACGCTGACCGTGCGCGTGACGAACGACGCGGGCGCCGTCATCCAGGAGATCAACTCGACGGTGAACATCACCGTCCAGAACGCCGGCACGGGGGAGCCCGGCGCCGGCGAGCTCGCCACGACGCAGTTCCAGCTCATCCAGGGCCAGCGCTCGGTCACGCAGACCTACACCCGCGCCGAGTCCGTGATCCTGATCGCCACCGACGACGCGGGCAACGCGCCGGCGACGACGGACGTGCTCGTCGTCGAGCCCGGGGCGCCGGCGAGCATCGAGCTGGCCGCGGACCCGAGCTGGGTGGGCGGCAACCGGCACGCCACGCTCAGCGCCCGGCTCGTCGACGACTTCGACAACGGCATCCCCGACGAGCCGATGGTGTTCGGCCACCTGCGCGGCCTGGGCAGCCTCGCCCCCATCGACTCACTCACGGGCGCGGACGGCGTCGCCGCGGCGGACTTCCACAGCGGCCGCAGCGCCGGCGTCGACAGCGTCTCCGCGGCCTCCCACGGCCTGGTCGCGCTGCTGGCCATCGAGACCGCCTTCGTGGATCCCAACGCCCCCGGCGGCCACGTGACCAACTACCCCAACCCGTTCCATCCCGGCGAGTCGGCGACGACGATCGCCTACCGGCTCGACGACGACGCGAGCGTGATGCTGCGCATCTTCACGCTCAGCGGCGGCCTCGTGCTGCAGCGCGAGATGGCGGCGGGGACGCCCGGCGCAACGGCGGGCCTGAACGAGTACCTCTGGGACGGCCGCAACGGCGATGGCGAGATCGTCGCCAGCGGCGGCTACATCCTGTTCATCGAAGCCACGGGCTCCGGCGAGACCATGCACGTCATGCGGCGCAAGATCGCCGTCGTGCGCTAGGGAGGACGACCATGCACGCGCTAGGCAAGTACAAGCCGCTCTTTCCGCTGGCCGGTCTCGGCCTCGCGGCGCTCCTGCTGCTCGCCGCCGCGCCGCCGGCGCGCTCGGCCGAGCAGACGTCCGGCGCGCCCGGCGACTGGCTCTCCCGCTACCAGAGCGCCCGCACCCTGGGCCTGGGCGGAGCCTTCGTGGCGACGGCCGACGACCCGCTGGGCGCGGCCTGGAACCCGGCCGGCCTGACCTTGCTCTACCGCAACCGCTTCCACGGCGAGACCGCGCGGCTCTTCGACGAGACGTCCATCAACGGCGTCGCGTTCGGGGTCCCGAGCGGCCGCCTGCCGGGGTTCGGCCTGACGGTGCTGTCCCTCGGCTCGGGCGGCTTCGAGCGCACCGACGACATGAACAACCCCCTGGGCGAGTTCGGCATGCGCGAGACCGCCTTCCTGCTCTCCACGGCGATGAACCTCGGCCGCCGCCTCTCGCTGGGCGCGAGCCTGAAGGTGGTCACCCAGGACGTGGAGGACTACAGCGCCAACGGCCTCGGCTGCGACCTCGGCCTCCTGTACGACGTGACGCCGACCCTCCGGCTCGGCGCCTCGGCGCTCAACCTGGGGGGGCCGGCGCTCACGCTGCGTGAGACGGAGGAATCCTACCCCGTCGAGCTGCGCGGCGGCGCCTCCCTGGCCGTCCTCGACGGCCGCGGCCTGGTGTCCTTGGAGCTCGACCACCGCGCCGGCCGCGGCGCGAGCCTGCACGGCGGCGCCGAGTTCTGGGTCCTGCCGGCCTTCGCGCTCCGGGCGGGCTATGACGACTCCAATCCGGTGGGCGGCTTCTCCTACCGGCTGGCGCACAACATGCGGTTCGACTACGGCGTCGCCAGCCACGACCTCGGCCTGACCCACCGCGTCGGCATCGGCATCAGCTTCGGCGGCTACGCGGCCGCCTCGGTCGCCAGCCCGCCGGTGTTCTCCCCCACGGGGCGGAACTCCATCACGAAGATCCAGCTCGAGGCGCGCACCAAGGCCGAGGCGAGGGACTGGTCCCTGGCCATCGTCAACAAGTCCGGGGAAGTCGTCCGGCGCTTCGGCGGCAAGGGCCTGCCGCCGGCGCACGTCCCCTGGGACGGTAAGGACGACCACGGCCTGCGCCTCCAGGACGGCGTGTACCGCTTCCGCCTCGTCGTCACCGACAGCGAGGGCCGCACGATCGTCGGCCCCGAGCGGAGCGTGGAGATCCTGACCGCCGGCCCCCAGGGCAGCGTGCCCATCGTCGTCGACTGATCCATGAGGAGCGAAGCCATGCCTGCCAACACCGCCATCCGCGGACAGAATACCACCGGGCGCGCGATCCTCGCGTTCGCCACCCTCTGCCTCGCGCTCGGCCTGGTCCCGGCGCGTGGCCGCGCGGATGAGACTCCGAGCGCCGAGCTCACCCGGCTGGGCATCGAGTTCGAGGCGGCCTGCCTGCTCGAGGCGCCGCAGCGCGCGCCGGCCTGCGAGGGCATCGAGGCGGCCCTTGCGACACTGGCCGACAGCGACGCCAAGCTCGCCCGCGAGGCCGCCTTCCGGATGCTCCTGGGCGCGGTCCGCCGCGCCGGGGGGGACCACGCGGGCGCGCGCGAGGCGTTCGCCGAGGCCGAGGACCGGGCGGGCCGCGGCCCCCTGGCTGACGACGCCGCCTTCGCGGCCGCGGAGGCGCTCGGGGCCCTGGGCGACGACGAGCGCGCAGCCAAGGCCTGGGCCAAGTGGCTGGACCGCTACGACGACAGCCCCCTCCGCGGCGAGGTCCTGCTCGACGCGAGCTGGAACGCCCTCCGCCGCGGCGAGCGGGCCGAGGCGCGCCGGGCCTGCGACGCGCTCCTGGCGGAGCGGTCCTGGCTCGAGAGCGACCCCCGCGTCGCGCTGCTGCGGGCGGCCCTGGCCTACGCGGACGGCGACCCGGCGGCGGCGCTCGCGCTCCTCGTCGGCGCCGAGGAGGGCGCCGCCGTCCTCTTCCTGACGGCCCTCTGCCAGCAGGCGAGCGGCGCGTCGATCAAGGCGGCCGCCAGCTTCCAGAAGATCGTCGACCGCCACCCCCGCTCGCCCCTGCGCGACCACGCCCGGCTGGCTAAGGCCAACATCTTCTTCGCCGGCGGCGCGCTCGAGAGCGCGAGCGAGGACTACGGCGCGCTGGCCGACGGCGCCGCGGCGCCCGGCCTGCGGGCCGAGGCCATGCTGCGGCGGGCCGCCGCCCTCTACCGCCTGGATCGGCCCGCCGAGGCGACCGGGCTCCTGAACCGCCTGGTGGCCGAGCACGCGGGCGGCGGCGCGGCGGCCCGCGCCCAGTTCCTCCTCGGCGAGTTCCTGAGGGAGCAGGGCGAGTTCGAGCAGGCCGTGGTGGAGTACAACAAGGTCCTGGCCGACTACTTCGAGGACGAGGTGGCGGCGACGGCCCAGTACCGCATCGGGCGCTGCCTGGACGCCATGGGCCGCGGCGCGGAGGCGACCAGCGCCTACCAGGCCGTCGTGGCCGGCTACCCGCTGCAGCCGGAGGCGCCGGCGGCGGCCTACCTGGCCGGCAACGGGCTCATGGCCCAGGACCGGCCCCGGGAGGCCGCCGTCTACTTCCAGCAGGTCCTCGACCGCTACCTGGCCGCGGCGGACGGCTCAGCGGCGCCGATCTTCGATTCGGCGGACCAGCGGGAGCTCATCGAGGCCTCGCTGTGCCTGCTGGAGTACGCCTACCACGCGGCCGGCGACCTGGGCCAGCTCTCGGGCACGCCGCACCTGCTGCTCGAGAGGATCCCGCCCAGCGACTCCCCCTGGCGCGCCTACGCGCTGCTCCTGGACGCCGACGCGCTCGCCGCGCAGGGACGCTACGAGGAGGCGGAGGGGCAGCTGGGCCGCCTGCTCGAGGCGTTCGCCGAGCATCCGGCGGTCATTCCCTCCTACCAGCTCCTCGCCTGGGTCCACTCCCGCCAGGGGCGGGACGAGGAGGCCATCGCCATCGAGGAGATGCTCCTAGATCGCTACGGCGGCCGGGGCGGCGAGGTCGCGCTGGTGTCGTCAACGTTCAACATGGCCCACCTGCGCTTCAACCAGAAGCGCTACGGCGAGGCCGCGGCGCTGTACGAGCAGGTCGCGAGCGCGGGCGGCGACCCCGCGCGGCGGCGCGAGGCCCTCTACCAGGCGGGCCTCTGCTATCTCCGCCTGGACCGCGCCGGCGACGCGATCGACCGCTGGCGGCGCATCGTCGCCGAGGCGCCCGGCGACCCCGCGGCCGAGAAGGTGTGGAGCCGCATGGGCGACCTCTACTTCCTCGCCGAGAGCTACGGCGACGCCCGGCGGGCCTACGAGGGGCTGCTGGCGAACTTCGCGGGCAGCGACGCGGCGCCGCGGGCCATGCTGCGGATCGCCCGGTGCGACTACAACACGGGCGACGACGCCGCCGCCCTCGAGAGCTACTCGGCCCTGATCGATCGCTACCCCGGCACCGTCCACGCCGACGAGGCGCGGCGGGGCATCGAGATGTCCCTCTACCGCCTCGTCCAGCAGCCCGGCGGCGAAAAGCTGCTGTCCGAGCTGGTCGACCGCTTCCCCGGCAGCCACTTCGCGGCCGACGCCCAGTACCGGATCGCCGCGCGGCTCTACGAGGACGAGCGCTACCTGGAGGCGGCGCAGGCCTTCCGCCGCCTCGTCAGCCAGTTCCCGTCGTTCGCCTCGGCCGACCGGGCCCAGTACCTGATGGCGACCAGCTTCGAGCAGGCGGGCCGAGACCAGGACGCGAAGCGCGGCTACGAGCAGTTCACCTGCTTCTTCCCGGACAGCGACTTCGCGCCGACCGTCCACTTCAAGCTCGGCATGCTCCACTTCGCGAGCGAGGACTACCTGCGCGCCGCCGTCAGCTTCACGACGGTGCTCGACGCGGAGGAGCCGACCGAGTTCGACGCGGCCGCGCGGTTCAACCTCGCGCTGTGCGAGCAGCTGCTGGGCCGGGCCGACGAGGCGCGGGCCGACTTTGAGCGCTACCGCGAGCAGCATCCCGGAGACGAGCGCCTCCTGCAGGTGGCCTATCAGCTGGGCCTGCTGCACGAGGAGGCGAACCGGCTCGACGCGGCCGTCGCGGAGTACGGCACGGCCCTCGGCCTCGGCCCCGAGCCGGCGGTCGAGACCGAGCTGCGGTTCCGCCGCGGCTCCTGCCTCGAGCGCGCGGGGGACCGGGAGGCGGCGCTGGCGGAGTACCGCCAGGTCCTGGCCCGCGACACCGGGGACGACCCGTTCCGGGTCTCCGCGGCGGCGCGCTGCGCGGCGATCTACGAGGAGGCGGAGGACTACGCGAACGCGCTCCGCTCCTACCGGCAACTCATCAAGCACGCGAAGGATCCCGAGCTGGTCGCGGTGGCCACGGATCGAGTCGCGCAACTGGAAACGATCGTCCGGTAGGACCGGCGATCCCAACGGGCAAGGAGATCCCGCATGTTCACGGATTTCAACTGGCTGGAGGCCGTGAGGTCGAGCCCGATCCTCATCATCCTGATCGCGTGCAGCATCCTGGCGCTGGGCGTGGCCCTGGAGCGCGTGGCCTACTTCTGGCGGCGGCGCGGCAACCCACGGACCGTCCTTGCCAGGATCCTGGACCAGGTCCGGCGCGGCGCGGTCAAGGAGGCCATGTGGACCGCCGAGTCCTCGGCCCATCCCCTGGGCGCCGCCGCGGCGGCGATGCTCGCGAACCGCGGGGCGCCGGAGGCGGAGCTGGAGGAGCGCCTCCACATCGCGCTCAGCGAGGAGAAGCTCCTGCTGGACAAGAACATGGCGATCCTGGGCACGATGGCGGCGGTGGCGCCGCTGGTCGGGCTCCTCGGCACCGTCTACGGCATCATGATGGCCTTCCACGACATGGGGGTCACCGGCTCCTCCTCGCCCTCGGTCGTGGCCGCGGGCGTCGCGGAGGCCCTGCTGACCACGGGCGCGGGCCTGGTGGTCGCCGTCCCCTCCCTCGTCCTGTTCAACCACTTCGCGCGGAAGACGAACGT
The DNA here is from genome assembly GCA_016933175.1 of Candidatus Krumholzibacteriota bacterium. Classification (GTDB taxonomy): domain Bacteria; phylum Krumholzibacteriota; class Krumholzibacteriia; order JACNKJ01; family JACNKJ01; genus JAFGBK01. Next base: position 66,518 of record JAFGBK010000022.1, on the reverse strand, counting down.
CATGCTGACGCTCGCCGAGAACGGCGCCCGGGTGGTCCGCGCGTCCCTGGCCCGGTCAGCGGCCCCGTCCGACGCGGTCGCCACGGCCAGGGACGAGCTCGGCGACCTGGAGCGCCTCGCCGAGATGGCGTCGGACCGCAGCAAGATCCCCGTCACCCAGGACGCGTAGGGGGTGGGACGTGGAACACCGCGGCTGGAACAAGAAGGACACGGGCAGCAACGAGGTGAACATGACGCCGCTGATCGACATCTCCCTCGTGCTCGTCGTCATCCTGCTGCTGGCGACGCCGCTGGCCTTCCAGTCGAGCATCGGCCTGCGCAACACCCGGGCCAGCGGCAAGCAGTCCGAGGAGGAGAGCCGGGTGACCCGCGTCGAGCTCGACCTGGTCTCCGAGGACAGCCTCCGCGTCAACGGACGCCTGATCGCGCGGGCGGATCTGGGCGCGAGGATCGCTCCCCTGCTGCGCGAGAGCGCGGACCGCACGGTCGTGATCACCTGCGCGGATCAGGTGTCCCACGGCACCTTCGTCGCCGTGATCGACGAGGCCAAGCACCGGGGCGCGGCGGAGATCGCGATGGTGGGGCGCTGAGATGAAGTTCTTCACGGCACTCGACACGCCCCTGGTGACGCGGATCAACGTGACGCCGATCATCGACGTGGCGCTGGTCCTGGTGATCATCCTGCTGGTGACGGCGCCGATCCTGGCCGCCCTCGACTTCGGCATCGACCTGCCGCAGGCGCGCGCGCGGAACATCGACAACGAGCGCACGCTCTGCGTCACGATGGGCCGGAGCGGGCAGCTCGCCATCGGCGAGGACGCCGTGGCGCGGCGGGACTTCATCCGCCGCCTGCGCGAGAGCCTGGAGGAGTCCGGCGGCGACAACCTGCTCGTTGTCGTGCGCGCCGACGCGGGCAGCTCCCACGCCAGCGTCCGCGAGCTGGTCCAGGACATCAAGGAGGCCGGCGCCACGCGCATCGGCCTCGGCACGCGAGCGAGGAGCGAGGACGAACGATGAGCCTATCGACGCTCCAGGTCGAGATGGGACGGATCGCCCTGAACACGCGCCGGGGCGCCGGGCTGAGCCTGGTGATCCACGGGCTGATCTTCGCCCTCCTGCTGCTCTACCAGAGCAGCCGGCCCGAGTCCACGCTCGTCACGGAAATCACGTGGATCGAGCCGGCCAAGCCCACGGCGCCCCTCCGGACGGCGCCGGCCGTCGCGAAGCCGCGCGCGGAGGAGGCCGTGCCGGCGAGGCAGCCCCGCGAGCAGGAGGTGCGGTTCCGCCGCGAGGCCGAAGTGGCGGACCTGGCGCCGACTCCCCAGGCCGACGCCCCGAGCGACCAGCTCAAGGAGAAGCTCCAGCAGACGCCGAAGCTAAGGATCCCGCAGGCGCTCCAGGCGGCGTCCGCCCCGCCCACGGCATCCCTGCCGGCCGTGGCCGCCGTGGCCGCGCCGGAGCCGCAGCGAGGCAACACGACCCTCGAGCTCAAGCGGGACGAGCGCTCCACGGCCCCGGCCCTGGAGCTGAAGCGCTCCCGCAGCACCCCGCCGCCCAGCACGCTGGTCCAGGTGAACGCGCCGGCGATCGATCCGCACCGCGCCCTGGACCGCCCGGCGGCGGGCGGCGGCGCCCAGCCGGGGGCGGGCGCCATGACCGGGCCGGCCGCCGACCGTCCGCTGCGGTCGCGGGTCCTGCCGCGCTACCCCGACTGGGCCAAGCGGGAGGGCGTGGAGGCCTCGGTGAGCCTGTACTTCATCGTCCTGCCCGACGGCGGCGTGAAGCCCAACGTCCTGGTGGAGAAGACCTCGGGCTTCGACGACTTCGACCACGAGGCGCGCCGGGCGCTGTTCGCCTGGCGCTTCTCGCCCCTGGACGGCCCGAATGCCGAGGAGCAGTGGGGACGCATCACCTTCAACTTCCGCCTGACCCGGTGAACGAGGGAGTCCGCTCATGAACGCGACGAATCCGCTGAAGCGAACCTTGCCTCTCCTCCTCGCGCTGGCGCTGTTCACGCCGACGGCGTGGGCGCCTGGCGCGGACGCCCAGGACGCGGATCCCGACGCCGGGATGTCGCTGAAGGGCGGCGCGGAGGGAACGACCTTCGAGAGCCTGACGATCGAGGGCGAGGACAGGATCCACATCGAGTTCGACCGGCCCACCCTGATGCTGCAGCTCGATCCTCTGTCCGTCGGAGGGCTCGACGGCGCGAGCATGGAGCTCATGCTTAGCCAGACGGAGCCGGACCTCGTGCCGCCCCTCCTCGCCGAATCGGCGCGGCAGCCCTCGCCCTTCCTCGGCCAGCCCTGGCTGCGGAGTCTGGCCAGCGGCAGCCTCGTTAAGTTCCGCCCCGAGCTGGACGGCGTCCAGCGCTGGAGCCTCCTGATCGCCGACTCCCGCGGCGACACGGTGGCCGTCTTCGCGGGCGAGCGGCGGCCGCCGTCCGAGATCACGTGGGACGGCGTGAACGTCCAGGGGCGGCCCTCCCTGCCGGGGCCCACCTACTCCTACGTGATGACCGCCTGGGACAAGGCGGGCAACAAGCGCAACTTCGTCGGCGAGGGCTTCGAGCTGCCCGCCTACCACGTGGCGACGCCGGCGGGTCGGACCTTCCTCTTCGCCGCTCGCCACCTGGCGGCGGGCGGCTACGCGGAGCCGCGGCCGCCGCTCGATCCGCCGCTGCTCCTCGAGGTGGCCAGCCGGATCAACCAGGAGCCCGCCTTGGACGGCCCGATCCGCATCGTCGTGAAGGCCCGGAGCTACGAGCAGGCGGCCCGGCTCGGGGAGCGGGTGGCGTCGTGCCTGGCCCGGCGCGTGCTCGGGAACCCCGCCCGCATCCAGACCCTCACGGAGGTGGAGTCCCGCGCGCCCGAGGACGGGGCGGTTATCGTCGTCGCCGGCTCCTCCTGACGCGCCGCCCGCGGGCGTGACGCATCCGTCCGCGCCCGCGCGCGTCAGCGCGGCGCCGCTGCCCGCGCCCGCGCGATCAGCGCTTCCAGCTCGTCGTCCGGCCCGGGGCCCAGCGCGCGGGCCCGTAGCAGGTGGACCAGCGCGCTGTCCGGAGCGCCCTCGTCGAGCAGCAGGCCGCCCAGGTCCCGGCGGGCCAGCGGCGACTCCGGATGCTCCGCCACGTTGAGGCGGAATACGGCGGCGGCCGTCTCGCGGTCGCCCAGCCGCTCGACGAGCAACCGGCCCATGAGCGAGAGCTGCCCCGGGCCGAAGTCGTAGATGTCGCGGTGCCGCTCCTTGAGCAGGCGGTAGTGGTCGAACAGCGCCTCGCGGTGGTTCAGGTAAGTGCCGGCCAGGGGACCGAGCAGGTCGAGGGGCGGCAGCGCGCCGTCCCCGCTCTCCAGGATGTCCACGGCCGCCAGCGCCACCTGCTCCAGGAAGCCCTCGCGCGCGCCGCCGCCGTTGTGCAGCAGCACGACGCAGCGGTCCTCGTCCGGCACGCGCAGCAGCCAGGTGCTCATCCCCATGATGCTCCCCCCGTGGGAGAAGCAGGCCACGCGCTCGCCGCCGGGGCGGTCGAGGTGCTCGCGCCACTGGCCGCAGGCGTAGCCGAGGTCGTCCTCGATCATGAGGCCGGGCGTCGTGAAGACCTCCCGCATCGCCGGCGCGAGCAGGCGGCCGTCCCGCAGGGCGTCGGCCCACTTCAGCAGGTCGCGCGCCGTGGAGTATAGGCCGCCCGAGGGCACCGACTTGGGCGAGAACTCCGAGTGCGCCGCGCGCTCGACCACCTCGGCGTAAGTCAGCTCGTAGCCCTCCGCCAGCCCGGGCACCGGCCGGCGGCTGTCGAAGATTCCCGAGTCGCGCATGGCCAGGGGGACGAAGATACGCTGCTCCACCAGGTCCTCGTAAGCCGCGCCAGCCGCGGTCTCGGCCACGACGCCGAGCAGGAAGTAGTTCGTGTTGCTGTACTCCCAGCTCTCGCCGGGTGCGAAGCGCGTGGCGGCGAAGAGCGGGGCGCCGCGGATGACCTCCAGGAACGCCTTGCGCGTGAAGCGCCGCTTGCTCGTCACCTCCAGGTAGTCCGGCAGCAGGACGTAGTCGGGGATCCCCGAGGTCTGGTCCAGCAGATGCCGCACCGTCACCGCGCCCGACCAGGCCGCGGCTAGGCCGTCCAGGTGCGCGGCCAGGGGATCGTCGAGGGACAGGCAGCCCTCGCCGGCGAGCTGCAGGACGATCACCGCCGCGAACTGCTTGGACAGGGAGGCGATCCGGTAGCGGGTCCCGGCGGTGTTCGGGATCCCCCACTCCTCGCTGGCCAGGCCGCGGGCCGTCTCGTAGACCACCTCGCCGCCGTCGCTCACCAGGGCCGCGCCCCGGAAGAGCCGGTGCTCCTCGAGCCGGTCGAAGAGCGCATCGAGGCGGGCGGCGGTGTCGTCGGCCTCGCCCGTACCCCCGCAGGCGGACAGCAGCAGGAAGACCACGCCGAGCGGAATCCGGGCGATTCGCATTGCGGACCTCTCTTGGTTGGAAGCTGTCGGGATGGGGGCAGCCGGACCCTCGTGGCTACGCGGGGCCGGCGGGCGTGTTACACGCCGCCCGGTCCGGGAAATCCGCCGTATATCGGGCTTGCTTCGCCGGACGCTTCACACGATAGTCCGTTGAAATTCCGGAATGAAGGGCCATACTGCTGACATGCGCGGCGGCGCGCCGACACACGGTCCGCCCTCCCGCGCCGCGCCACGTGCCTCCCCGGAGGCCCCACACCGGCACGAGAGGTGATCCCATGAAACGAGCCCTCCCCATCCTCGCGGCCGCCCTGCTGGTGGCGGCCCTGGCCGCTCCCGCGCCGGCCGCCCGCTACGCCATCGACACGAGCCATTCGAGCGTCGGCTTCGTCGTCAAGCACCTGGTCGTCAGCAAGGTGCGCGGCAGCTTCGACGCCTTCAGCGGCGCCTTCGACTTCGACGCGGAGGACACCGCCGCCTGGCGGGTGGAGGCCACCATCGACGCGGCCTCCATCGACACGGGCAACGGCCAGCGCGACGACCACCTGCGCAGCGCCGACTTCTTCGAGGTGGCGAAGTACCCCGCCCTGACCTTCGCCTCCACGAAGGCCGTCGAGACCGCGCCGGGCGAGTACGCGCTCCACGGCGAGCTGACCATGCACGGCGTCACGAAGCCGGTGGTCCTGGCCCTCGAGTACAACGGCTCCATCCAGGATCCCTGGGGCGGCACGCGCGTGGGCTTCTCGGCCCGCGGCACGATCGACCGCAAGGACTTCGGCCTCGAGTGGAACAAGATCCTCGAGGGCGGCGGCCTGACCGTCAGCGACGAGGTGGAGATCCTCATCGAGGTGGAGGGCGTCCAGGAGAAGTGAGGTGCCGCCTCAGTAGCAGACCTCGACCCGGAAGGTCACGAGGGAGATCCGGCACGTCCGGATGAAGTCCCGCACCCGCGCGATGGTGACGCCGCCGGCCAGGTCGATATCTAGCTCGAGGTGCGGGTCGTTCTCGTCGTCCAGGAAGGCGCGCGAGAACCGCTTGCTGACGTTCCACTGGTTCACCTTCTGCATGTCGGCGTTGGTGCCGGCCACCGCGTAGGAGAACTGGATCGCCGCCTTGTCCTTGGCGATGAGGAACAGGATCTTGCTGCCCTCCATCCTCATGACGATATCGCCATCCTCGTCGATCTCGATGTTGGTGAAGCCCTCGCCCTGGAGGATGTCCTTCAGCGCCTCGCCATCGATGGTCTCGATGACGGTGGTGTCGGGCTCCGTCGCGAGGGCGGCGACGGCGCCGACGGCGAACATCAGGACCAGCATGATCATCGCCGGGACAAACAGTTTCCGCGTCATGGAACGACTCTCCTCGTGCCTGCGGGTCTCGGGTTGAAGATTGGAGTCGGAGCAGTGTAGCACGCCGGCGCCAGTTCGTGCTGGCAAACCGGGCGCGGGCGCCGGTAATCTCTCATCACCAGCGGGTGCTTCCGTGAAACGACCCCTGACGAGACCCTCACGCTCCGGGAGAATCCATGCCTCGACGCCCGCTCCCTCGCCGCGCCCTGTCCACCCTCGTCGCGGCCGGCCTGCTGCTGCTCGCCGGCGGCGGCGCGGCCACCTGGCTCCTGATCGACATCCCCTTCGGCCCGATCTTCCTGACCGCCTTCCTGACCGCCGCCCTGGGGCTGCTCCTCGCTCTCGCCGCAGGGGCGGCCCTATGTCTGCGCCGCCGCGGTTGGCCGTGGCGCGTCCCCGGCGCGCTGCTGGCGGCCCTCGCCGCCGTCCTCGCGGCCGCGCTGCTGATCCTGAAGCTGGACTACGCGCTGCTCCCCGGCTTCGATGTGAAGCGCGGCCTGACGGCGGACCAGTGGCGGGCGGACCTGACCCACCTCGCCGCGGAGCTGCCCCGCATGCATCCGGCGCTATTCGAGCTGGTGCCAGAGGCCGACTTCCGCGCGGCGGTGACCCGCCTGGACCGCGCTATCGACAGCCTCGACGAGCCGACGATCCGCGCCGAGCTGGCCCGGATCGTCGCCCTGCCCGGCGACGCCCACACCATGCCCAACGTCTTCTCGGTGAACCTGGACTGGCACTGCTTCCCACTCGCCGTCCATATCTTCGACGACGGCGTGCGCATCGTCGACGCCGGGCGCGAGCAGCGGCGCCTCGTCGGCTCGCGCATCCTGGCGCTCGACGGAACGCCGGTGGTCGACGCCCTCGACGCCGTGGCGCCCTACCTGGCGACGGAGAGCGAGGCCGGGCGGCTCGAGCGCCACGGCTACATGCTGACGGTGGCGGAGTGGATGCACGCCGTCGGCGTCCTGCGCGATCCGGGCCGCGGCGTCTTCACCCTCGAGGACGAGGCCGGGCGCGTCCACGAGGTGGCGCTCGAGCCAGTGCTCTACATCCCCGTCATTTACTGGGGCATGGTGCGGAAGGTGGACGGCGACGTCACCTCCATCGCCGTCAAGAACGAGCGGCGCGAGAACTACCACTTCGAGCTGCTGCCCGACGGCACGCTCTACTTCCAGTTCAACATGGTGGTGGAAGACGGCCAGCCCGAGACCCTCGCCACCTTCACGGAGCGCCTGGGCGCCTTCGCCGACGCCCACGACTTCGAGCGCTGCGTCATCGACGTGCGCAACAACGACGGCGGCAACGGCGGCTTGCTGCCGCCGCTGGTGGAATTCCTCGCCGGGCACGAGCGCATCAACCGCCCGGGGCGCCTGTTCGTGCTGATCAGCCGGCGGACATACTCGGCGGCGGTGATGTTCACGGCCATGATGCAGGCCCGCAGCCACGCGGTCCTCGTGGGCGAGCCCACACCCCAGGGCCCGGTGTTCTACTCGAGCCCCGAGGTCCTGCGTCTGCCCGACTCGGGCATGGAGTTCCTCGTCTCGAGCAGCCTGACGCCGGCCTCGCCGCTGTGCGACCCGCGGCGCAGCATCACGCCGGACGTCCCCGTCGCCTTCACCTGGGAGGACCACGTGCGAGGCCGGGATCCCTTCCTGGCGGCGGCGCGGACCTACCGCCACGAACCGGTGCCGCCCGCGCCCGCCGGGGCCGAGCGCCTCGCTGGCCGCTACCGCTACGACACCCTGCGCGTCCTCACGGTGACTTTGGCCGGCGGCGCCCTGCGCCTGCGCCTGGACGACTTCCTGCCCGGCAGCATGCAGACCCTGGACACGGCGCTGATCCCGGACGGCGGCACGGCCTTCCGCGCCGGCGTGCCCGGACTGCGCCTGGACTTCCCGGACCTGGCCGATCCCGGCGCGGCCGTGGGCGAGGCCCGCCTGCTCTGGGGAGCGTGCGACCGCACGCTCCCGCGCCTGGCCGAGGGCGAGCGGCTGCCACTGGAACTGATCCGGATGGGACGGGTCGCGGAGGGCGCCGCCGCCCTGGCGGCGGCTCGCGAGGTCTACCGTGCCGGGATCCCCGGACTGGAGGCCGTGCTCAACGGCACGGGCTACGCCCACCTGCGCGACGGACGGACGGACGAGGCCGTCGCCGTCTTCGAGCTTAACGTGCTGCTCTACCCGGAGTCCTCGAACGTCTACGACAGCCTGGGCGAGGGCTACCTGGCCGCCGGCCGTGAGGCCGAGGCGCTGGCCAATTACCGCAAATCCCTGGAGCTGAATCCGGACAACCGCAACGCCGCGGCGGTCATCGAGCGGCTGGGCCGGTGAGTGCGGCGCTCCCCGCTGGCACGGCGAGGGGTGCGAGCGAGCGGCCGGTGGGCGGCCGGCGCCCGCCTAGCGCAGCATGAGCAGCTTCCGCGTCCGGACCTCGCCCGCCGCCTCCAGGCGGGCCAGGTAGACGCCCGTGGGCAGCTCCCGGCCCGCCTCGTCGCGGCCCCGCCACTCGGCCCGATGCCAGCCCGCCACAAACGCGCCATCGGCCAGGACGGCCACGGGCCGCCCGGCCGCGTCGAAGACGCGCAGCCGCGCGCGCCCTTCCCGCGGCAGGTGGAAGGGCAGCGTCGTGGCCGGGTTGAAGGGGTTGGGGTGGTTGGCCGCCAGCGCGATGGCCGCCGCCGGTGCCGGGCCGGCGGGCGCCGCGGTGCCGTCCCGCCGGATCTCGTCCAGGAACCATTCCCGGCTCTCCGCCGTCACGGTCACGTGCTCCTGGTTCGCCTGCGGATAGTAGACGGCGTCGAAGGGCGTCAGGGCCAGGATGTCCGGCTCGCCGGTGATGTCGAAGAAGGGATCCGCGACCGCCAGATCGAGGGCGCTGATGGTGGGGATGAAGCAGTGGTCGTCGTGCAGCGCGATGATGTCCCCGTAGGGCGCGCTGGTGGAGTCCATCTGGGCCATGGAGCCCCGGTGGCCGCCGGGCGCGCTGTCCCAGGGCCGCGTGCCGGCGACGGTGACCGTCAGCTCATCGTCGTCCAGGGGCCAGATGCGGTCGATCAGCCCGTCGAGGATGATGTGCGGGCCGCCGTCGGGCACCGCCCAGACGTTGCCGACGATGTCCACGAGGAAGCTCTCGTACTCGTAGAGGATGATCTGGTCGCCGGCCGCGAAGCCCTGGTCCTGGCCGGCGCCGCTGCCGTTGGCCACGGCCACGCGGCGCAGGTCCGCGGGGTAGCCGCCCAGGGCCGCCAGCTCGCCCATGAGCCCGGCCAGCAGGGGGTCGCTCTCGCCCGTCGTGCCGGGCGGCACGGTGTGATGGTAAAGCAGCATCTGCCGCGCCGCGGGCGTGTCCAGGCGCGCGAGCAGGTAGGCCGCGTCGGCCGACTCGATGGAGAAGAGGTCCAGCCAGTACTGGAGCCCGAGCGGGATGTTGGCGCCCGCCTGCGGCGCGTCGAAGGAGATGAAGCTGCGCATCCGGTGGTCGATGCCCTCCGACTCCATGTACGCGAGGGCGTGGCGCGCCACCAGGCCGCCCATGCTCGCGCCGATGACGAGCAGATCCCGATCGCCGCTCACGGCCGCCTGGACCTGCTCGATCAGCTCCACCAGCAGGTAGGCGTTGCGCTGGATGTAGTCCGTCGAGTCGGTGAAGTCGAGGATGACGGCGTCGAAGCCCTCGGCCAGGAGCGTCTCCAGAAGCGCTTCCTGGTTCAACAGGAGGTAGAGCTCCTCCCAGCCCATGGTGTTCTCGATGTCGAAGCCCTCGACGACGACGACGGGGTCCACGAGGGCCGCGTGCCCGTCGGCCAGGTAGACGAAGGCGTCGCCGGTGCCATAGCCGCTCTGGTACGGGATGGCGGCCGTCAGCGCCCAGGTCTCGTCGGGCGCGGGGGTCCTGAGGGCGCGGACGACGAAGGGGAAGCGGGCGTGGCGGACGGAGCCGTCCGCCCGCGTGACGCGCAGGCGCAGCAGCTTGTCGCCCGCACTAGCGAAGCGCGCGCCGACGGGCACGTCGAAGCGCACGGCGCGCCAGCCGGCGCCGTCGGCGAGGTCCATCTCCACCAGGCGGACCGGCGCGTCGTCGTTGGTCAGGTAGTGGCGCCGCGCCAGCACGAACTCCACCGCCTCGCCCTGGCAGGTCGCCGCCGGCTGCGCCGCGGCCGCGAAGGCGCGCGCGGCCCGGTAAGGCTCGCCGCCCGCGACGCCCTCCCCCTCGACGAGGCGGCCGCCCTCCCATACGAGCAGCCCGCTCTCGACGGCGTCCTCCCGGATACGGCCGTAGCGGAAATCCAGCACGCCCACGTGGACCCGGCCCGCGGCCCGCGCCGCGCGGGCCTCGTCCCGCATGGCGCCGGCGTCGGGCCAGGTCGGCGGCGCCAGGGAGGCCAGCGTCAGCTCGTGGAGGGCCTGCCGCCAGCGGGCAGTGCCGGCCGGCGGCGCGTCCGGTCCGCCGTCCAGCTCGGCGAGGCCCGCCATCGGCACCACGCGGTCGTAGAGAATGCCCCCGGGGACGCGCTCCGGATCGAGGCCCGCCGTGGCCCGCCGCAGGGGATCGCCCGGCGCGGCGGCCGCCGCCCAGGCGGCGAGGACGAGCAGGCCCGCGGCCGCGAGCGCCGCCGCGCACGGAGCGGCGAGGCGCCGCGGGGGGCCGCCGCCGGCCCGCGGTGGCCCGCCGGTTCGATCCGGCCGGAAGATGAGAAGCCGAAGCGATCGTCGCGTGCCGGGCCGTTTCTTCATGCTAACCTCCGCGCGGTTTCCGGTGCTTCGCCTAGCGTATCATGGCGATCCGGCGCGTTCGAGCCTCGCCGCCCGCCTCCAGGCGGACCAGGTAGACGCCCGCGGGCATCTCGCGGCCCCGATCGTCGCGGCCCCGCCACTCGGCCCGGTGCCACCCCGCCTCGAGCGCGCCGTCGACGAGGACGGCCAGCGGCCGGCCGGCCGCGTCGAAGATCCGCAGCCGCGCGTGCTGCGCCCGCGGCAGGAAGAAGGGCATCGTCGTGGCCGGGTTGAAGGGATTGGGGTGGTTGGGCGGCAGCTTCATGACGAGCGCCGGGGCCTCGCCGCCCGGCACCGCCGTCGGCTCGGTGACGGTCAGGGTGATCGTCCCCCAGGACTCCGGCGCGATGTCGACTTCCACGTAGTAGACGTCCCAGCCCGCGGGCGACGTGTCCACCTGGAGGATCGTCCCCTCGCTGAGCTGCGGATCGGTGCCGCCCTTGGGCATGTTGAACTTCACGAGGCCGTGCTCGAAGCGCAGGTCATGCTCGTTGGCGACCAGGGCCATGACCGTCGCGTTCGTGCCGTCGTTCGGGGGGCTGAACTGGAGGCGCATGGCGTTGCCGTCGGCGCCGGCGCTGACGGTGGCCTGGGGAATCAGCGTCGTCCCCGAGACGCGGATCACGCGGTAGGCGCGCTCACCCCAGCAGACGTTGTTGGTGCTCAGGTCGAAGGGGTGGTCGTAGATGCTGCCCTCGTCGTGATGGATGTGGCCCCACAGGGCGAGGTCCACGCCGAGGATGTCCAGATCGAGCTGGTCCTTGAAGTCGTAGTGGTGGAACAGGACCTTCGCGGCCGCCGCCGAGCCGGCCAGGTCGCCGGCCAGCCAGTCCATCTGCCCGGCGGTGAAGCTCTCACCGCCGTAGATCCCGTACCGCCAGCCGTCGTAGTTGTCGTAGGCCTCCAGCCCGGTGAAGTGGACGGGACCGTAGTCGAAGCTGTAGTTCTGCGTGTACCAGGGCGCGCCCGGCGGCGGCGCGTCCAGGCGCGGCCAGCCGAAGAAGCGCCACCAGTCGCGGCGGGCCGTGCCGTCGGGCGGCGGCGTGGCGTCCCAGCCGCCGAGGTCGTGGTTGCCGCTGGTCAGGTAGACGGGCACCTCGAGCTCGGTGAGCAGGCGCTGCGACCGGGAGTAGGCCCGCCACTCCATGTAGTCCTCCAGCTCGCCCTCGTTGACGAGGTCCCCCGTGAGCAGCACGAACTCGGGGTTCATCAGGTTGATGTCCTCGATGACCTCGCGCAGGTCGTCCATCGCCGCGCTGTCCTCCGGCTGCGCGCCGTCGCTGGAGAAGTGGGGATCGGGGAGGTGCGGATCGGTGACGTGGACGAAGTAGAAGTCCTCGCGGAAGCCCGGGATCACGCGTACGGCGTTGGCCGTCACGTCCTCGACGCCGCCGCTCGCCGCCACGCGCAGGTCATAGAGCTCGTGGAGGCAGGCGCCGGGCAGGCGGACCGCCAGGGTCCACCAGAGGGTGGACGCGTCGTAGGCCGCGTCGATCACGTCCAGGGGCACCAGGATCGCGCCGAAGCGGAGCTCCGCCTGCCAGCCCGTGGTGCCGGGGTCCGCGGCGCAGTGGATGCGCAGGGTGTCGCCCGGCTGGACGATGGCAGGGATGTTCAGCAGCGGCCGCCGGATGACGGTGAGGGTGTCGCCCAGCGGGAAGCTGCGCTCTGCGGCCGGAGCGGGCGGCGCGAAGGCCGGCCCCGCGGCGAGCGCGAGAGCGGCGGCGACGGCGAGGTCCAGGCGACGTGATCCGGGCATGGCGATTCCTGTCACGAGAGTCGCGTTCCCGTCAATGATAGCATCCCGGCGGCGCTGCCGGCCTGAAAAGGCTCGACACGCGGCGGCAACGGGTCCAGGGTACGCTCCCGGCGCGGCCTTTCTAACGGAACCGCAATCACGAGGACGCTGTCATGCGAGGTGCCTTCGCGCACGAGGACTTCTCCCGCGGCGAGGAGATCGCCCACGCCATCACGCACGGCCTGGGCGTCCTGGGCAGCGTCGCCGGCCTGGTGCTGCTCGTCGTGCTGGCCGCGCTGCGGGGCGACGCCCGCCTCGTGGTGGGCGTCACGCTCTTCGGCGCCACGATGGTGTCGCTCTTCACCGCCTCGACCTTCTACCACGCCCTCACGCCGGCCAATGCCAAGCTGGTCTTCAAGCTGCTGGACCACGGCAGCATCTACCTGCTCATCGCCGGCACCTATACGCCCTTCACCCTGGCCGTCCTGGGCGGCGGCTGGGGCTGGACGCTCTTCGGCCTGAGCTGGGGATTCGCCGCGCTGGGCGTCGTCTACGAGGTCGTGCTGCGCCGGCCCTGGAAGCGGCTCTCGCTGGTCTTCTACCTGGCGCTCGGCTGGCTCGTGGTCATCGCCGCGCGCCCGCTGGCCTCGGCCCTGCCGGCGCCGGCCCTGGTCCTGCTGCTCGCGGGCGGCGTGGCCTACAGCGGCGGCGCGGTCTTCTACGCCTGGCGCGGCTTCCCCTACCACCACGCCGTCTGGCACCTGTTCGTGCTGGTCGGCGTGTCCTGCCACTACGCCTGCGTGCTGCGCTACGTCGTGCCGTCGGCCTGAGCCCGGGGCCGCCGGGCGCGCCGGCCCCGGAAGCGAAAACGCCGAGCCCCGCAGTGCGGGGCTCGGCGCGTGAATCTCTGTTACGATCCGGTACGGTTAGTAGCGGCCACCGCCGCCGCCACCGCGGTTGCGCTTCTCCTGCGCCTCGTTGACGCGGATGGCGCGCCCATCCATCTCGTAGCCGTCGAGCTGCTCCATGGCCGCCAGATGGTCCTCCATCTCCACGAAGCCGAAGCCACGGGGCCGGCCCGTGTCACGGTCGGTGATGAGGTTGACGGAGAGGACGGTGCCATGCTTCGCGAACAGGTCGCGAATCTCGTCCTCGGTGGCGGTGAAGGGCAGGTTGCCGACGTAGAGCTTCTTAGCCATTTCGGGAATCCTCCGAATCGCCCCATCGATGAACATGATGGAAGGCCGGTCGCGAACGGTTCGCAGCCTGTCAGCCTTCCGGCTTCTCGGGATTGACATTGCCGGCGGCGGGCCGGTTACGGCCGGCCGCCGGGCAATGGACGTCGATTCGACGGGGGCGAGGCGGCGGATCGATCCACGATGAGAAGTCCTTGCCGCGCAGAATATAGTCACGGCGGGGTGCCACGCCAGTGAAAATCGCGAAATAGCGAAATTTTTTTCACCCGCTTCGAACGCGGGCTCGTCAGGGCGCCTCGAAGTGCAGCTCGTCGAAGTCGCAGACGGGCAAGTAGCCTACCTTCATGTAGATGCTGTTGGAGGTCGGATTGGCCAGGTCCGTGAACAAGTTACAGAAGGCGTAGCCCTCGCCGAGCAGGTGCCGGCTCAGGTGCGCGACAAGAGAGGTGGCGTAGCCTCGCCGGCGCCGGTCCGGCGGCGTGTAGACCAGGTTCACCGTGCAGCCGTTGACCGTCGGCCGCGCCTTGGCGGCCATGGCGACGGGTCCGCCGTCCTCCCAGAACCAGATGTCGCCGGCCGCCAGCTTCACCCGGACGAGCTTCTCCGCGCGCTCCCGCTCCAGGCTCTCCACGGCCTCGGCGCTGAAGGCGACCGTCCAGTCCACGGCCAGGTCGAGGTCCCCTTCGCCGGCCCGGCGGGGCGCCCCCGGCGCCGCCGTCACGTCGGCCACCTCGCGCAACTCGAAGACGCGCATGCGCATACCGACCCGGGACGCGCAGCCCGCCGTGCGCGTCCAGATCTCCGCGAAGCGGCCCGCCGGGTCCTTCGGGCCCACCACCCCCGGCAGCGCGACGCCGTCCCCGGCGAGGCCGGCCGCCAGGCGCTCCAGGCCGTCCTGGCAGGCGCCGGCGTCCTCGCAGTGGATGGCCAGCCTGTGCGGCGGCGTCATCAGCGCCGCCAGGACCGGCCGGACGCCGTCGAAGACCCCGCGCAGGACGGGCGCCTCCTCGGAGTAGGCGTGGCCGGCCGCGAGGCGCAGGGCGATCCCCAGCATCAGGTTGTTGGCCGACTCGCGGCGCAGCAGGCACTCCTCCCAGTCGGCGAGAAATGACGCGACGTCGTCGTAGCGATGGTAGCGCATGATCCTTCCTTCCGCGGCAAGGCGCGCCGGCGTCAGGTCGCCGCGTCCCGCTTCAGGACGACGACGGTCACGTCGTCCGCCTGGCGGTCGAGGCCGGAGAAGGCGCGCACGGCGGCCACGAGGGCCTCGCCAGCCGCCGGGGCGCCCCGGCCGACGTGCGCCCGCAGGGTCTCGCCCAGTCGCGCGAGGCCGAACTCCTCGTCGCCGGGGCTGCGCGCCTCGGTGACGCCGTCCGTGTAGAGACAGAGGGCGTCCCCCGCGCCGAGCCGCGTCTCGTGGACCTCGTAGGCCATGCCCGGCATCATGCCGATGAACAGGCCGCCGGCCTCCAGGCGGCTCAGCGTCCCGTCCGCTCCCAGCAGGAGCGGGTAGTCGTGCCCCGCCCGCACGTAGCGCAGGCGCCCGGAATCCTTGTCCAGCTCGGCCAGGAAGAGGGTGACGAAGGTGGCCTCGTCGGTGTTCTCGCAGACGAGCTGGTTCAGGTTGGCGGCGGTGCGCGCCAGGTCGAAGGGCCGCTCGATGGCCTGGCTGTGCAGGCCGGCCTGGACGTTGGACATGAGCAGGCTCGCCGGCAGCCCCTTGCCCGACACGTCGGCGATGGCGAGGAGCAGCGGCCCGTCCGCGCCGAGGTCGATCAGGTCGAAGTAGTCGCCCGACACGGCCAGGGAGCTGATGTTCGTCCCCCACAGGTCGTAGCCGGGCACGTCCGGAATCTCGCCGGGCAGGAACATCTCCTGCATGCGCCGGGCCGCCGCCATCTCGCGCTGCACGCGCTCGCGCTCCACCCGTTCGGCGTGCAGCTTCGCGGCGGTCTCCACGTGGGCGGCCACGAGCACATAGGCCCCGCACAGGACGATGGCCCCCAGCAGCGTGCCCGCCGGCAGGACCCGGCCCGCCGCCGCGTGGAGCCATCCCGTCGCGGCCAGTGCCGCCAGCAGCAGGCCGATTACCGCCAGCCCCGCCAGCACCGGCCGCGCGCGTGGCGGGATCGCCAGCGTCGCCAGGCACCAGGCCAGCAGCCAGGCCGCCATCGTGCCCGCGCCCGCGTCGCGGATGGGCGCGCCCCGGGTCAGGGTTTCGGTGACGGCCGCCAGCACCATGACGCCCGGCAGGGAGCGTGTCTCCACGCCGCCAGCCAGTCGCTGCAGGCGCGGCACGGTGACGACGTCGGTGCCGCTGTCCTCCACCAATCCCACGAGGACGATGCGGTCCGCCACGGCGGCCAGGGCCGCCGGCTCCCCGGCGAGCACGTCATGGTAGGACACCACGGGCAGCGGCCGTTCCACGGACGGGAACTCCACGGGCACGCCGCGTCCGGCGCGGACGCCGGCCAGCCGCTCGGGCAGGGTCTCCAGCCCCAGGCCCGACAGGCGCGGGTCGGGGCGGAAGCGCCGGAAGGTCCCGTCGGGATCGATGCGCACGTTGACGACGAAGGCGCCCCGCGACGCGGCCATGAGGGCGGCGTCGGGCGGGCGGCCCGCCAGCAGTAGGCCGCCGCCCGCCCCCGCCGCCCGCTCCTCGCGCAGGGTCATGATGATGTGGACGTCGCCCGCCTCGGCGAAGGCCGCGGCCAGCTCCACGGGCGGCGCGGCGAAGGACTCGGGATCGAAGTCGATGTCGAAGGCGATGTCCCGCGCGCCGGCCCCGGCCAGGCGCCGCGTGAGCAGGGCGTGCTCGGCCGTGTGGCCGGCCAGGGGATAGACGGGCCGCGGCAGCGCCGCGCGCGTCGCCGCGTCGATGCCGACCACAACGACCTCCGTCCAGGGAGGCACAGCACGCAGGGAGTGGAAGTAGTCGAAGAAGCGGTCGTCCAGGGGCGTCCAGAACACGGGACGCAGGAGCAGCGCCAGCGGCAGCAGGACGAGCGCGGGCAGCCAGCGGCGCCCCAGGGCGGCGAGGGCCGCTGCGCGGGAGGCGCGCGCCGCCGGCGGTGAAGCGGGCGCGGCGGCCTTCCTCACTGCCGGCCCAGCGCCTCGAGAAGATCCGCGCAGGCCTGGTCGTGCAGGCCGACGCGCGCGAGGGCCCGCGAGCGCCACAGCAGGGCCGAGCGGCCCCGCGCGTGCAGGGTCACGGCCGCGTCGAGGCGGGCGAGGGCCTCCTCCTCGAGCCCCGCCGAGAGCAGCAGCACGCCGGCCTCGAGGTCGCCCAGGGAGGCGACGGCCTCGTCCAGACGCCGCGCCTCGTCGGCGGTCATCACGCGGAAGCCGCGCCAGGGCGCCTCCCCCGGCCAGTCGTCGAGGAGCGGCTTCACCTTCCAGACGTACTCCGCGCCCGGCTCCAGATCGGGCAGGACCGCTTCGTTGCCCCGGACGATGCGCGTCAGCTCGTCGCCGGTCGCGGGCGCCACCACCAGGCAGTAGCGGTCGACGCCGGTTATCGTGGACCAGATGAAGCGGCTCGCCTCGGGCCGCACCGCGCCGCCGGCGGCGGGTACCAGGAGACCGGGCGCTCCGGCGCGCACGTCCCAGTCGCGCTGGCTGCGGGTGGCCAGGGGCTGGCTGCGGCTCTCGCCGATCCACTGGGCGAGCTGCCGCTGCACCCAGCCCTTGACGTTGTCCAGGCCGCGCCGGTCACCGGCCTCGCCCAGGACGTACTGGGCCGGGCCGGCGAGATCGAAGGCCTCGCCCGCGGGCACGAAGCCCGTGCAGCGGCCGCCCGTGCGCACCGTGATGGTGTCGCCCGCGAAGAGCACGAATCCCTCGGCGGCGTCGTGGGCGCCGCCGGCGCGCCGCACCTGGACCTCGCCGGCGACGGACACGACGAGTCCCGTGTCGCCGGGCTCGCGGGCCACCACGCGGGACGGGATCAGCAACAGGAAGAGCAGGAGCAGCAGGCTGAGCGCCAGGGTTGCCGGGCCCGGCGAAAAGGGCAGTGCGGTTCGGCGGGGCATCAGGCCACCTCCTCGCCGGCGGGCCGTGGCCGCGCCCGGCGCGTCGACTTGTGCGAACTCGCTGGACCACGCGCTCCGGTGTCTGTGCGACCAGCATATCCCCGCGCCCGCGCGTCTGCAATCCCCGCGTGCGTCCAGAGCTCGTCCGGACGCGGTATGAACGACTTTCACCCGCGCCGGAGCCGGCATCTTCATGCCCTGCGGCTGTGACATCTGGGTTATACTTGAGTCCCAGGGTGGAGAACCGAGGAGGAGTCGAGTATGACACTACGTGTAATGACAGCCTGCCTTTGCTGCCTCCTGATCGCGCCCCTGGCGGCTCAGGCCTGTTCGGTGGACCTGTTCATAACCAGCGTCGACGTCTATTTCGAGCGCGAGGGAACCCTCGGCGCCCAGGTGGGCTTCGTGCTCAAGAACCTCGACCTGGATGACGCGCTCGAGTCGGACATCACCGTCTTCCTGGACGGCGACAGCGCCAAGGCGGTGCCGGTCGTCGTCTTCCCGTCCACGACGGAGTTCTGCAACGGCGAGTACTACCCGGACTGCGACGGCATCTGCGATCCGGTCTACGACGGCGAGGAGGACGTGTTCGGCCTCTGCGTCCCGGAGCAGATCGACCCGGGCAACCTGCAGTGCGTCTGCTCCTATGAGTTCGTGACCTACTGCTCCCAGATCCCCTACAACGGCGAGTCCGTGGTGACCATCGTCATCGACTATCAGGGCGCGGTGCAGGAGTGGTTCGAGAGCAACAACGAGGTCAGCGTGCCCGCTCCCATGACGCCGGCGATTCCGCTCTCCTGGACCATCGTGAGGGAGTACTACCGCTGAGGGAAGGCCGGGCGCCTCACCGGGCGCCGATCAGGATGAAGGCGGACCAGTAGAAGGGATGCGCGTAGGGCGTCCGCCCCGCGTCGTCCGTCCAGGTCCGCAGCCAGCGCTTCGCTTCGCGCAGGGCCTCGGCCGCCGGCAGGGCGTCCGTCGACGCCCCGGCGCCGCGGCGGTTCGCGTGGAAGCGCTCCATCAGCAGGGCCGTGGACCGGTCCTCCACCCGCCACAGGCTGACGACCAGGCTGCGCGCCCCCGCCCGCAGGAAGGCGTTGGCCAGACCCAGGTAACCCTCGCCCAGCACCTGACGGCCCAGTCCGGTCTCGCAGGCGCTCAGCACGACGAGGTCCGCGTCGATCCGCCACTCGCGGACGATCTCGGACGCGGTGAGCAGGCCGTCGCACACGCGCTCGCCGGCCACGGCCGCCGCCACGGGGTCGCCCAGGCCCGCCTGGGACAGCACCAGCGCCGAGCGCTCGGGCAGGGCGTCGTCGATGAGGGCATGGGTCGCCAGGTGGATGGTGCCGAAGCCCGCCAGCTCGCCCGACGCGGCGAGCCGCAGGAGCTCGGCCTCCGCGGCGTGCTCCCCCAGCAGGAGGGTGGCGCCCGGCGCCAGCGCCGCGACGGCGGCCGCCTCCTCCCGCGTCCGCTCGAGCCGCGGCATCATGCCGTCGAAGGGCGGGTCGCCCAGGACGAGCACGGGGCGGCCCGCCCGCGCGTCCCGCGATCCCGACCGCTCCGCGAGCCAGGCGTGGACCGTCGCCGAGGGCGCGTAGGAAACCGCGAAGCGCTCGCCCAGCAGCGCGCCCTCGCCGTCGACGAGGGTTTCCACGGGAATCCCCAGCATGGGTCCCGACGGCACGACCACCAGGTCGCGCACCTTCGCCAGGACGTCGGCCAGCGGCGCGAAGCGCTCGTTCCACAGGCCGCGGCCCTCGCGCGCGATGCCGATGGCCGGCGAGCCGCGATCGGCGAGGCTGCGCCGGAAGGCGGCGGTCCGCGGCGCCGTGCCGCCGGCGTCGGGCAGGGGCGCCCAGGCCACGGGTTCCGCTCGGCGCACCACGTAGCCCCAGGATTGCATCGCGCCGGCAACGAGCTCGACATCGATCCAGCCGACGAGGGCGGCGTCGGAGCCCAGCGCCGCCTGGACGCGTGCGAGGGGGAAGCTCGCGCCCTCCGCGAGCGGATGGGCCGCGGCCAGGGTCTCGTGGAAGGCGCTCCACGCGGCCTCCGCGGCCAATAGGCCCTGGCGCGCCCGGGCGGCCCGCTCGCCGGCCAGGGCGGAGGTGTCGCCGGCGGCCGCCCCGACGAAGACGGCCAGACGGCGCTCCGCGTCCCCCAGCGCCCGCTTCAGCGAATCCTCGCGCGCGGCCTCGGACGGATCCAGACCGCGCCCGCCGGCCGTCATGAGCAGGTCCGCCAGGGACCGGGCGAGGGCCTTCTCGGCCGCCGGCCAGGCGTCCTCTTGCCGGCCCAGCAGCAGCCGCGCCGCGGCCAGCTCGGCCCAGGGGGAGCGGGTGAAGGTGCTGCGCGCGTACTCCCGACCGGCGCGCAGCCGGGCGGCGTCGTAGGCGCCGGCGGCCCGCGCGAGCAGGGACTCCGCGGCCGCCAGGTCCCCCGTCGCCGCGCGAACCAGGCCGAGGTCCCGCAGGTTGGCCACCACCTCGGGGTGCGCCTCGCCGAGCGCCGCGCGGCGGACGGCGAGAGCCTCCTCGTAGAGCGGCGCCGCCACGGCGGCGTCGCCCCGCGCTCGGTGCAGGTCGGCGAGGCGCGCCACCGCGCGGGCCACGTCCGGGTTCGCGTCCCCCAGCAGATCGCGCCGGATGACGATGGCCGCCGTGAAAAGGGACTCCGCCTCGGCGTAGGCGCCGGCGAGCTGAAGGTTGGCGGCGAGGCTGCTCATGCCGTTGGCCACGTCGGGGTGCCGGTCTCCCAGCAGGCGGCGCCGCATGGCCAGCGCATCGCGCAGGAG
This sequence comes from Candidatus Krumholzibacteriota bacterium, assembly GCA_016933175.1. Taxonomy (GTDB): domain Bacteria; phylum Krumholzibacteriota; class Krumholzibacteriia; order JACNKJ01; family JACNKJ01; genus JAFGBK01. Next base: position 46,181 of record JAFGBK010000022.1, on the reverse strand, counting down.
GGGCTCGGCGCCGGCGTAGTCCTCCCGGGCCTGGAGGACCAGCGCCAGGTTGTTCAGGGACCGGGCCACGAGGGGATGGTCGCCGCCGTAGGCCCGGCGGCAGACCGCGAGCGCCTCGCGCTGCAGGGGCTCGGCGCGTTCGAGGTCCCCCTGCACGCGCATCAGGAAGGCCAGGTTGTTCAGGCCGGCCGCGACCTCGGGATGGTCCTCGCCCAGCAGGCGCCGCTGCATGGCCAGGGCCCGCCGGTAGAGGGGCTTGGCGGCCGCGTAGTCGCCCTGCTTGAGCAGGACGCCGGCGAGGTTGTTGAGGCCCGAGGCGACGAGGCGGTGCTCCTCGCCCAGGAGCCGGCGGCGCAGGGCCAGGGCTTCGCGGTAGCCCGCCTCGGCCTCCGCGTAGTCTCCCTCGTGCTCGAGCAGGGCGGCCAGGTTGTTCAGCGTCCGCGCCACGTCGAGGCTCTCGTCCCCCAGCGCCCGGCGCTGGATGGCCAGGGCGCGCCGGTAGAGGGATTCGGCCTCGCCGTAGCGGGCGTCGGCGTAGAGCAGGGCCGCCAGCCCGTTGAGCGTGCTGGCGACGTCGGGATGCTCCGCGCCCAGGAGCGATTCGCGCAGCGCCAGCGCCTCGCGGAAGGCCGCCTCGCCGTCCGCGTACTCCCCCTGCGCGCGCAGCAGGGTCGCCAGGTCGTGCAGGCCCGCGGCCACCTCCGGGCAGGCGGCGGGCAGCGCGGCGCGCAGGGCGTCCAGGCGCCGCCGGGCCAGGGCCGCTCCGTCGGCATAGCGGCCCCGCCGCCAGTTCTGGACGACGAGCGCCCCCAGGCTGTCGGCCTCGGCGAGACGCGCCCGCGCCGCCGCGCCGGCGGCGACGCAGTGCTCGAGGGTCCGCAGGGTCCACTCCAGGTCCACGATCGCGAAGGGCGGCGTGGCCGCGTCGGCCCGGCGAAGCGCCAGCAGTTCCCGCGCGACCCCCGCCGCCGCACGGTACTCACCAGCCTCGCGCAGGGAATCGACGCGGGCCGCCAGGGAGTCCGCCGCGCCCTGCTCGCCGCCGGCGGCGCCGGCGAGCAGGGCCAGCAGGCAGAGCAGCGCCGCCAGGCGGCGGGCGGGAGGGCGCCCGCAATACGCGACGTCCATGGCGCAGCCCCTCCGGTTTGTGCGCACGCCGGACGCCCATCGCAGCCGCGCGGCGCGTCGACCGCTGCCCCGGCCTCGCGCGCGGGTGCCGATGGGCCGCGTCCGGCGCAGGTTGCGACCCGTGGTGCCAGCTTTGCAGAATTATTACGACAAGGCAAACCGTTTCCGGGCTGCCAGCTCCAGTGGGGAAGGGCCTGTCGGAGCGGATCCGGCGCCGGGATCAGGTGGCGGGCGCGCCGCCGGGCGCCTCTTCCATGAGGTACCGCGTCACGTCCAGGCCGGCGGCCAGGGGATCGCCCAGATCCACGTGGCGCGCGTCCTCGTCGCCCACCGGCGCGCCGGCGGCGTCGTGGGTCAGGCGCAGGCGCGGCCGGGCGATGTCCTCGCCGGCGGCGACGACCACGGCCTGCTCGCCGCTGGACAGCAGCACCCGGCTGCCCGGGGGATAGAGGCCCAGGGCGCCGACGAATGCGCGCAGGGCGCCCGGGTGGAAGGCGCCGCGGTCGGCCAGCATGATCTCGTAGGCGCGCCGCGGCGGGATGGCGGGCTTGTAGGGACGCACGGCGGTCAGGGCCTCGAAGACGTCGCAGACGTGGAGCAGGGCGGTGGCCTCGCCCCGAATGACCCAGAAGGGCGCCGGCGGATAGCCGCCGTGATCGTGGCGCCGGTGGTGGCCCCAGGCCGCCGCCACGGCCAGGGGGCCGGCCCCGCCGCTCTCCAGCAGGACCCGGGCGCCAAGCTCCGGGTGCGACTGCATCACGCGCCGCTCCTCGTCGTCCAGCCTGCCGGGCTTGTAGAGGATCTCGGCCGGGATCTGTCCCTTGCCGACGTCGTGCAGCAGGCCGGCCGTGCCCAGCTCCTTGAGGAAGTCGTTCGGCATGCCCAGGTGCCGCCCCACCAGGACCGCCAGCATGGCCACGCGCACCGAGTGTCCCACGGTGTAGCTGTCGTGGTCCGGGTAGCGGACGAGCTGCATCAGGTCCGGAGATCCGCGCTGCGTGGAGCGCAGTAGCTGCTCGCTCACGGAGCGCGCGCCGGCCAGGTCCACGCTCCGCTTGGCGCCGGCGCTCTCGTGAGCCTCCTCCACGGCGCCGAAGAGCGACTGGTAGACGGGGATCAGGTCGCCCAGGCCCTCGCCGTCGCCGTCCAGCTCGCCCTCGAAGAGGAACTGCCCGAACCAGCGCTCGTCCTCGTAGACGGGGGACAGCTCCACGTGGCTCACGCCCCGCGACGCCAGCAGGCGGCGGGCCTCCTCCAGGTCCGGCACGGCGTCGGCCGCCAGCCCCAGCAGCTCCCGCACCTCCGCCGGCGCCAGGTCCGCCCGGAACAGCAGGCCGCCGCTGTGCAGGCCGCCGACGAAGTCGATGATCTTGCGACCGACGATGGAGGCGCCCAGCAGGAAGCGGCCCTCGTAGACCAGCTTGCCCTCGGCCACGCCGAGGAAGCAGGCGTCGCGCGCCTCGGTCGCCAGGAGCTGGCGCAGCGCGCGGGTGAAGTCCTCGCTGACGGCCACGACGTTGGGATGGTCGCCGAAGTAGATGCGCCGCTGGCTGACGCCCCGGCAGAGCAGGGCCACCAGCTCGTCGATGCCGACGCGACGCTCGCCGCTCACGGCCCGTCCTCCCCGCCGCCGGCCTCGACGCGCAGCGCCTGCAGGGCGCCGGCCGCCGCCCGGCGGCAGGGCGCCGGCCAGGCGGCCCACAGCAGTCGGCGCCGTTCGCGACGCACCCGCTCGAGCAGGGCCTCGGTCGCCTTGCCGGGATGCGCGGCCAGGCGCGCCAGCATCGCGCCGACCCAGGGCTCGTCCCGGCGCTCGCGGGGCAGGGCGCCCAGCGCCTCGCGCAGGGTGGCGCCCTCCGCGCGGTGGAGGCCCTCGGGATCCTCGCGGCCGCGCAGCACGGCGGTCAGGAGATCCCGCTGGCGCGATGCGCCGGACGCCGGCAGATCGAGCAGACCCTTGGTAATCCAGGACGGCGGCCGGGCCCGCAGCCCCTCCTGGAGCTGGCCGGCCACGATCGGCGCCCGCGAGGATCGCAGCAGCAGGGCGAAGACGGGATAGAGGGTCTGTGGCGGCGGCCGCAGGAGCTGGGTCGCCAGCCGCCCCTCGAGCAGGGCGTCCCGGTGCTCCAGGCGGCGCAGCGCCCGCAGGGCCCGCGCGGGCTCCAGCGACGCGGCCAGGCGATGCAGGCGCCGCTGAAGGCCCGCATCGCCGCCCGTAGCGCCCAGCAGGACGACGTCCACCAGGTGGGGCCAGAGGGCCTCCTGCGCGTCCGGGCCCGCATCCTCGCCCAGGGCGAGCAGGAGGCGCGCCAGCACCGTGCCGTCGGCGCGCAGCGGCCCGAGGATCAGCGGCAGGATGCGATCGGCCTGACTCGTGTCGCCGCGGGCGAGCAGCTCGCCGAGAGCCATGACCAGGACCTGCGCCTCGCGCGGGCTGGCCTCGCCGGCCAGGCACTCGGCGAGCTGGGCCGCCAGGTCGCGCGGCGGCGCCGCCTTCCCCTCCCCGCTCTCCAGCAGGAAGCGGAGCAGCACGGAGAGGTACTCGGCCCGGTCGGGCGGCGCCAGGGTGTCGAGTGCGTCGCCCGCGCCGCCGAGGGCGTCCAGCTCCTGGCGCAGGACGTCCAGGTCGAGGAAGTGATCGCTGCCCTCCGCTGCCACCGGCTCCGCGCCGCCGCGGTGGTCGACGCCCTTCTCGCTCGAGACCTCCCGCAGGATATCCAGCAGGACCCGGACGGACTCCTCGTCCGCCGCCAGACCCACGGCGCGCTCGGCGTCCGCCACGAAGCCGGCCAGGCCCTCGGGGCCTGCCTCGGCCAGGGCGCCCAGCCCCTCCTCGATGGCCTGGATGCCCAGGCTCAGCACCTCCTCCAGGGAACGTCCGAAATCCCGGCCGTCGGGCCCGGAGCCCACCTCCCAGCGCTCCGCCAGGCGCGCGAGGATGCGGCCCGCCTGCTCGCGGCAGGCCCGCCGCTCCTCCTCGGACAGCTCGCGCTCGTCCTTGCCGGCGAGCAGGCGCTCGAGGGCCGCCTCCGCGGCGCCGGGGCCGGTCAGGGCGACGCCATCCTCGCCCTGGCGCAGGCCGAACTCGCGCTGGCGCAGGCGGAATCCCGCAGGCAGGCCTTCGAACTCGCAGTGGCGGAAATCCTTGGCGAGGATCAGCTCGCGCCGGAGGGCGATGATGCGCAGGACGAAGACGTGCAGGTCGTCCGCGTCGACGCCGGCGTCCACCTCGAGACGGGAAACGCCCAGGGCCTCGAGGACCTCGACGAGCTGGCGACTGTCCAGGCTCTCGCGGGGCAGGGCCAGGTTCTGGACCACGACGAAGTCGCGCCCGACGTCCACGACGAGGGTCGGCGCGCCGTCGAGCAGGCCGACCATCCGGGTGCGCAAGGAGCCGGCGACGGCGGTGAACCGCGTGTTGCCGGGCGGGTAAAGGGGACCGATGGCGAAGAGCCGGTCCCAGGACGCCAGGAGGTCCCGGTGCGGCCCGTCGTCGGCGTGCGGCGGCGTCGCATCCGCAGGGTTTGCCGCGACAGGCGGCGCGTGTTCCGCCGCCGTCGTGCCGTACTCTTCCCGGTCGTGGATCATCGCTCTCGTCCGCGGCGCACGGCGCCCCATCGCGCACGCGCGCCACGGTGTTCCCCGGCGGCCATGCAATGTCCGTGCGCGGCCCGGCCGCCGCGCGCCGCCGCGCGCGAGAATCCCCTCCGCGCGGCGCGTTCCTGTGCTATCCTGCGCGCGTTCCGCCCGCTCCCCCCCGCTTTTCCCCGGAGGAAACGCAATGCCAGACTTCGCCGTGACGCGCCAGGACATGATCGACGCCCTCGCCCGGGCCATGGCGGCGCAGGACTGGGTCCGCGCCGCCTGGCTCGGCGGCAGCGACGCCTCGGGTCGCACCGACGCTCTCTCGGACATCGACATGCAGTTCATCGTCGAGGACGACCGCGTGGAGGACGCCTTCGCCGCCATTCACGCGGCGCTGGCGGCCCTGTCCCCCATCACCCGTCGGTTCCGCTTCCCGGAGCCCGCCTGGCACGGGCACTCCCAGGAGCTGCTCATGCTGGCGGACGCCGATCCCGACCACTTCCTGGACCTGGTGGTGATGAAGGTCAGCGGCGAGGACCGCTTCCTGGAGATCGAGCGCCACGGCGAGGCCATGGCGCTGTTCGACCGCGACGGCTTGCTGGCGCCGCCGCCGATGGACTGGGAAGCCCACCTGGCGAAGATGCGCGGACGCCTGGAGACCCTGCGGGCGCAGTTTCCGCTGTTCCAGCCCATGGTGAGCAAGGCCGTGCGCCGCGGCCTGCCGGTGGAGGCCGCCGCGGGCTATCAGGCCGTCACGCTGCGGCCGCTCATCGAGCTGCTGCGGATGCGCCACTGCCCCGAGCGCTTCGACTACGGCTCGCGCTACCTGGACCGCGACCTGCCCGACCGCTGGCGCGAGGAGCTGGAAGCCCTGTCCCTGCCGGCCTCCCTGGCGGAGCTCGGCGCATGCCAGGCCCGCGCCGTCAACCTCTTCGACGAGCAGCTAGCCGCCCTCGACCGCGGCGAATGGGCGATCGCGCGGCCGGCGGCCGGCGACTAGATCCCCGCCGGCCGGGCCGCCGACCCGAAAGGAGAGCCATGCCCAAGGACTACCCCGCCCTCTACGACGAAGACCAGGCCCAGGGCGCCGCCCTCGCCGAGGCCATCCCCCGCGTCCTGGCCAGCTTCAACCGGATGAAGGAGTCCGCCGTGAAGGACGGCGCCCTCAGCCACAAGACGAAGGAGCTGATCAGCCTGGGCATCGCCATCTGCGCCCGCTGCGACGGCTGCGTCGCATCCCACGTCAAGCGCGCCCGCGAGGCGGGCGCCACGCGCGAGGAGATCGCCGAGGCCATCGGCGTGGCCGTCTTCATGGGCGCCGGCCCCGCCGTCACCTACGCGGGGGAGGCCTGGCTGGCGCTGCGGCAGTACGAGGCAGGCGGCTAGGGCCGGGCGGGCGGCGGTCAGGGCTCGGCGACATCCTCCATCGAGATCAGGGTCACTCCGCTGATGCCATCGATCGCCCCCAGCACCGCGACGAAGTCCCGCGCACGCTCGGGGGCGCGCAGGCGCACGTAGTAGCTGAGCTCGAGCAGCCTGCCGTCGTGGTGGGTCTGGATGTTGACCAGGGAGCTGTGTCGCAGGAACTCGTTGAAGGCGGGCTCGTGCAGCATCGCGCCACGCTCGTCCGGGGACACGGAGAAGCGCAGGAGCTGCTCGTGGTTCCGCACGGAGCCGAAGTTGCCGGCGTGGAGCAGCAGGATCATCAGGAGCACCAGCCCCGAGCCGAGCAGCGCGATGAGGTGGTAGCCGGCGCCCGCGGCCAGGCCCGCGGCCAGCGCCAAGAAGACGAAGGCCGTGTCGCGCGTGTCCTTGACGACGGTGCGGAAGCGGATGATGGACATGGCGCCGACCAGGCCGAAGGCCCGGGCCAGGCTGTTGCCGATCACCATCATCACGACGGTCGTGATCATCGGCAGCAGCACCAGGGTGTTCACGAAGGAACAGGAGTAGTTGAAGCCCCGGTGCGTCCGCCGGTAGATGAGCGCGATGGCCGTCCCGATCACGAAGGCGATGAGGACATTGGCCATGATGTCGACGAGCTCGAAGCGCTCTCCGCTCGCCACCAGATCGTTCAGCATCCCGCCCTCTTTGCTCTCATGTATTCGCGCGGCGCGCCCCGGCGCGCCGCTCCCCATGATCCGCGCCCGACCGGCCCCCAGATGTCGACGCCCCGGCAGTACTTGGAGATGGCCTGGTGGCTGCGATCCAGGCACGCGGTCAGCGGCCGCAGCCACGGCGGCATGGCGCCGTCGAACTTCAGCTCCAGCACCTGCCGCCGGCCGGTCACGTAGCGCAGGCTCCGCTGGTCGAAGATCTCGTCGATCGCCGGGTGGATCATGCTCCGCACGTCGCAGTCGAAGGTGACGCGCACGCGGGGATCATCCCGTCCCACGTAGGGCTCCCGTTCGTAGACGACGAGCACCGTCGGCCGGAGCCCCAGCAGTTGCTGCAGGGCCAGGAAGCGGTCGAGGCTGTCCCGCGAGGCGCGGGACAGATCCGGCAGCCCGCTCGGGGACGCGGCGCCCTCGAGGACGGCGATGGCCTCCTCCACCGGCAGCTGGACGCGCTCCTTGCGCACGATGTTGCCGTACTTGCGCTTGATCTCGACGAAGCCCGGCGCCCCGTCGGCGGGGCTGTTGTAGGTGCGCAGGCGCAGCTTCTTGCGGATCTTCACGCCGGCTTCCTTCTCCCAGTAGAAGCGCATGTCGGGCGTGTCGAAGTAGACGCTCCGCACGACGTAGCGACCGCCCTCGCAGGTGGCGGCGTGCCGGTCGAGCCGCGTGAAGGGCGCGATGAGCGCGCGCAGCGCCGGGACCTCGCCATCCCGGATGAAGTACTTGAGTTCCAGGCGTTCGCGACGTTGCTCCAGCATCAAGACCTCTCAGCATGCCGGCGGCCGGTCCTCGAAGCCCCACCGCCGCGATGTCGCGCGCTCAGATCCCCAGCGTCCGGTCCGAAGCGTGCCGCATCTGGTCAGCGAGCCAGCGCAGCAGGTTGACCTCCCGACCCTCGAAGCGCAGGCTGCCCCTGACGCCCGGCTGGAGACGGCCGTCCGGATTCGGCAGGACCGCCGTCACCCAGAAAAAGGTGCGCTCTCCCTGGTACGAGGCGTGGCAGTCGATGCGTACCACGCGCCCGGCCGCCGCGCCGCTCCGGAGCGCGCCGGCGACGTAGCGCACCCGGTCGCCGACGCGGAGCATCGACGCCCGCGAAGGCGGCACGGGCGCCACGGCGTAGAGCGTGTCCACGTCGGCGACGCGGACCAGCGCTGAGTCGCCGGCCAGGGTCATGAACCGGCCCGCGATGGGACAGCGGATGAGGCCGCCCTCGATCAGCGCCCGTGCGTCGCGGACCTGCTGCTCGAGCAGATCCACCCGCGCCCGGTGCGCGGCGACGGTCTCCTCCTTCTCGCCGGCCACGGCGGCCCGCAGCTTGTTCTCCAGGGCCGCCAGCTCGGCCGCCGCCTCGCGCCGGCGCGCCGCGGCCGTCTCCTGCTCGGCCTCGCTGGTGATCCCCTGCCGCCAGAGGGATTCCACCCGCGCCGATTCCGAGTCCCAGCGCTCGCTGCGCGCGCGCGCCGCCGCGACCTCGCTGCGGATCTGGTCCACGGTCTCCACGCGCTCCCCGGTCTCCGCCTCGCGCAGGAGCGCCCGCGCCTCCTCGAGCTGGGGCAGCAACTGGTCCAGGCGCTGCCTGTCCTCGCGCGACTCCATGCACGCCAGCTCCTGCCCCGCCATGACGCTGTCGCCAAGGGCGATGCCCGGGGCGATCCGGAAGCGGATCATGTCGCCGCGCTGGAAGCGGTACAGGTCTATCTGGCGCCGGCTCTCGCTCCGCCGGTCCTGCAGCGACGCCTCCAGAGCGTCCTCGCCGGCCTGGAGGAGGAGCCACTCCGCCTGCGCCAGCAGGCGGCAGGGGCTACCGAAGCTGATGGCTTGGTGGACGCGCGTGCCGATGAAGCCGGCGAGGACGACGGCCGCCAGGACTCCGGCGAGGATCAGCATCCGGGCATGAGTCACGATCCCATTTCCGTCGCTTGCTGTTGTCGCACCGGTATCATTCTCCCTTGTCGCAACAGGGACATCCGGGAGATCCTGCCCGTCAATCCTTCACACCACAAACACGGAAATTAACACATTCTTCACTAAGTATAAGACATCCGTGGCGGCGGTGGCGGTAATGTTACGGCCATGCGGGATATCGCTTGAAGTAACGAATGTCTGGCGGCCGCGCGCCGCCGGCCCACTCGCGAAAACACCCCGGGGCGAAGCCCCGGGGCGTTTCGCGTCCAGCGCCAGCCAGCCGCCGCGATCAGCGCAGGCGCAGGACGCGGGCGAGCCGCTCCTCGCCGCCCGCGCGGGCCCGGACGAGGTAGAGCCCCGCGGGCACCGGGCGCCCGGCGGCGTCGGTGCCGTCCCAGACCAGCAGATCGCCGCCGTCCGCGGCACGGGTCCCGTCCAGGCGCCGCACCAGGCGGCCGCGCAGGTCGTAGACGGCGGCCGCCAGGCGGCCGCCGCGCGGCAGGTCGAGGCGCAAGGTGGTGCGGTCGCGGAAGGGATTGGGCCAGGCCGGCAGGGCGCGCGCGCCCGCCGCCGGGCCGCCCGGCGCGGCCGTGCCGTCCTCCCGCCAGCGCAGGGCCAGCAGGTCCATGTCCGTCGCCCAGGCGTAGCTGTAGCCCACGCCGTAGACGTCCCCGTCGGGGCCGGCCGCCACGGCGGCCAGCTCGTCGCTCAGGGCGTCCGCGCCGTCCCAGATCAGCTCCCAGAGGAAGGCGCCGCTGGCCAGGTCCCGCGCCACGACGGCGGCGTCCCAGGCGCTCGCGCCGCCGTCGACGAAGCCGCAGAGGAGCACGGCTTCGTCCGTCAGGGCCAGGCCGGCGGGGCGGTCCCAGCCGCCGCCGGGCCCGTCGTAGAACTCCTCCCAGAGGATCGTGCCCAGGTCGCCGCCAACGCGCAGGGTCAGCCAGTCGCCGCCGCTCACCGCCAGGAGGACGGCGTTGTCCTCGCCGTCCACGCGCAGGGCGCGCGGCTCCTCCCAGCCGGGGACTGGGGAGTCGTAGCGCGTGGTCCAGAGGGTGTCGCCGTCGGCCGCCGCCAGGCGCATCAGGACGATGGTGCCGTCGTCCCCGCGGCCGGACATGATCGGATCGCCGGTGCCGGTCGGCGCGAGCCAGACGTCGCGCGAGGGCGCGTTGAGGGCACCGGGCAGGCGCTTCTGCCAGAGGACGCGCCCGTCGGCGGCCGCCAGGCGCAGGGCGAGGAAGTCCACCGTCCCCGCGGCATCGAGGCTGACGCCGCCGACCAGCAGGTCGCCGCTCGCCGTCGCCACCGCGCCGCTGGCCCAGTCGGCGTCGTGGGCGGGGCCGTCCACCTGCTGGAGCCAGACGATCTCCCCGTCAGCGGCGGCCAGGCGCAGGGCCAGGACGTCCTCGCCGTGGGAGGCGGTCGTCGTGCGGCCGACCACATAGGCGTCGCCGCCGGGGCCCACCGCCAGGCCGTAGGCCGTCTCGTGGTGATCCTCGGTGCCGGTGTAGTGCTTGGACCAGAGAACCTCTCCAGCCTCGTCGTCCACCTTGAGGACGACGATGTCGTCGCCGTGGCCTCAGCCCGCGCAGCCGACGATGTAGGACGCCACCAGGAGGTCCCCGCGACCGTCCCACTCCATGGCGGTGAGAGCCATGTCGTTTCCGTCGTAGGACGGAACGCGCAGGGTCCAGAGGGGATCGCCGGTGGCCCGGTCCAGCTTGCGCAGCAGCAGATCGGCGCCGGTGACGCCGTCGTGGCTGACGCCGCCGACGATCAGATCGCCGGCGGGATCCACCAGGGCGGCGACGGCCTCGTCCGTGTAGGCGGCGCCGCCGTCATGGGTCCGCGCCCATTCCAGGTCGAGGGCGGCCGCCGGCGCGGCGAGGACGAGGAGGGCGAGGAGACAGGGCAATGCCCGCATGCCAGCTCCTTCCAAACGGTGGGTGACGGAGACGCCGGGCCGCAGGGCCCGGCGCGGCTTCAGTATACCAGAGGTCGCGGGTGCGCGTCAGCGCGGCCTGGGGTCAAGATGGCGGCGGAACGCGATGGAGGCGAGAACATTCGGCGGATTGAACGGGATTCTGAATAATATAGTGCGGCCCCGACGGGTCTCCCCGCGCTGCGACCGCGACCGGGTGCGGGATCCTCAGACGCCGGCGCCGCGCGCCTGGGCGAGGGTCCGCCTGTGCAGGGTCAACCAGCGCTCCTCGAGGACGAGTACTGGCCGGCCCGCGTAGGTGTCGTTCTCGATGGCCGTGGCGAGGCTGCGCATGATCGCCGCCAGCTCCCGTTTCTCCTGGGGATCGCTGCTGCCGTCGAAGACGACCACGCTCTCCGGAGCCTCACCCTCGGGTGTGGGAACCATGCCTTCCTCCCGGCTGGACCACTGCTAGTCTAGACGAGATTTTCACACTTCGCCCGATCCGGCAACGAAAAAGAAAACGCGCGGGCGATGCCGTTTCCGGCCGCGCCCGCGCGTTTCCGATCGCTTCCCGTCGCTACTTGATCAGGACCAGCCGTCCGGCGAGGACGGTCTCAGCAGCGGCCAGGCGGACGAAGTAGACGCCGCCGGCCAGCGGGCGGCCCGCGCCGTCGCGACCGTCCCAGGTCCGGTGATGCTCGCCGGCCGCCAGCTCGCCGTCGAGCAGGGTGCGCAGCAGGCGGCCGCGGGCGTCGTGAATGGTCAGGCGCGCCCGGCCCGCCGCGGGCAGTGTGAAGGCCAGCTCCGTGCGCGGGTTGAAGGGGTTGGGATGGGCCGGCGCCAGGCGCAGGGCCAGGCCCGCCGGCGCCTCGCCCTCCACCGCCGTGGCGTCGAAGGTGCCGACGATGCTGAAGTCGTCCACGGCCGCCTCGACGATGGAGCCGGATCCCTCGTCGGCGGCCACGAAGCGCAGCTGCACCAGGCCGGCGGCGGCGAAGTGCTCGAAGAGGTCGTGGGTCACGGGCACCCAGGCGTTGGTCGAGGTCATGGTGTGCTCGAGGCTCGTCCAGGTCTGGCCGCCGTCGTTGGACAGGTCCACGTCCCACCAGTCGTTGTTGGGGTCGTTGCCCTGGTCGTTGGAGTACCACTTCCAGTACTGGACGCCGAGGTTCTGGGCGCCGGTCATGTCGTAGACCGGCGTGAGCAGCGTGGTCCGGCCGCCGTCCACGTCCATGTAGCCGACGCTCTGTCCGGCCACGTGCTGGCCCGTGATCCAGCAGTAGGTGCCGCCGGGCGAGTGGTCCTCGCCGGGCTGGGCGTCGGTGCCCACGGGCTCGACGCGGACCCAGAGGCCGGTGTCGGCGTCGTCGCCCGCCGCGCCGGCCGTCCAGCCGCGCGGGGCCTCCATGTCGTGGGCGAAGGACTGGCCCACCTCGAAGGTGTACAGGTCGTTGGGCGCCAGGCGCGGGCTCGTGCCCATGTTGCCCAGGATGTCGGCGGCCTCGAGGTAGTACTCGAGGACGGCGCCGGCGGCCTGGGCGGGGATCGCGCCGCCGTACTCGTCGGGATTCCCCGTGGGCGCCAGGGGCAGCTCGGTGAAGAAGCCGCCGCCGACGCGATAGCGGCAGACGACCGTTGACGGATCGATCGCCGCGCCCTCGTAGCCCATCGGCACACAGGTCAGGTCGTAGCTCCCCGCCACCTGGGCGGTGAAGGGCAGCGGCGCGTGGTCGAAGGTGACGCCGCGCAGGACGCCGGCCATCTGGATCAGGTAGACCGACGGCCAGATGTTGTCCTCGAAGATGGGCTGGCGGCGGCTGGCCGGCGGCCAGAAGCCGTCGCTGCTGGAGCCGAGCTCGTTGGTGAAGCTGATGATCTTGTCGTGATCGGTGGTCTCGCCGTAGTCCCAGTCGAAGCTGCCGCCCGAGACGATGTAGAGGATGTCGCCGGGCTGGCCGGGCGCGTAGCCGTTGAACTTCACCATCTCGGCCGCCATCTCGCGGAAGAGGTCCTCGTCGGGCGAGTTGGCGGTCGTGTAGCCCCAGGGGTAGAGGGTCATGCCCGCGCAGGAGTGCCAGCTCTGGCGCACGACGAAGTCGTGGGCGTTGATGAAGGCCATCATGGCCTGGACCTCGGGCTCGCTGCCGGCCGAGGGGCCGCAGTAGGTCTCCTCGGAGGTGTAGTGGCTGCAGCCCGGCTCGCCCCAGTGGAAGGGGTAGTTGCGGTTGGGATCCACGCCCCAGGTGCCGTCGCCGTTGTTGCGGCGGTTCTTGCGCCACATGCCGCCGCCGTTGGGATCCGTCTGCTCGTTGTAGACCACGCCGTCCGGATTGACGATGGGCACCATGTAGACTTCGCGGTTCTGCAGGAGCCAGCGGATCTCGGGATCGTGGTCGTAGTAGGCCTGGGCCAGGTGCTCGGTGAGCATCAGATCGATCTCGGAGGCCATGATCTCGCGGGCGTGATGCATGCCGTCGAAGAGGGCCTCGGGCTCGTCCTCGTCCACCTCGGGGTTGTCCGAGACGCGGTAGCACCAGATGTCGCGGCCCTCGACGCTCTGGCCGATGGACCAGCGCGCGCTGACCACCTCCGGGTAGAGCAGGTGCAGGCTGTCCATCCAGGCGATGGCCTCGTCGTAGGTGTGCCAGACGCCGAAGTCCCCGCGCTCGCCGAGGCGCGACGCGTAGAAGGCCTCCAGGTTCTCGTGGACCACCTCCACGCGGCTGCCGCGGGAGAGGTAGCTCGCCGCCTCCTCCCGGATGACGACCAGGTCGTAGTGGTCGCCGCGCAGGCCGCCGGCGATGTCCAGGCGGCCGGCGTTGGCGTCGATCCAGGCCTGGTCGGCGGGCGTGTCGATCCAGTAGCGGAGCAGGGAGTGGCGGGGCGCGTCGGCGAGGGCGCCTGCCGCGACGAGCAGGCAAAGCCCGGCCGCGGCGAGGCGAGCGAGCAATCGTCTCGACATGAGGGGGACCTCCGATGGGCTGGCGTGGCGTGGCGGGCCCCCGGCCCGCCGAGCTCTCATTATAGCACCTCGCCCGCGCGCGGGGCGAGAGAAGTCGCGGGGCGCGGGGCGCGCCGCGGGGGACGGCGCGGCCGCCGGGGGCGGCCCGGCGTTCAGGGTGGGGAGCGGTCGCCGCTGCGGCCGCCGCCGGCGACGTCGTCGGGGTCGGGCAGGTCGGGCTCGATGTGGATCATGACGCTGTTGACCTCGCGGAACCGCGCGAGGATCTGCCGCTCCAGGCGCCGCGCGACGTCGTGGCCCATGCGCACGCTGATCTCGGGGTCCACCTGGATGTCCATGTCCAGGGCGACGCGCTGGGCGTAGTAGCGGCCGCGCAGGTTGCGTATGCCAGCGACGGATGCATCGGCGAGGACGAACTCCAGGATGCGCTGCGACCAGTCCCGCGGCGGCGCCGTGTCCACGAGGTCGCGCGCCGCGCGGCGCGCGATGTCCACGCCGGCCTTGACGATGAAGACGGCCACCAGGACGGCGCCGGCGGTGTCGGCCCAGTCCCAGGCCGGCAGGAGCAGGTAGAGGCCGATGCCCGCCAGGGCGGCGACGGAGCTGAGGGCGTCGGAGCGGTGGTGCCAGGCGTTGGCCAGGAGCACGGGGGAATCCAGGGCGCGCGCCCGCCGGCGCGTCACGCGGAACAGCAGCTCCTTGGCCACGATGGAGACGGCCGCGGCCACCGCCAGCCAGGGGCTGCGCTCGGGCAGCTCGCCCCGGCGGAAGGTCGCGACGGCCGCCCAGGCCATGCCGGCGGCCACCAGGACCAGCACGGCGCCGACGGCCAGGGCGCCGAGGTCCTCGATCTTGCCGTGCCCGTAGGGGTGCTCGCGGTCGCGGGGCTTGCGCGCCTGCGCGTAGGCCACCAGGGTGAAGATGTCGGTGGCCAGGTCGCTGAGGCTGTGGATGCCGTCGGCCAGCAGCACCTGGCTGCGGCCGACGAGGCCGGCGGTCGTCTTGACGGCGAACAGGACGACGTTGACCGCGAGCCCGAGCCAGGTGACGCGCTCGCCGCCGCCCGGCGCGCCGAAGACGGAAGTCCGCCCAGGCATCGCCACCCCCTTCGCCCGGCTATTCCAGGGAGTACTCGCCGGCGGAGAAGAGGTCGTGGGGTAGGTCCAGGCGGTCCTTGTAGATGTGGCAGGCCGTGATGATCACCTTGCCCGACTGGAGCAGGGCATTGAGGAAGTCGCCGAACGCGATGCCGTTCTCGGCGGTCAGGAGCACGGCGCTCTGGCGGCGGTCCGAGTCCTCCTCGCCCCTGTGCAGGATGCTCATCAGGTAGACACCTTCGCGCTCGAGGGCCTCGAGGATCTCGTCCGACTCGGGATCGGTCTCCACCAGGTCCAGGAAGACGATGCGGTCGCCCTGCTGGTAGCCGCTGCCGCTGCGCGAGGTGACGCCCTTGACCTGGGCGTAGTTGGCGTAGAAGGAGGCGGGATCGCCGCTGAGCGTGCCCTTGATGGCGCGGATGAGGTCCTCGGTGTCGAAGGGCTTGACGATGAAGCCGTCGACGCCGCGGTCCAGGGCGCGGCCGATGTCCACCACGTCGTTGCGCGCCGTGAGCACGATGACCGGCACCCGGGCCAGGCCGTCCTTGCGTGCGCGGATCCGCTCGAGCACGGTGTGGCCGTCGACGCCGGGCATCATCAGGTCCAGGAGGACCAGCTGGAGCGTGTCGTCCAGGGCCGCGAGGGCCTCCTCGCCGCCCCGGGCCGTGGCCACCGCGAAGCCCTCCGAGGCCAGCAGGCTCTCGAGCATGTCCAGGATGTCGGGCTCGTCGTCCACGACGAGGATCTTCTGCGGCTTGGTGCTCATGCCGCCGTCTCCTTTCCCGGGTTCTCAGCGCCTGGGGCCTGCCCGGCGCTCCGCGGCGAGCGGGAGCGTGACCGCGATGCGGGTCCCCTCGCCCGGGCGGCTCTCGACCTTGATGGGCGCGCGGTGGGCGTCGAGGATGCGCTTGACGATGGCCAGGCCCAGCCCGGCGCCGCCGTGCTGGCGGCTGATGGAACCGTCGCCCTGCCGGAACCGCTCGAAGATGAAGGGTAGTTCATCCTCGGGAATGCCGCAACCGTTGTCCTTGACCACCAGGGCGACCCGCTCGGGGTACTCCGACTTGTCCACGTAGAACAGGACCTGCCCCCCCGGATCGGTGAACTTGCGGGCGTTGCCGAGGAGGTTGACGAAGACCTGCTCGATCAGGTCCTCCTGCCCGAGGACCTGCAGGTCCTCCGCGGGCGCGATGACCTCGAAGCGGATCCCCTTCTTCTCCATGGCGGGCAGGAAGTTCTGACGAAGGTGGCGCATGAGCTTGCGAACGGAGAACGCGCTCTCGAAGACCTGGCCGCCGTGCTCCTCCAGCCGGCCGTAGGCCAGGAGCTGCTCGATCATCGCCACCAGCCGCTGCTGGTTGCGCTGCATGACGTCCAGGGCCTTGCGCTGCTTGTCCGTGAGCTGGCCCAGGCGCCCGGAGCCGAGCATCTCGCTGTAGCCCTGGATGGTCACCAGGGGTGTCCGCAGCTCGTGGGTGATGTTGCTGAGGAACTCGTCCTTCATGCGATCGAGCTGCTTGAGGTCGCGGTTGGCCAGGTTCAGCTCGCGGACCTTGTCCCGCATCTGCTGGAGCAGCTCGGCCACCTGCTCCTCCTTGGTGACGTAGAAGACGCCGAGGATGCCGAAGATGCCCGCGAACAGAACGGGGTGGAGCAGGAAGTAGATCTGCCAGGGCTGCGCGGCGAAAAGCTGCGGCAGCAGGGCCGCCTCGCGCGGCAGTCCCGCCAGCGGAAAGCCGAAGTAGAGGGTGTAGATGGGGATGGGCAGTCCCCAGAAGAAGCCGAACACGAGGAAGGGATTGCGGCGCGGGTCATAGCTCCCGCGCCGCAATCCGTTGCGAATGAACTCGCCGATGGTCTTTCGCCATTTCATCGGCGCATCCGGACCTCACTCCGGCTCGGTGAACAGGTCCGGGGCCAGGTCCGGGTTGATCCTGACCTCCGAGAGCGAGTAGGTGGCGAAGAGCTTGCCGTCATGGTGGATCCGGAGGGCATGGGCGATGCCGACGCCGTCCACCCGGCGGATCTCGTCGAAGGTGGTGAGGTTGCGGACGGGGCCCGTCTCGCCCTTGTCCTTGTACTCCATGGCGCGGATCAGGTGGCTCTCCGGCTCGAGGTAGAGCTTCAGCCACTCACCCGCCTCGTCGAGCAGGTAGACCACGTCGCGCGGCGCGCCGTCCAGCTCGTGGCGCCCCACGTACTGGGCCCGCCAGGCCTCCCGGTCGCGCAGGAGGTGCAGGACCGACCGGCGCTCGCCCTGCCAGGCGTCCGCGATCATCTCGGCGGTCATGGCCTGCTTGCCCATGGGATTCTTCGCCCAGCCCTCGTCGCCGTTGACCACCTGCACCATGCTGCCGAAGGGGCTGGTGGTGTCGATGCGCAGCCGGTCGTCGCCCAGCGCGCGATTGACGATGCCGAGCGTCAGGGGGCCGACCGGGGTTTCCTGGACCGTCAGGTCGCCGCGGGTCTCCAGGGCCCGGATGCCCGCCAGCTTCCGCTGCCCGCCGTAGGCGCGGCAGCAGTCCGCCATGAGGCGCTCGCCCTCGGCGAGGGACGCCTCGGTGGCGGCGGGGATGACCTCCTCCGCGAAGGAGGGCTCGGGGATCGTGATGTCGATCTCGTTGACGGCGCCCAGTGCGTCCAGGGGCTCGTCGAAGTCCTCCGCCCGGCCCACCACGAGGATGGCCAGCTCGTCGGGCCGGATGCGGGCCTGCGCCGCCGCGAGGATGTCCGCGGCGGTCACGGCGTCGATGTTGCGCAGGTAGTTGTCCAGGTACTCCGGGTCCTTGCTCCAGAACTCGGTCTCGGCCTGGGTCCAGGCGATGTCGAAGGGGCTGTCGAACCGGAAGACGAAGGCGTTCTTGAGCCCCGCCTTGGCCCGGTGCAGCTCCGCCTCGGTGACGGGCTCCACGGTCACACGGCGGATCTCGTCGAGGATGAGCCGGATGGCCTTCACCGTGGATTCGCTCTTGGTGTCGCAGCCGACGTAGAAGGGCGCGCGATGGTGGTCGCCCGTCAGCATGTAGGCGCCGACCGAGTAGGCCAGCTCCCGCTTGGTGCGGACCTCGTCCACGAGCCGGCTGCCGAAGCCGCCGCCGAGGATCTCGTTGAGGACCAGAAGCGGGAAGAGGTACTCGTCATCGTGGCGGATGCCCAGGTGGCCCATGCGCACCTTGGACTGGTTGACGTCCTCCTTGTAGACGTAGTTCACGGAGGCGGGCGTCTCCTCGAGGATCGGGTCCGGCGGATAGAAGGTCTCCACCGGCGGCCAGTCGCCGAAGGCGGCCTCGAGGCGCCCGTAGAGGTCGTCGGCGTCGAAGTCGCCGCCGGCCACGAGAATCATGTTGTTCGGGTGGAAGAAGTACTCGTGGAACTCGGCCAGGTCGCCGCGCTCGATGGCGTTGACGTGGTCGTACTCCTGCGCCCGCGCGTAGGGGCTGTCGGCGCCGAAGATCAGCTTGTTGATCTCGCGCCGGGCGATCTGGCCCGCGTCGTCGTTGCGGCGGCTGATGGCGCTCTTGGCCTGGGTCTTGATCAGGTCCAGCTTCTCCTGCGGGAAGACCGGCTCGCGCAGGACCTCCGCGTAGAGGGGCAGGACCTGGTCCAGGTGCTCGGCCAGGCAGTTCATGGCGGCCAGGCCGGAGGCGTCGTCGATGTTCACCTCGATGCGGGCGCCCAGGTCCTCGAGGAACACGTCCAGCGCGTCGCCGGGATGAGCCTCGGTGCCGCCCGTGCGCATGACCTCGCCGGTGAAGCCGGCCAGGCCCACCTTGCCGGCCGGCTCGTAGATGGCGCCGGCGCGGATCAGGGCCCGGATCTGGACGAGCGGCAGGTCGTGGTTCTCCACCAGGTAGACCACCAGGCCGTTGTCCAGCGTGCGCCGCTGGATGTCGGGCAGCCGGATGTCGCGCAGCGCCGGGGTGTTTTCCATGATCCTGTCGATGCGGCGCTTGCGCGCCGCCTGGGCCGCGTCGGGAGCCAGGACGCCTGCCATCACGGCCAGGACCAGCAGTCCGCCCAGGAGCTTCAGGGTCCATTGCCTCGTCATCGGTGAGCCCCCTTGCGGCTAGCTGTCCTGCCCCGCGGCCGGCTGGGTCACCAGCAGGCCGACGGTGCGGTTGCTCTTGGTGAGGTACTGCCCGGCCACGCGCTGGACGTCCGCCGGAGTGATGGCCTCGATCAGGTCGAGCTGATGGAAGAGCCGCTGCCAGCCGCCGAGGACCTTCTCGGCATAGCAGAGCTGGTTCGCCATGCCGGTGTTGGACTCCAGCCCCCGCACGAAGTTGGCCCGGGCCCGGTTCCGGTAGCCCGCCAGCTCCGCCTCGGTGACACCCTCTGCCATCACCCGGTCCAGCTCCGCGAGGATGGACGCCTCGAGCTCCAGCGGATCGACGCCGCTGTTGGGGACGCCGAAGACCAGCATGCTGTTGGGATACTTGTCGCCGGGAATCCCGGCGAAGGCGCCGGCGAACAGGGCCGACTTGTCCTCCTTCACCAGCTTCGTGTAGAGCCGGCTGGCGCGCCCCCGCCCGAGGATGTCGGCCAGGGCCTCGACGGCCGGCGTGTCCGCGTGCCGCGCGTCGGGCACGTGATAGCCGATGAGCACGACGGGCTGGCTGGGATCCTCGAGGATCACCCGCCGCTCGCCGAGCTGCTCGGGCTCCACCAGGCGCAGGGGCTCGGCCGCGGGCGCCGGCGGCACCTCGCCCCAGTACTTGCGCGCCACGCGCTCCAGCTCGTCCCGGTAGACGTCGCCGACCACGGCGACGACGATCTTCTGGGCCCCGTAGCGGCTGCGGAAGAACGCCTCGGCATCGGGCCGGGTGTAGGCCTCGATCTCCGAGCGGTGCCCGATGATGGGCTGCCCGTAGGGGTGCGCCTTGAAGGCCAGGGTGACCCACTCCTCGTAGAGGCGGCCCTGGGGGCTGCTCTCGACGACCTGGCGCCGCTCCTCGGAGATGACGTTGCACTCCTTGTAGAACTGCCGGAACACGGGATTGATGAACCGGTCGCTCTCGAGGGCCGCCCAGAACTCGAGCTGGTTGGAGGGAACGCTGTAGAAGTAGCGCGTCGCGTCGGTGGAGGTCATGGCGTTCATGCCGACGCCGCCATTGATCTCCACGAGCTTGGAGAACTCGTTGGGCTCCACCAGCGCATCGGCCCGCTCCTGCAGCGCCGCGAACTCCGCTTCCAGGGCCGCCAGGCGGTCGGCGTCGCCCAGATCGCCCTTGAGGCGCTCCGCGAGGATCTGCACGTAGAGTGCGTCCATGGCCTCGAGCAGGTCGCGCTCCTTGCGGTAGTCCCGGGTGCCCACCTCCTGGGTGCCCTTGAAGGCCATGTGCTCGCAGACGTGCGCGAGGCCGCCCTTGTTCATGTCCTCGTCCACGGCGCCCACGTCGACGTAGGTCATGAACGAGAAGACGGGTACGTCATGGCGCTCGAGCAGGAGCAGCTTGAGACCGTTGTCCAGGACGATCTCCTGGACCTCGCTCTCGAGATCCTCGTAGCCCGCCAGAACGGCGGCCGGCGCCAGCAGGGCCGCCAGGGCCAGGGCCGCGAGCCAGCGCGGGTACTTTCCCCCGATCAGGGTCATGGGTCAAACCTCCGGTTGGGCTGTTCGGAATCGATCAGGGCGCAGCAGCTGAGCGGGAGCGTGGCGCGGGCTGCAGGCTATCACGCCCCTCCCGGGGTGGCAAGAGGCGCAACGCGCGCGGCAAGTGACGCGCTGGCGCGGGCTTGAGCCCGCAGCCCCTTGACGCTCCCCCGGCGCTTTGCTATATTGCCCGCCTTTGCGAGCCGGGGCGCCGCCGCCCGCGGCGGTGTCCCCGTGGACCTCGAGGCAGGAGAGAGCCCATGTCCAAGCGCTGCATCATCACCGGCAAGGGCCCCCGATCGGGCAACACTGTAAGCCACGCCAAGAACCGTCGCAAGCGCTGGTTCAAGCCCAACCTGCAGAAGAAGCGCGTGACCATCGACGGCACGACGCGCCGCGTCTGGATCTCCACCCGCGCCCTTCGCACCCTCGAGAAGCAGAGCGACCGCTAGGCCCTTCGGCCCGGCCGGGCGCCCGGCGCGGCGTCCGCGCCCGAACAGCCCTCCGTACCATTTCGTTCGCTCACCCGCGACCGCGCCCGCGGCCGGGTTTCGGCGCGCTCCTGCAATCCTTTTCATTCAAACGCCTTGCGGATTGCCCTGGGGAAACCGACGGAACGGGAACGGCTCCTGCCAGGGCCGGGGCGGCCCCGGAAGGGCCCGCGGATTCACGGTTCCGCTCCCCGATCCCCAAGGAGACGACGATGAAGTTCCTCAAGACGAGCCTGCCGCTCCTGCTCGGACTGCTCCTCGCCCTCGGCGCCACCGGCTGCCAGAGCCTCTTCAGCGGCGGCGATCCGGCCGAGACCGCCGACGAGGGCTACTACGAGGAGGACGTCTACGACGACACCACGCTCGCGCTGGATGCCGAGTACGGTGGCTACGACACGGCCGACGAGGCGCCCGGCTTCGGCGATCCCACCTTCGCCGAGATGTTCGGCGAGGCCGAGGACGCCCTGGACGAGGTCGCCGAGGATCCCACGGTCCAGGCGGCCGAGAACGACCCGCTGGCCGCGGTGCACTTCGTGCGTGTGATCTGGGGGCAGCTCGAGGCGAACCCCGAGCTGGAGGAGGCCACGGACTGGCACGGCACCATCTCCATCGACCGCGGCTACCTCGTGGTCATGCGCCAGATCAAGTTCGAGCACGCCACCGACTGGATCGTCCGGCCGCGCCCGAGCCCGCTGGTCGTGGAGCTCTACAGCACCACGCGGCCGCACTTCGACGGCCTCGTGCTGAAGATCATCGACAACGAGCCCGACAGCGATCAGCCCAACGACCTGCGCATCCAGCTCGGTCCCGCCGACTTCAGCGTGCCGGTCGCGGACCTCGTGGACTACGAGCATCTGGAGACCGTGGACGCGCTGGGCAACGAGCTGCTCGTCCAGTCCCTGGCCTGCACGCCGACGCCCAACGGCTGGCTGGCGGGCATCTGGGTGGAGCGGCACCAGCACCGCGGGATCTTCCGGGGGGCCTTCATGAACCGGGTGGGCCAGCTCGAGGGTTTCCTGCGCGGACACTGGGGCGTCGACCAGGGCGGCCTGCGCCTGCTCTTCGGCAAGTACATCGACCGGGAGGGACTGTTCCGCGGCATTCTGGTGGGCACCTGGGATCCGCACCCCGTCTCCGGCGCGGCCAACGCTCCCGCTTCCGGGACCATGGAGGGCCTCTGGTACGGCCGTGATGGCGAGGCCACCGGCGAGTTCGGCGGCACCTATCGCAAGGGGTTCCGCCGCGGCGGCTTCTTCTGCGGCCACTGGGAAGCCTATCCCTGATCCCGCGCCTGCACGGTCCGGGCCCCGGGGCGCTCCCGCGAGGGAGCGCCCCTTTTCGTGTCGGGCGTGTCGCGATCGGCGCATCTTCCCGCGGCGCCGCTCCTTTCTCTCGGCGCGATCTTGATTTCCGGCCGCCGAAATCCTAGGATGACCAAGAACTGCGCCCACGCAACCCCGTGAAGGGTCGGCGCCACCGGCGTCGCTTCCACCGAACCCTGGCAGAGGTCCGAAACGTGTCTGAAGAGAAGCGCGACCATTCACAGGCCCGCACCATCCTGGCCACCGACTGTGGCAGCACCACCACCAAGGCCATCCTCATCCAGCTCATCGACGGCGAGTACCGCCAGACGCACCGCGGCGAGGCGCCGACCACCGTCGAGGCTCCCTTCGAGGACGTGACGCGCGGCGTCCTGAACGCCGTGCGCGAGGTGGAGGAGCTCGCCGACCGGCAGATCCTGGACGAGGACCAGATCATCAGACCCGCCGCGGGCGACAAGGGCGTCGACATCTACATCTCCACCTCCAGCGCCGGCGGCGGCCTGCAGATGATGGTGGCCGGCGTGGTCAAGTCCATGACCGGCGAGAGCGCCGAGCGCGCCGCCCTGGGCGCCGGCGCCATCGTCATGGACGTCCTGGCCAGCAACGACGGCCGCCTCCCCCATGAGAAGATCAGCCGCATCCGGCAGCTGCGGCCCGACATGATCCTGCTCTCGGGCGGCATCGACGGCGGCACCATCAGCCACGTCGTCGAGCTGGCCGAGATCCTCCACGCCGCCAACCCCCGGCCGCGGCTCGGACTCGGCTATCAGCTGCCCGTCATCTACGCCGGCAACCGCGACGCGCGGCAGACCATCTGGGAGACCCTCAGCAACACGACGGACCTGACCGTCGTCGACAACATCCGCCCGGTGCTGGAGCGCGAGAACCTCACGCCGAGCCGCGACAAGATCCACGACCTGTTCATGGAGCACGTCATGGCCCAGGCCCCGGGCTACAAGAAGCTCATGAGCTGGACCGACGCGCCGATCATGCCCACGCCCGGCGCCGTGGGCGCCATCATCCAGACGGTGGCCAGCCACTACGGCATCACGGTGGTCGGCGTGGACATCGGCGGCGCGACCACCGACATCTTCAGCGTCTTCGAGGACACCTTCAACCGCACCGTCAGCGCGAACCTCGGCATGAGCTACAGCGTCTGCAACGTGCTCGCCGAGGCCACGCTGCCCAACGTGCTGCGCTGGGTGCCCCTGGCGATGGACGAGGCGGAGCTGATGAACCGCATCGGCAACAAGATGATCCGCCCCACCACCATCCCCCAGGCCCTGGAGGAGCTGCAGATCGAGCAGGCCATCGCCCGCGAGGCCCTGCGGCTCTCGTTCATCCAGCACAAGCAGTTCGCCGTCGGCCTCAAGGGCGTGCAGAAGGAGCGCACCATCAGCGACGCCTTCGACCAGTCCGCCAGCGGCGCGACCCTGGTCGACATGATGGCCCTGGACCTGCTCGTCGGCTCGGGCGGCGTCCTCAGCCACGCGCCGCGGCGCCACCAGGCCGCGCGCATGCTCATCGACGCCTTCCTGCCCGAGGGCATCACCCGGCTCGCCGTGGACTCCATCTTCATGATGCCGCAGCTCGGCGTGCTCTCCATGGTGAACGAGAAGGCGGCCACGGAGGTCTTCGAGAAGGACTGCCTCATCCACCTCGGCACCTGCATCGCGCCCGTCGGCCCGGCCAAGAAGGGCCGGAAGGTGCTCGATGCGAAGCTGATCCTGCCCGACGGCACCGTCGTCGAGCGCGAGCTCACGCAGGGCGAGATGTTCCTGGTGCCCGCCACCTACGAGCAGCCGGTCAAGGCCGTCCTCAAGCCGGCCAAGGGCCTCGACCTCGGCGGCGGCAAGGGGCACGAGATCGAGACGGAGCTGTACGGCGGCGTCGTCGGCCTGATCTTCGACGGCCGCGGCCGGCAGCCCTTTGTGCTGCCCGAGGAGCCCGCCGAGCGCGTCGCCAAGCTCCGCGCGTGGAGCGAGGCCACCGAGGAGTACGTCGCCAGCCCGCAGCCGGCCGCCAGCTAGCGCCGCGCCGAAGCCAAGGAAGGACTGCCCATGGCCCACGCCTACACGCCCGGACTCAAGGTCCTCCGCGAGACCAAGATCCAGAAGATCCGCCTGCTGCCCCTCAAGGGCAAGCTGCGCGTCCAGGCCGGCGACGAGGTGACCCCCCACAAGGTGGTCGCCGCCACCGAGCTACCCGGCAACGTGCAGATGGTGAACGTCGCGGGCCAGATCAACATCGATCCGACCGACGTGGGCGACTGCATGCTCAAGACCGAGGGCGAGGCCGTCAAGCGGGGCGAGCCCCTCGCGCGCAGCAAGGGCATCTTCGGCCTGTTCAAGAGCACCCTCGACAGTCCGGCCGACGGCACGGTGGAGAGCATCTCCAGCGTCACGGGGCAGGTGGTCCTGCGCGAGGCCCCGATCCCCGTGCAGGTGGACGCCTACATCCAGGGCAAGGTCATCGAGGAGCTGCCGGAGGAGGGCGTCGTGGTGGAGACCACGGGCACCTTCATCCAGGGCATCTTCGGCATCGGCGGCGAGCGCCAGGGCGAGATCAAGGTGATCGTCTCCGGGCCCGGCGAGAAGCTCGACCCCGGGGCCATGGACGCGAGCTGCCGCGGCAAGGTCCTCATCGCCGGCTCCTTCTGCAGCCTGGCGGCCTTCCGCCGCGCCATGGAGCTGGAGGTGGCGGGCATCATCGTCGGCGGCTTCAACTACGAGGACCTCAAGCCGATCCTCGGCTTCGACCTCGGCGTCGCCATCACCGGCGGCGAGCAGATCCCCACCACCCTCGTTGTCACCGAGGGCTTCGGGACGATCGCCATGGCGCATCGCACCTTCGACCTGCTGAGCCGCCACGCCGGCAAGGTGGCCAGCATCAACGGCGCGACGCAGATCCGCGCCGGCGTCATTCGCCCCGAGGTGATCATCCCGCTGACGGGCAGCGAGCTGGAGGGCATCGACGCCCACGTCGACAGCAAGCTCGGCATCGAGGACGGCAGCCTGGTGCGCGTGATCCGGGCGCCCCACTTCGGCGTGCTCGGCCGCGTGCGGAGCCTGCCGCCGGAGCTGCGCGAGATGGAGAGCGGCACCCTCGTGCGCGTTGCCGAGGTCGAGCTGGACGACGGGACGATGACGCTCCTGCCGCGCGCCAACCTCGAGATGGTGGAGACGGACTGACGCGTGACAGACGGCGTGGCGCAGGCCGCCGGCTCTTGCGCCGGCGAGGTGATCGAGTGGCGCGTCTTCCTGCTGACCCGCCACCCCGGCCGCGGCCTGTTCGCGGCGCTGGTCATCGCCCTCACGGCCTGGTTCACCTGGAGCGTCTCGGCCAGCGCCTGGCTCACCGGCCTGGCCGCCTTCATCCTGCTGGGCAGCCTCTCCTCTTTCTTCTTCCCCACGCGCTACCGCCTCGACGGCGAGACCCTGCGCGCGAGCAACCTCTTCTGGCGCCGCACGCGCCGCTGGGAGGAGTTCCGCGCCATGCGCCACCAGGGTCGCCAGCTCAAGCTGCTGACCCTGCCCGGCGACTCGCGCCTCGACAACTTCCGCGGCATGCTCCTCCTCCTGCCCGAGGACCGGGAGCCCGTGCTGGAGTTCGCGCGGCGGCGCCTGGGGGTGGAGGCCGATGAGCGGACCTGACGAACCGCGGCCCGACGCCCGCCTCGCGGGCACCGCCGACAGCGCGCCCGAGCTGCGGCTGCCCGTGCGCCCCGACGCCATGACCGCGACCGACTACGACCTGCTCCTCGACCTGGCGCGCAAGGTCGTCCGGCGCCGCATGGCGGTGCCGGCCATCTTTTTCCTGGAATCGGCCAAGCCCCTCAATTATGTTGGGGCCCAGGCCATGGTCTTCTTCGGCCCCTTCGTCCGCGTGTTCTTCGAGAGTCCGAACTACTACCGCTACACGGAGCTCTTCGAGGATCGCCCCACGGTCGAGCTGCTCCTGCGGATGATCGAGGGACTCGAGAGCGAGGAGCAGCAACGCGAGAAGGCCGCGCGGGCCGCCCGCCGGGCCCGGCGAGGGGACCGTCGATTCCGCTGGCGCTTCTGGCGGCGCCGGCCCTGATCCAACAAGGGAGAGCCCATGAAACCAGGGAACGCCCGCCGCGCCGCGCTGGCCGTCCTCTTCTGCCTGAGCCTCGCCTCCGTGATCCCCGCCGCCGCCCAGGACCTTCCCGCCGCGCCGCCGGCCCCGCCGCTCGATCTCACCGCCGAGGACACGCCCAATGACCGGGGCCATGCCATCGCGCTGAGCTGGGTGCTCTCACCGGACGACGACGGCTCGGGCCGCGTCACCGGCTACTCCGTCTGGCGCGCGGTGTACCGGCCCGGCGTCGCGCCGGCCGACCTGGACTGGACGCGCGTGGGCAGCCATTCCGCGGGCTACCTGGGCGATGAGCGGCTGACCCACTCGGACGTCAGCGACGACATCGTCAACAACCTGCCCTACCTGTACCGCGTGGAGGCCGATGGCCCCGGCGGCGCCAGCGCCGTCCTGCTGCCCGCGAGCATCATGGCCCGCGCGCAGTGGTTCAACCGAGCGCGCTGGAACATGCTGCTGGCGGTGCTCGTCCTGAGCGCGGGCATCATGTACTGGATCCAGAAGGCCCAGACCAGCGACATCTACCTGCGGCCCGTGGCCGGGCTGAAGGCCTTCGACGAGGCCATCGGGCGCGCCACCGAGATGGGCAACCCGGTGCTCTTCGTGCCGGGCATCATGGACATGGACCAGATCGAGACCCTGGCCGGCGTGAGCATCCTCGGCTACGTCGGCAAGATGACGGCGCGCTACGAGACGCCGCTGGAGGTGCCCGTCAGCCGCTCCCTGGTCATGGCCCACGCGCGCGAGGTGGTCAAGGAGAGCTACCTGCAGGCCGGCCGCCCCGACCTGTACAACGACGACATGATCCACTACCTCACCGACGACCAGTTCGGCTACGCGGCGGCGGTGGACGGCATCATGCTGCGGCAGAAGCCGGCGGCCTGCTTCTATCAGGGCAAGTTCTATGCGGAGAGCCTGATCCTCGCCGAGACGGGCAACTCCATCGGCGCCATCCAGATCGCCGGCACGGCCAGCCCCGCGCAGCTGCCCTTCTTCATCACGGCCTGCGACTACACGCTGATCGGCGAGGAATTCTTCGCCGCCAGCGCCTACTTGTCCCAGGAGAAGCGGGCCATCGGCAGCATCCGCGGGCAGGACGTGGGCAAGCTGATCTTCATGGTGGCCCTGATCCTCGGCGTGTTCCTGGTGAGCCTCGAGGCGGTGGGCGTCCGGCTGCCGGGCTGGCTGGACATCACGGCGCTCTTTGACGTCAGCAGCGGGGGTTGATGACCGATGCTCCTGAAACGCTGGATACCCCTCTTCATCCTGGTCTTCGTGGGCGTCCTGACCCTGATCCACTGGTTCGTGCCGCACGATCCCATCGGCAGCCTGGGACGCGACTTCAGCCAGTTCTTCGACATCATCGCGTCCTTCGCCATCATCCTGGGGGCGGCGAACCTGCTCAAGCTCCAGAGCCTGAAGATCTCGCAGCGGAAGAAGGGCTGGCCCTTCAACCTCGTCACGATCATCGCCTTCGCGCTCACGGCCTGGGTAGGCCTCAACTGGCACAGCTACTTCGGCTCGGGCCACCACTACCTGGCCGGCACGCACGTCAACAACCCGGACAGCCATTTCTTCTGGGTCTGGTGGTACATCTTCACGCCGCTGAGCGCGACCATGTACGCCCTGCTGGCCTTCTACGTGGCCAGCGCCAGCTACCGGGCGTTCCGGGCCCGCAACGTGGAGGCCACCGTCCTGCTGGTCGCGGGCATCATCATCATGATCGGCCGCGTGCCGCTCGGGCAGCAGTTCACGGCCTGGCTGCCCGACCACGGCTTCTGGAGCGGCTTCCGCCTGGAGCGGATCAGCGACTGGATCTACTCGTATCCCAACGGCGCCGGACAGCGGGCGGTCATGATCGGCATCGCCCTGGGGGTGGTCTCGACCAGCCTCCGCCTGATCCTCGGCATCGAGAAGTCCTTCCTCGGAGAAGAGTGAGCCATGGACTTGTTCGAGAAAATCAGCTCCCTCGACCGGCGCTGGATCTTCCTGGTCATCGCGCTGAGCATCTTCATCCCGCTGATGCTGCCGTTCACGCAGCCACTGTCCGTCTCGCCCGACGTGCGCGCGGTCTACGAGGCCCTGGCGGCCTTGCCCGAGGGCAGCACGGTCCTCTGCTCCTTCGAGTACGGACCGAGCACGCTGCCCGAGGTGCATCCCATGGCCCGCTCGGTCCTGCGCTACCTCTTCCAGCGGCAGCACAAGGTCATCGTGATGGCCCTCTGGCCCGACGGGCTCTTCATGAGCCGCGACATCCTCGACGAGGTCGCCGAGGGCGAGTACCAGGCCGAGTACGGCGTCGACTACATCAACCTGGGCTACAAGGCGGGCAACGAGGTCGTCATCAAGTCCATCGCCGAGAGCTTCAGCCGGACCTACCCGGTGGACACGCGCGGCCAGTCGACGACGAGCTGGCCCATCATGCACGGCATCGAGAACCTCGCGAACATCGACTTCATCATCAGCCTGTCGGCGGGCTACCCCGGCACCGTGGAGTGGGTCCAGTACGCGGCGGATCCCTACAACAAGCCCA
Source organism: Candidatus Krumholzibacteriota bacterium (assembly GCA_016933175.1). Taxonomy (GTDB): domain Bacteria; phylum Krumholzibacteriota; class Krumholzibacteriia; order JACNKJ01; family JACNKJ01; genus JAFGBK01. Next base: position 17,405 of record JAFGBK010000022.1, on the reverse strand, counting down.
TGACCACGTGCTGCACGGCCGTGCAGGTGACCGAGGTGGTCCCCTACGTCCGCTCGGGGCAGTGCGCCGGCATCCTCGGCGGCCTGGCCGGCGCCGCCGAGTTCGAGGTGCTGCTGATGGACGAGGGCTGGCTGACGGAACTGGGCGCGGGCAACCGCGGCATGGCGTCGCAGAGCGTCGCCCATCTCGTCCTGGTGCTCTTGATCATCCTCGGCAACGTCGCCTTCTACATCGAGCGGCGTCGCCAGCGGAAGTTCTAGCCGGGAGTCAACAATGTCAGAGACGATCGGAATCTGGTGCGCCGCGTTCCTCACCCTGGCGATCTTCAGCTTCCTCTACAAGGACAACCCGTTCTACAAGTTCGCCGAGCACCTGTTCACCGGCGTCTCGGCGGCTTACTGGATGTCCGTCGCCTTCTGGAGCCAGGTGCACCCGAACCTCTGCGGCAACATCTGGTGGCCCGAGGCCTTCGTGCGCCGCTTCCTGGAGTTCACCTACGTCTGGGTGGACCGCGTCGAGCTCGACGGCCAGACCTACGCCGCCAACGCCCTCATCGATGGCTCCCTGACCCCGGAGATGATCCAGCGCGCCGAGCTGGTCAACCACGTCCACGTGATGTACTACATCCCGCTCATCCTGGGCATCCTCTTCTTCACGCGCCTCATCCCCAAGATCGCCTACCTCAGCCGCTGGCCCCTGGCCTTCGTCATGGGCATGGCGGCCGGGCTGCGCCTCTACAGCTTCCTGCAGTCCAACGCCATGGAGCAGATCTCCGCCACCATCGCGCCGCTGGCCGGAACGCCCACCGTGGCCGAGGCCCTGAACAACCTCGTCGTGCTGATCGGCGTCTTCACGGGGCTCGTCTACTTCTACTTCTCGCGGGAGCACAAGGGGCTCTTCGGCGGGCTGAGCCGCGTGGGCGTCTACTTCCTGATGGTTTCCTTCGGCGCCGCCTTCGGCTACACGGTCATGGCCCGCGTCAGCCTGCTGCTGGGTCGCTTCCAGTTCCTGATCCACGACTGGCTGGGCACCATGACCGGCGCAGGCGGCTGAGCCCGGGAGCCCGCGTGCCGCTGAGTACCTTGCTCTGGTTCTTCCTCTCCCCCGCGGCCATCCTGGTCCTGGGCTTCGGCCTGCTGGCCGCGGGCCGCCGCCGGCAGGACGGTGAGCCGTGAGCGAGATCGCGGCGGGCTGGCGCGCCTTCACCGACCTGTTGCGGGATCCCCAGGCCCTGGGTTTCCTGGGCTACCTCGCCGTCGTCCTCGTCATCGGCGCCGCCACGGCGCGCAGCAACCGCCGCCCGCAGGACTACTTCCTCGCCGGCCGCCGCCTCGGCGGCTGGGTGGCGGCCATCAGCGAGCGGGCCAGCGGCGAGTCGGCCTGGCTGCTCATCGGCCTGCCGGGCCTCTTCTTCGTCGACGGCTTCGGCGCCCTCTGGGTGGCAGTGGGCTGCGCCCTCGGCATCCTCTTCTCCTGGCTCTTCATCGCGCCGCGCCTGCGCGCCTCGACCGCGGCCGACGGCAGCCTGACCATCCCCGACTACCTGGAAAACCGCTTCGGCGACGGGCACCACTCCCTGCGCCTAGTGGCCACGCTGGTCATCCTCTTCTTCTACACGCTCTACGTGTCGGCGCAGGTGGTGGCCGCCGGCAAGGTCCTCGAGACGGCCTTCGGGATGCCCGTCGAGGCCGGCATGGCCCTGGGCGTGGGGATCATCGTCCTCTACACGCTGCTCGGGGGATTCCTGGCCGTCGCCATCACCGACGTGGTGCAGGGCCTGCTGATGGTGGCGGCCCTGGTCCTGCTGCCCGTGGTCGGCCTCATCAGCCTCGGCGGCTTCGAGCCACTGGGCGAGGCCATCGCCGCCGTGGACCCCGACCTGCTGCGCGTCAGCGCCGGGAGAGGCGGCCGCGCCCTCTGGATGGGGCTGGTCATCGGCAGCCTGGGCATCGGCCTGGGCTACATGGGCCAGCCGCACCTGCTCACGCGCTTCATGGCGGTGCGCAGCGCGCGCCAGCTGCGCCGCGGCACGGGCGTGGCCCTGGTCTGGACGAGCCTGAGCTTCTGGGGAGCGATCCTGGTGGGCGCCGTGGGTCTGGCGCTGCTCCAGCAGGGCGGCCTGCCCGGCCTGCCGGCCGGCGCCGCGCTGGACGACCGGGAGCGCATCATGCCCCTGGTGGCCCAGGCCCTGCTCCATCCCTGGCTGGCAGGCGTGCTCATCAGCGCCGCCATCGCGGCCATGATGTCCACGGCCGACAGCCAGCTCCTCGTGGCCACCAGCGCCATGGCCGAGGATCTCTGCCACAAGCTGCTGGGCTGGGAACTGCCGTCGCGCACCATGGTGGGGCTGAGCCGGGTCACCACGCTGATGCTGGGCCTGCTCGCCTTCCTGCTGGCCCTCTACGCCAAGGAGACCGTCTTCCACCTGGTGCTCTACGCCTGGGCCGGGCTGGGCGCCGTCTTCGGCCCCGTGCTCCTGCTGGGGCTGTGGTGGCGGAACTGCACGCGCGCCGGCGCCCTGGCCGGCATGCTGACGGGCCTCGCCGTCATGCTCGTCTGGGCCCGGACGCCCGTCCTCAAGGGCCTGGTCTACGAGCTCGTGCCCGCCTTCCTGGCCGCCTTGTTCGCCACGCTCCTGGTCAGCCGCCTCAGCCGCCGCGGCGTCTAGCGCCGGAAAGGCGGCGCGGCCCGCCGGGCGCGGCGATCCAGCGCAAAGAGAATGCCGGACCCCGCGGGGGCCCGGCCCGTTGCCCTGCCCGATGCGCCGGCGACGCTAGAGCTGGATGTATCGCTGATCACCCCAGATGCTGACGCGCTTGATCCACGCCATCGGGATGTACTGCTCGACGGGCTGCTCCTCGTTCTTCTTCTTGTGGATGAAAGTCACCTTGATGTAGTCATCCGCCGCCTCGCTGAGAGTCGCGGTGTAGGACTCGAAGGAGATGCCGTCCGTGATCTTGGAGACGGTGTAGCTCTGGGGGTTGATGATCGTGACGCCCTCCCCCTGCCAGGACTTGAGTACAGCGGCAAAGCTGGCGGCCATTTGGTAGCTCCTTTCCCCGGATCTTCACACACTCAGCAAGGGTTCGACGCAGAGGAACATACCCGAAGAATGGGCGGCTGTAAAGACCCTTCGCCTTGCCTCTGCGCCATGCGCTGGGCTAGGATGGGGCCTCTTTCGCCCCCGGCAGGGAGGTCGCCGTGAAGCTGGAAGTGGGCATGCAGGTCAAGGTGATCACCAGCCCCGACCGCCTCTTCAAGGGCCGGATCGTGGAGATCCACGACGACGGCTGGCTGGTGATGATCCAGGAGCTCGGCGACCGGGTGCAGATCAACGGCACCCATATCGTCGCCATCGAGGAGTAGGGACCGGACGGCGCCCGCGCCGGGCGGCCGGACGCCAAGGAGGAAACGTGGACAGCGAACGCTTGGTATCGGTGAGCCCGGAGGGCGAGGCCTTTCCTCTCCCCCAGGAGGAGGACTACGCCGCGGAGATGGCCCGGCTGGAGGCCCTGGTGGCCGAGAAGCGCGCGGCGGGCATGGAGATCGTGGTCGTCATGGGCGTGGGCTTCGTCGGGGCCGTCATGGCCGCCGTCGTCGCCGACTCCGCGGACCGGGCCACGGGCCAGCGGCGCAAGTTCGTCATCGGCATGCAGCGGCCCAGCACCCGCAGCTACTGGAAGATCCCCCTGCTCAACCGCGGCCTGGCCCCGGTCAAGGCGGAGGACCCCGAGGTGGCGCCCATGATCCGGCGCTGCGTCCTGGACAGCAAGACCCTCATCGCCACCTACAACGCCGACGTGCTGCGCCTGGCCGACGTGGTGGTGGTGGACGTCCAGTGCGACTACCTCAAGGAGGACCTGGGCCGCCTCGCGACGGGTCGCGTGGAGATGGAGGCCCTGGAGAAGAGCTTCGTCACCATCGCCGAGCGCATCCCGGCCGGGTGCCTGGTGCTCATCGAGACGACGGTGGCCCCCGGCACCACCGAGCACGTCGCCCTTCCCATCATGAAGGAGAAGTTCCGCGAGCGAGGAATCGCTACGGTGCCCCTGCTGGCCCACTCCTACGAGCGGGTCATGCCCGGCCGGGAGTACGTCCGGTCCATCCGCGACTTCTGGCGTGTCTGCAGCGGCGTCAACGCCGAGAGCCGGCGCCGCGTGGAGGCCTTCCTGCGCGAGGTGCTCAACACGGAGGAGTTCCCGCTGACGGTCCTGGACCGCCCCATCGAGAGCGAGACCTGCAAGATCGTCGAGAACAGCTTCCGCGCCACGCTGCTGGCCTTCATGGACGAGTGGAGCCTCTTCGCCGAGCGCAACGGCGTGGACATCGTCAAGGTCATCGAGGCCATCAAGGTGCGGCCCACCCACTCCAACATCATGTTCCCCGGGCCCGGCATCGGCGGCTACTGCCTGCCCAAGGACGGCGGCCTCGGCCTGTGGGCCTACCGCCACATCCTCGGCTTCCAGGACGACATCTTCCGCATCACGCCCCTGGCCATCGACATCAACGACACCCGCGCCCTGCACGTGGCCACCCTGGTCCGGGACGGCCTCGAGGCCCGGGGCCGGCAGGTGGGCGGCGCGCGCATCCTCCTGCTGGGCGCCTCCTACCGCGAGGACGTGGGCGACACCCGCTACAGCGGCAGCGAGCTGGTGGTGCGCAAGCTCACCGAGATGGGCGCCCTGATGAGCGTCCACGATCCCTACGTGGAGCACTGGTGGGAGTTCGAGAAGCAGGACAGCTACCCCCGGCCGGACCATAGCTGGTCGCGCTTCTTCCGCAACCAGGAGCGCCTCGTGGAGCTGCGGGTCCAGTCCGACCTCGACGCGGCCCTGGCCGGCGTGGACGCCATCGTCCTGGCCGTCCGCCATGATGCCTACCGGAACCTCGATCCCGCGGCCATCGTACGGGCCGCCGGCGAGCCCATCCTGGTGGTGGACGCCTTCAATCTCCTGGACGACGACAAGATCCGCGCCTTCCTGGCCCTGGACTGCACCGTGCGGGGCATGGGCCGCGGCCACATCAAGCGCCTCCAGGAGGAGATGGCCAAGAAGCAGGGATAGCCCGCGCGGGCCCCCGGTCCAGTCGTCCTTCCACCGCGGCCGCCCCTGACGGGGGCGGCCGCCGGCGTTTCCGACATTTTCCCCTTGATCTTTTTTCATTTTCGATACCTAATTCATGACTTACAATATATCGCTGTAACAAAGTCCGCCCCGCGCGGAACATCAGCATGACAAGGGGAGCCATGCCAGACGCGACCGACCACGAGCGGCTGGCCGACCTGGCCAGGATCAACCGCCGCCTGGAGCAGGAGCTGGCGGCCTACCGCCAGAACGAGGCCGCCCTGAGTCGGATGGCGCGCCGGCGCGCCGAGCTCGAGCGCATCGTCAACCACAGCCCCGTGGTGGTCTTCCTGCGGCGGGCCGAGCCGGGCTGGCCCGTGGAGTTCGTGTCGGACAACGTCCGCCGGTTCGGCTACGGCCCGGAGGACTTCTACGCGGGCCGCATCAGCTACGCCGATCTGGTCCACCCCGAGGACCTGGCGCGCGTGCGCGCCGAGGCGGAGCGCCTCGCCGGCGACGAGGGCCGGGAGAGCTTCAGCCAGGAGTATCGCCTCGTCACCCGGGAAGGCGAGACACGCTGGCTGGACGACCGGACCTGGATCCGCCGGGACGAAGACGGCACCGCCACCCACTTCCAGACCATCGCCCTGGACGTCACCCGGCGCCGGGGGACCAAGGCCGCCCTGCGCCGCGCCCACGACGAGCTGCTGGAGCTGAACCGTGAGCTGAGCCGCGCGCGGGAGGCAGCCGAGGCCGCCAGCCAGGCCAAGGGCGACTTCCTCGCCCGCATGAGCCACGAGATCCGCACGCCCATGAACGGCCTGCTCGGCATGCTGGAGGTCCTCGAGGACACCCGCCTCGAGCCGACCCAGCGCGAGTACCTCCTCACCGTGCGCGAGGCGGCCGACACGCTCATGACGGTCCTGGACGACGTCCTCGCCTACGCCAAGCTGGAGGCGGGCGGGCAGGAGGTCCGGCGCGAGCCCGTCGACCTGCGCCGCTGCGTGGAGCTGGCGACGCACCTGTTCGAGGGGCCGGCCCGCGAGAAGGGCCTGGCCCTGCACGCGGAGCTGGACCCGCGCTGCCCGGAGCGCCTGCTGGGCGACGCGCGGCGTCTCCGACAGGTGCTCCTCGGCCTGCTGGGCAACGCGGTGAAGTTCACGCGCGAGGGCTGGGTGAAGCTGGCGCTGCGCTGCGAGGAACACGGGGGCGCCGTGCGGATCCGCTGCGAGGTGAGCGACACGGGCGTCGGCATCCCGCCCGACAAGCTCGAAGCCGTCTTCGAGAGCTTCAGCCAGGCGGACGAGGGCGCCACGCGCCGCCACGGCGGGGCCGGCGTCGGCCTGGCCCTGGCCCGCCGCTGCGTCGAGCAGATGGGCGGCCGCATCGGCGCGGCCAGCCGGCCCGGCGGCGGCGCCCGCTTCTGGTTCACGCTGACGCTGCCCCGGGTCGGGAGCGTCGCCGAGCCCCCGGCCGGGGCGGCGCCCGCGGCGGCCGGGCAGCCGTCGGGGGAGGGCCTCCAAGCGGACACGCCGGCGGGACTGGAAGCGCCTGCGGTCCCGCCAGACGAGGCGGTATCGCCGCGGACGGAGTCCCTGCTCCGCGTCCTCCTGGTGGAGGACAACCGCGTCAACCAGAAGGTGGCCTCGCTGATCCTGGAGAAGCTGGGCTGCCGCGTACGCATCGCCGAGAACGGCCGCGAGGCCGTCGAGGCCGTGGCCGCCGAGCCCTTCGACGCCGTCTTCATGGACTGCCACATGCCGGTCATGGACGGCTTCGAGGCCACGCGCCGCATCCGCCGCCTGCCCGGCGAGGCGGGGCGCGTCCCCGTCATCGCCATGACGGCCAGCGTGCTGCCCGAGAACCAGGAGCACTGCTTCGCCGCGGGCATGAGCGACTTCGTCAGCAAGCCGGCCAACACGGGGGACTTCCGCCGCTCGCTCCGGCGCTGGGCCCGGGCCGCCGCGCGAGCCGCCGCCGGCGGCGCCGGGGGACCGGGCGGCGCCAGCTCCGGCGATGCCGGGGGACCGGGCAGCGGCTCCGGGCAATCCGGCCCGGAGGGCGTCAAGGTCTAGGCGGCGCCGGGCCCGGATGGCGCGGCTGCCCGGGCACGCGAGCGGGCGCGACTCCCCGCCGGCTCAGTTCCCCAAGACATCGAGCAGACGGAAGAGGCAGAAGCCGCCGGCGGCCAGGCCGGCCAGCCCGAGGACCAGCGGCCGCCAGGTTCCCGTCCCCCCGCGAGGTCGCGACAGGACCGCCCCCAGCGGCCGGCCCAGCAGGCCGAAACCGCCGGTCGCGGCGAGGGCGGCCGCCGCCAGGACCGCCCCGCCCGGCGCCGCCGCTCCGGCGCCCGGTCCCGTGCGTCCCGCGGCGGCCCAGAGCCAGACGGCCCCGTGGAGGAAGACCGCCAGAAGCAGGGCGCCGCCAGGCAGCGGACGCCGTCCCGCGGGCGTGGACGCGGGCGCGGACGGCCGCGCTGCCGCGCGCGCCGGCGCGGCCCCGCCCACCGGATCCAGCAGCAGCCAGGCGGCCAGCAGCACGGCCGCCAGGACCAGGTCCGTCGTTCCCGCGAGCAGGTCCAGGGCGAGCAGGGCCGCCGCCAGGCGGGCGCAGGCCGCGGCGCCGGGGCGCGCGAATGCCGCGGCGACGGGCCGGGCGCCGCCGGCCGACGCGAGCAGGAGCGCGCCCCCCATCCCGATCAGGACGAGGCGAAAGACCAGACGCGCGCCGTCCAGGGCCAGGAGCCCCTCGGCCAGGAGGACGCGCTCCGGGCGGCGGACGGCCAGGCACACGGCGAGGACCGCCGCCAGGCCCGCGGCGGCGAGGTAGGGCGCGGCCCGGTCCGCGCGCCGCCCCATGGCCGCCAGGGCCCAGAGGCCCAGGATCAGCGCCGCCCACGCGATCTCGGGCAGCAGCCAGCGCAGGCTGCCGGCGTTCTCGTAGAATGTGACGGCGCCGCTCACGGCTCCGCCTCCCCCCGCGGCAGCAGGGACAGCACGGCCGCCAGGCCGAGGCAGGCCACGGCCAGCAGCGCGCCGGCGCCGTCGCGGTGGAGCCAGCGATCCAGGGCCAGGGCCTCCAGGGCTGCGGCCGCGGCAAGGAGCGCCGCGCCGGCGTGGAAGCCGGCCGCCACGCGGGCGCGGCCGGGCGTGGAGGAGGCGCCGTCAGCCGGCGCGCCTCGACGCGCCCCATTCGCCAAGCGCCGCCCGGCGCGGAGGCGCAGCGCCAGGGCTCCGGCGAGGAGCATCGCCAGGATCGCCGCCGGCAGGAGGTGGCTGGTGATCAGCAGATCCCGGACGGGCGGTGGCCCCAGGGCGCTGGGCAGGGCCGCCGGGGGCCTCGCGACGAGAATCAGCGCGGGCAGCAGGAGCGCGGCGGCCAGGGACGCGGCGGCCCCGCAGCGCGCGCCGCGTCCCCGCCCGGGCCGGGCGAGGAGGGCGGCCGCGAGGAGCAGGAAGAGGACCAGGAGGGCGGCCAGGACACCGAGCATGGATCCATAAGAACCGCGCCGCCGCGCCCCGTCAAGCGGGAAGCCGGCGTGACGCGCCGCCTCGCCGCCGGCGCGGAGGCGCCGGTCGACCGCGCCCGCCCCGCACGCGCGACTCCTGGCTGCGCGCGGGCGCCCGCCCCTGGCAGCGTGGTGCACGGGCGGCTATACTGCCGCCATGCCCGCCCGCGAAGCACCCTGCACGATCCCCGGCCCCGCCGGCCCCCTGGATGCGCTCTTTCTCCCGCCGGCCGCGCCGGCGGCGGGCGCCTGCCTCCTGCTCCACCCCCACACGCTCTGGGGCGGGCACATGCGCAGCAAGGTGATACACGCCTGCCAGCGCGTCTGCGCGGGGCGCGGCCTGGCGACGCTCCGCGTCAACTTCCGCGGCGCGGGCGCCAGCGCCGGCTTCTTCGACGACGGCCAGGGCGAGCAGGACGACGCGCGCGCGGCCCTGGCCTGGCTCCGCGCCGAGACGCGCGGGCCCGTCCACCTGCTGGGCTTCAGCTTCGGGGCCTGGATCGCCCTGCGCGTGGGCGCGGCGGACGGCGCCGTCGCCTCCCTGACGGCCGTGGGCACGCCGGTGGCCTGGGCCGAGCTGGACTTCCTCGCCGACTGCGCCCTGCCCAAGCTCTTCCTGCACGGCACCGAGGACCAGCACTGCGATCCGGCCGAGCTGGCGCGCGTCGCCGAGCGCGCCGCGCCGCCCAGCACGCTGCGCTGGATCGAAGGCGCCGACCACTTCTTCGCGGGGAAGCTGGCGGAACTCGCGGCCGCGCTGGAGGAGGCCTTCCCGGGCTGAGGGCGGCCGGCGCCGCGCCGGCACTTGCTCCGGGCGCGAGGCGCCGCACGAGCACTCGCGCCGGGCGCGCGGCGGCCTCAGGGCGCGGGGCGCGCGAAGGCCACGTCGAAGAAGTAGCGCGAGGGGCCCGCGCCCGCGAGGTTCCGGCGGCGCGCCACCTCCCCCGCGTCGAGGTCCGCGAGCAATAACCTGCCCTCGGCCAGGTCGGCGGCGGCGAACCAGCGGCCGCCGGGGCTGATGTCGCCCAGGGGCGTGTTGCCGCCGAACTCGAGGTCCCGCCAGAGGTCCAGGCGCGGCCCGTCCTCGACGCGGTACAGGCGCAGGCGCGCCGCGCGGGCGGGGTCCTCGTTCAGCTCGCTGAGGACCAGCAGGGCGCCGTCGGGCGTCGTCGTGACGTGCGAGGGGTGGCCGCCGGGCGCCAGGCGCGACGCGACCTCGAGCCCGGGCAGCGCGTGCACCACCAGCTCGCCCTCGCCGCGGGGCGTCGCATCCCCGGGCGCCGCGCCCAGGCAGGCGGCGTAGAGCCAGCGGCCCCGCGGGTCGGCGGCCAGGTGGTGGACGCCCGCGCCCGACGGGACCGTCTCCACCACCGTCTCCAGGGCCAGGTCCACCACCGAGATCGTGCCGTCGCCGGTGTTGGCCACGTAGGCCAGGCGCCCGCCCGGGTCCAGGCAGACCGAGCGGGGATCCTCGCCCACCTCGATGCGCGTGATGGCGCGCGCCGCGGCCGCGTCCACCAGGGTCGCCAGCGGGCGGGCCTCGCGGCCGGCCACCACGGCCCCGTGGGCGACGAGGAAGCGGCCGCCGGAGCGGTCGAAGGCCCCGCCGGCGGCAGGCAGGCCGAGGGGGATGCGGCGCAGCAGCGTGTCGGCGGCGGTGTCGACGAGCAGCAGGTCGCGCGAGGCCTCGCCGCTGATCCAGAGGGTGCGGCCGTCCGGCGCGAGGGCCAGGCGCGTCGCCACCTCGTTGGCGGGCAGCTCGCCGCGCAGGCGCAGGGAGGGCGCGTCGTAGCCGATGACGGCGCCGGTGCCGTAGGGCAGCGTGAAGCGCGTCACGTAGAGGCGCAGGGACTCGTCGGCGCCGCGGCCGCAGCCGGCGAGGGCGGCCAGGAGCAGGAGCGCGGCCGCGCTCGCAAGACCGCGCGCCTTCGCGCCGCGCGCGAGCGCGCGTGCGCCGACCAGGCGGCGTGATTGGCGGATTCCAGGGCGGCGGGCGGCCATGGCGGCGGCTCAGCCCTTCGCGGCGGCCCCGCCGCCGACGATGGCCACGCTGGCGCTGGTACCCAGGCGCGTGGCGCCGGCGCGGATCATGCGCCGGGCGTCGTCGAGCGTGCGGATGCCGCCGGCGGCCTTGACGCCCAGGCCGTCCTCGGCCACGGCCTTGGCCATCAGCGCCACGTCCTCGACGGTCGCTCCGCCGGGGCCGAAGCCCGTGGAGGTCTTGACGAAGTCGGCGCCTGCCTCCACGGCGAGCCGGCAGGCCGTGGCCTTCTCGGCGTCCTCGAGCAGGGCCGCCTCGATGATGACCTTGCACAGGGCGCCGTGCTTCCGGCAGACCTCCGCCACGCGGCGGATGTCCTCGCGGACGTAGTCGTGCTCGCAGCCCTTGAGGGCTCCGATCTGCATGACCATGTCGATCTCGTCGGCGCCGCGGGCGATGGAGTCGGCGGCCTCGGCCGCCTTGATGGCCGGCGCCGTCGCGCCCAGGGGAAAGCCGGCCACCGTGCAGACCTTCACCGGCGTGGCGGCGAGCTCGCGCGAGGCGAGGTCCACCCAGACGGGATTGACGCAGACCGAGTGGAAGCGGTGCTCGATGGCCTCGGCGCAGAGCTGGCGGATCTGGGCCGCCGTGGCGTCGGCCTTGAGCAGGGTGTGGTCGATGGCGGCGGCCAGCGCCGCGGGCGACGGGTCCGCCACCGGCGGTTCGGGGCTCATGGGCTCCTCCTGGCTAAAAAGAGGCCGGGCCGAGCTCTCACCCCACCCGGCTGGCCCCCGGACTGCCGCACGCAGCCTCGTCTGGACGGCCGTCCGTCCGGACTACCGCAAGTGGAACGGTCCCAGGATGCCCCGGCCGGCCGTTTCCTGTCCAGATTTATTCGCCGCGGCGGGCCTTCTCGGCAGGCTTGCCGCGGCGGCCCGATTCGCCTGGTGACAGGCCGTCCGCCCTGGCCTAGAGTTCTGGCGTCGAAGGGAGAAGGCCGTGAAGAAGCTGCGCGCCGTCCTGATCACCGTCCTGGCCATTCTGATGCTGCTCGTCGTGGTGCCGATCCTGGTGCTGAAGTTCGCCTTCCCCGAGGCGAAGCTGCGCGCGCTGGTACTGCCGCGCGCGAGCGCGGCCCTGGGCCGCACGGTGGACTGCGAGCGCATCGGCCTCGGCCTGGGCTGGCGCGGCGCGCAGCTCGAGCTGGACGCCGTGAGCCTGGGCCCGGCCGAGGAGAACCCCCTGCGCTCGCTGGAACTGCCGGCCCTGCGCGCCGAGCTGGCCTGGGGGCCGCTGCTCCACCGCGAGCTGGACGTCAAGAGCCTGCGCCTGGAGGGGCTGCGCGCGCGGGTGGTCCTGCCCGCGGCCGAGGAAGCGCCCGGTGCCGCTTCTGGTGCCGGCGCGCCTGGTGCCGCTTCCAGCGTGGCGCCCGGTGGCGCTGAATCCCTCGCGCCGGCGGCACTGGCCGTGGCGGCGCCCGACGTGCGCCTGTCGAACGCGGAGATCGTTCTCGTCAAGCCCGACGCCTTCTCTGTCACCGTGGGCGTGCCCGAGGCGCGGTTCGCCTCGAACATGACGCGCGCGGGCGCCCTGGACCTGACGGCCACGCTGCGCCTGGATCCGATCCGCGTGGAGGGCGCGCCCGTTGCGCTGACGGCCGACGCGTCGGTGGACCTCGACCTGGGCCTGGCCGGCCAGACGCTGACGCTCCGGCACTGCCGCGTGGAGATGCCGGGCCTGTCGGCGGCGCCGGTCGCGGGCGGCGCCTGGCGGATGTCCGGGCAGGGGCCGGTGCTGCAGCTCGCGGGCACGGCGTCTCTGGCCGCGGCCGCGGCTGAAGCGGCGCCGGCAGCCAGCCTTGGTCTGGCCATCGACCTCGAGTTGCGCCCCCTCGACGTGGAGACGTCCGCCCTGACCGCGCCCCTGCGCGTGGCCGGCGGGCGCCTGGCCGGCGACCTGTCGCGCCTGGCGGTGAGCGACCTTCGCGTGGAGGCGGGAGAATCGGCGCTGGCCCTGGCGGGGACGATCACTCCCCTGCCCGAGCCGCGCATGGGCCTGACCCTGCGGAGCGACCGCCTGGACCTGGACGCCCTGCTGCCCGACTCGACGGCGAAGGCCGCGGCGCCGGCCGCGGGCGGCGAGCCCGGCCCCGTGCTGCCCCCCGTGGCCCTGCCCGGCACGGTGGACTTCCATCTGGGCGCGGTGGTCCTGCGCGGCGCGACGATCGAGGACCTCAGGGGGCGACTCGTCATCGACGCCGAGGGCCTGCGCCTGGAGGACCTGGGCCTGCGCCTGTTCGAGGGCGCGGCCGCCGGTCACCTGGCCGTGACGCCCGCGCCCGCGGGCGCGGCCCGCTGCCGCGGCGCCTTTATGGTGGAGGGCGTGCGGGCGCCGGCCTTCCTGCGCACGTTCACGCCCGTGAAGCGGGGCGTCGAGGGCGTGCTCGGCAGCGAGCTGGAGCTGGACATGCTGCTCGTCCCCGGCGCGGACAAGCCGCGTGGCCTGGACGTGGATGCCCGCGTGGACCTGGCCGACGCGGCGCTGGTGGGGCTGTCGGCCCTGCGGGCAGTGGGCCAGGTGGCGGGCCTGGCCGTGCCCGAGCGCTGGGACCTGGGCCGCGTGCGCCAGCAGGTCAAGGTGCGCGACGACAAGGTCATCACCGAGAACCTGCGCCTGCCGCTGCAGGGCGGGCACGTGCTCGGCTCGGGGACGACGGGCCTGAACGGCGTCCTCGACTGGCGCGGCACGCTGCACCTGGACCCCGCCGGCGCGGCGCGCCTTGGCAGCGGCTCGGTGCTGCAGGTCCTCAAGGAGCCCGACGGCAGCCTGGACGTGGCCTTCACCCTGACGGGCACCCTGCGCGAGCCGCAGGTGACCCTGGACCAGGCGGCCATCCGCGCGAAGCTGCGCGAGAAGGCCGAGACCGAGCTGAAGGACAAGGGCGACGAGCTGCTCCAGAAGGGTCTCGACGAGCTCAAGAAGCGGTTCCGGTGAATGGCGGTACCCGCGATCATGCAAGGCCGTTACGACAAGAACGAACACGACTTCGACCCTCGCGATTTCGAGCCGGGCCGCGTGCACCGGATCGCAGACGACGCCGTCATGTTCTCCGAGGACATGACGCCCGCCGTGGCGCTCTGGAATCCGAAGTACCCGCACAACGTCGGAGCGGCGGTAAGGGCGGCATCCTGCTTCGGAGGGCGCCTTGTGCTCTTCTCCGGCGACCGGATCCAGATCGAGGGGAAGAAAGGATGGCGGCTTCCCCGCGAGGAGCGGATGAAGGGCTACCGCGACGTCACCATCATCAACGACGACCATTTCTTCGATCGTTTCCCGGGCACGGTCACGCCCGTGGCCGTGGAGGTGAGGCGCAGCACGGAGACCCTGCCGGTCTTCGCGCATCCCGAGAAGGCGCTGTACGTCTTCGGCCCGGAGGACGGCAGCCTGCCCCCGTCGGCGCTGCGCCACTGCCACCGGTTCGTAGCGATCCCCTCCGTGCACTGCCTGAACCTCGGGAGCGCCGTGAACGTCGTGCTGTACGACCGGCTGGTGAAGCTGGGGGTCACCGATCGTAAGGAGATCACATATCCAGGAAATCGACCATAACGCTGTCTCTGATCGTCGCTACTTTCTGTCTTCTGGTAGTAGCCCTGCTGTATGGCAACACGATTCTCATAGCATTGGAAGGTGATGTTCCCAGCAGAAGTACCGGCACCCCTGCCGCAGGCAAACTTGAAAACGGGCGCCGCTTGCCGACATCGGGACCAAACTACATAGCCTACTCGCGACTGGGAGTGCTTCTCGGTCGCAACAGCGTCAACGAGGTGATTCGTGATGTTGTCGTTGATACATACAAGGTACTCGCCGAGAGCGAACCGCACCTGACCTTCGTGTACGGTGAGACAGGATGGCCTCGCGGCGGTCCGTTCCCGCCCCACCGGACGCATCAGAACGGACTATCTGTCGACTTCATGGTTCCGGTACTAGATGAGAACGGTCACTCTGGCCGCCTTCCCACGGCGCCATGGCGGATGTTCGGCTACGGGCTCAAGTTCGATGAGAGAGGTCACATGGGTAGCCTGCAGATCGATTTCGATGCCATGGCTGCGCATCTGACTGCTCTCGATTCGGTTGCTCGTGCGCATGGCACGAGGATCGAATTGCTGATCCTTGCGCCGGAGTACCATCCCCTACTTTGGCAGACGGGCAAAGGGGAGTCGCTTCAGGGTAGGTTTCCTGTAAAACAGGAATCGTCTTGGGTGAGGCACGATAATCACTACCATGTCGACTTCGCCAACCCGGATGGCTGACTCTGGCATGAAGCAGTTTGAGTTTCGCACAACTGCTATGCCAAGCGTTAGTGGCGCGGTGTTTCCTGATCGCGAACGGCCCGCTGCTGTCCTTCATTGCGCTACAGATGTACGTGCACTGGCTGATATGGATCGCGGCGCTGTGGGCGGTCACCTTCCCGGACACCACGTGGTCCCTGGCCACCCTCTTACGCCGGCTGCGCACGCGCCCCATAATGACCGAATCGGCCGTTGGCCTGGAGACGACGCCATGAACGAGAACGAACGCACGCAGGAGCAGTACGACGAGATGTACCGCGGCGAGTCCTACTACTGGACCGTGCGGCCGTCCCGCACCTGCTTCGAGGTGCTCGAGCGAATGCCGCCCGATCGCCCGCTCCGCTTGCTGGACATCGGCTGCGGCGAGGGGCGCAACGCGGTCTTCTTCGCCCGGAACGGGTACGAGGTCCACGCCTTCGACATCTCCGGCACGGGGCTGGAGAAGACCCGGCGCCTGGCCGAGCGGGCCGGCGTCTCCGTCCGCGTCTTCCAGGCGGACCTGAACCGCTTCCGGCTGGACGAGACCTTCGACATCCTCTTCTCGACGGGCACGCTCCACTCCAGCGATCCCTCGGTTCGCGCGGAGCTGTTCGAGAACTACAAGCGGCACACCGCCGCGGGCGGCCTGAACGTCTTCTCGGTCTTCGTCGACAAGCCGTTCGTCGCACGCGCGCCGGACAGCGATCCGAACACGCACCTCTGGCGATCCGGCGAGCTGTTCACCCTCTACCACGACTGGCAGATCGAGCTGTGCGCGGAGGAGATCTTCGACTGCATGTCGAGCGGCGTGCCGCATCAGCACGCCGTCAACCGCCTGGTGGCCAGGACGCCGGCGAGCAAGCCCGCGCCAGGCGGCCGGCGGGCCGGAGGTGGCGCGGAATGAAGTCGAAGCACAAGGATTGGAGGGTTGCGAGATGGACGCCGAGTTGATCATCAGGAGCGAGACGAAGGACGATATCGGCGCCATCGCCGAGGTGACCGCCGCCGCGTTCGAGACCCTGGAGATCAGCGGCCACACCGAGCAGTTCATCATCGAGGCGCTACGCGCCGCCCGGGCCCTCACGGTATCGCTCGTCGCAGAGGTCGACGGCCGCGTGATCGGCCACGTCGCGTTCTCTCCCGTGACCATCTCGGATGGCACACGGGACTGGTACGGCCTTGGGCCCGTTTCGGTCCTGCCGAGGCATCAGAAGCAGGGCGTCGGCAAGGCCCTGATCCGTGAAGGACTGTCGCGGCTGAAGGCCCTGGGCGCTCGCGGCTGCTGTCTCGTGGGGCATCCGGAGTATTACTGGCAATTCGGGTTCGACAACATTCCGGGATTCGAGTACGAGGGAGTGCCGTCCGAGGTCTTCCTCGCGATGTCCTTCGACGGAAGGTCTCCGCGGGGCACCGTCACTTTCCACGAAGGATTCGCGGCGACCGGCCGGCAAGAGGGTGCGGGCGACGAGTGGGAGGGGGGAAGCGACACGTGAAATCGAAGCGGGATCTCAGGCGGGATTACAAGGAGCGCCGGAAGACCGGCGGTGTCTTCCAGGTGAAGCATGTCGGAAACGGCAAGGTACTGCTCGCCAGCAGCCTGAACCTCGAGGGAGCCGTGAATCGCAACAAGTTCACGCTGACGACCGGCGGTCATCCCAACAAGGACCTCCAGAGGGATTGGGACGAGGACGGTCCGGATAAGTTCGTCTTCGAGATCCTGGAGGTCGTCGAGGTCGAAGACGATCCGGGTTTAGACCTGGACGAGGAACTGAAGCTGCTTGAGCAGATCTGGATCGAGAAGCTGGAGCCGTTCGGCGAGCATGGGTACAACAAGGGCTCGAGCATCCGACAGGTGTGAGGGGAAAGCAAACAGGCCTCGCGCATGAAAGCGTGGAGGCGCCGCCAACAGGAGGCTGAACGTGGTCAACGAGGTATCTCCTTCGACGAAGGCCGTCGGCTTCTGGTCCGCCGTCCTGGCGACGGTCTTCAGCCTCGCGTACGTCGTCGGCCAGCTTGCCGAGTGGGCGGGATTGATGGGATCCGGCGGCGGCGCCGACAACGCCAGCACGCCGTTCGGGCTGTACGTGCTCCTCACCCCGTCCCTGTTCCTGGGCGCCTCGTTCCTGGTGCTGATCGTGAGCGTCCACCAGATCTCGTCCCCGGACCGCAAGGTCTGGACCCACGCGGCCGTGGCGTTCGCCACCGCCTACGCGGTGCTGATCAGCATCAACTACTACGTGCAGCTCACCTGGGTGGCGCCGCGGCTCGCGGCCGGCCGCATCGCGGGCATGGAGCCGTTCCTGTTCACGCCGTTCGACTCGTTCCTCTACGCCGTGGACATCCTCGGCTACAGCTTCATGAGCGTGGCCACCCTCTTCATGGCCCCCGTCTTCACCGGCAGGGGGCTGGAGCGCGTGGCGCGGTGGTTCCTGATCGCGAACGGCCTGCTGCTGCCCTTCATCGCGCTCCAGATGTACGTCCACTGGCTGATCTGGATCGCCGCGCTGTGGGCGGTCACCTTCCCG
>JAFGBK010000104.1 GCA_016933175.1 Candidatus Krumholzibacteriota bacterium | reverse complement strand
TCCACCGTCAGGCGGCCCGTCTCCATGGCGAACAGGGCCATGCGGCGGATGAAGTTCTGCAGCTCGCGCACGTTGCCGGGCCAGGGGTAGGCGCGCACGCGGTCCAGGGCGTGGCCGTCCAGCTCGATGCGGCGGCCCAGGCGCTCGGACTCCTCGTGGAGGAAGTAGCGGGCGAGCAGGCCTACGTCGTCGCCGCGCTTGCGCAGCGGCGGCAGGGCCAGGGTGACGCCGTTGAGGCGGTAGAGCAGATCCTTGCGGAAGCGGCCGTCGGCGATGAGGCTTTCCAGGTCGCGGTTGGTGGCCGAGATCACGCGCACATCGGCCTGGACGGTCTCGTCCGAGCCGACGGGCGAGAAGATGCCGTCCTGCAGCACGCGCAGCAGCTTGGCCTGGAGGCGCGGGCTCAGGTCGCCGATCTCGTCGAGGAAGAGGGTGCCGCCGTCGGCCTGGGCGAACTTGCCGAGGCGGTCGCGGTGGGCGCCCGTGAAGCTGCCCTTGAGATGGCCGAACAGCTCGCTCTCCATCAGCTCGTCGGGGATGGCGGCGCAGTTGACCACGACCAGCGGCGCGCCGGCGCGGCGGCTCAGGTCGTGGACGGCGCGGGCGAACAGCTCCTTGCCGGTGCCCGTCTCGCCGGTGACGAGGATCGGGTTGTCCGCCGGCGCCACGGTGGCGACGGTCTCCAGGAGACGCGTCATCGTGGGATCGCCGGTGATGATGCCGTGGCGCTGGCCGATGGCCGCCAGCTCGCGGCCGTCGGGGGGCGTGAAGGGCCGGCTCGGAAGGCGGCGCGTGATCTCGTCCAGCAGCGACTGGACCTCGGCGCGCCGCGCGGCCAGGCCCATCTCGTCGAACAGGCCCAGCGCCGTGGCGGCGTGGCGGAAGGCCTCGCGCAGGTCATCGTCGCGATTCCGCATGCGGTGCAGGCGGCGGTAGAAGCTGGCCAGCTCGCGGTGGCAGAACGCGCGCTCGTACTTCTCGTCCTTGTCGCGGTAGAACTCAGCGGCCTTGAGCAGCAGG
Organism: Candidatus Krumholzibacteriota bacterium; assembly: GCA_016933175.1. GTDB lineage: Bacteria > Krumholzibacteriota > Krumholzibacteriia > JACNKJ01 > JACNKJ01 > JAFGBK01. The sequence continues at coordinate 59,536 of JAFGBK010000104.1, read as the reverse complement.
TTCTCGGCTTCGGTCGTGTCGTGCCGCCGCTCGGCGAGCAGGCCGAGGATGCGGAAGAGGGCGCCGATCTCGTAGATCTCGCCGACGGCCTCGCAGATCTCGAGGGCTTCCTTGGCCGTCGCGAAGGACTGCTCGTCCTCCCCGAGCATCATGAGGATGCGCGCCTTGCGGCGGAGCAGCTCGCCGACGAGATCGTTGCGCGGCGAGAGGGCGCGCGCCTGCGCGAGGCCCTCGTCGAGCGTGTCGAGGGCGAAGTGCCAGCGCTCCTCGAGGGCGAGGATGTCCGCCTCGAGCTCCTTGGTGATGACGCGGCTGCGTGGCAGCGTGTTCTCGCCGGTCTCGGCGTGGATGCGCTTCAGCAGGTTCTGAACGCGGGGCCGTTCCTCCAGGGACAGGAACAGCCGCGCGAACTCGTTGAGGTAGAGGACGCTGTTTGAGGTTGGCAGCGGCCGGGAGAGCAGCGACTCGACCTCGGCCTTCGCGCGCCGCAGGTGCCCCAGCTTCCGGTAGAGGACGGCGAGGTTGAAGCGGGCGCGGGCCTCGAGATCGTCATGGCCCGACCGGCGGAAGCACTCGATGGCGCGCGAGTAGGACTTGGCCGCGAGGTGAAGCTCCATGGAGGACTTGTACTGGATGCCGAGGTTTGCGTGAGCAAAGCCTGTTAGGATTGAAGATCCGGCTTTATCTGCAAAGTACTTAGCGCTTTCAAGCTCTCTCTCTGCTAATCGATGATCTCCAAGACGAAGATGAATCCGACCCTTGAGGTTCTTGATTCTTGAGCATGTAGAGGGAGAATTCTGAGGCAGTTGCAGACGGGAGAGCTTTTCAAGAGCAGCCTGATAATTGCCCTCATCGAAAAGGAAGTATGACTCAAGAGCTGAGAGCAGAAGCTCAAGTTCTGCGGAATGGGATTGCTGTGCCAAGTGCTTAGCCTGTGATTCATGCTTTCTTGCATTACACAGGTCAAAGCAACTTAGGTAATGCCATCCAATCTTCGCATGACCCTTCGCTGCTGTCTCCGCATCAACACATGGATCCCGCAGCGCCTCTTCAATCAACACGAGCTCATCCTTGGTTGGATGATCCCATGCGCTGATGAAGGAAGTCAGCCTTTGATCAGGATTGCTTTTCAACTTCTTCTCCTCATATATGGTGCGCTACTACCTCTTGGTGTCATGCGAAACTTCGTAGGAGACTGAGGATTAGATCGATGAGGAAGTGCGGATTACAATCTCCGATACCAAGGTGATCGTCGTCGTCGTCGCCGATGCCTGTGGCCAGGCTGATGTTGTAGTCGTCCTTGCTTTCCAGCGGTTCCTTGGCAACCACCAAGGGGCTGGTTATCGAGATCAGGAGAACGAAGAGCGCAAGACCACAGAACAGCCGCTTCTGCCTGGACATCACTGTCGGGCTCCTTGGGTATGACCGGTTCGTGGATTAGCAGTGGCGGGGACTTCGGCCGTCGGTACGAAATCCAGACCACATGGACGAAGGAGTGTCGAAAGGGTTTCTGGATGCGTACGGCAGAAGATGGAGGACGTGGGGCACCCTTTGGGACATTGCATAATGGCTTTTCTCTCTGAGTGATTGGGGGCGACAATGTTAAAGGATGGCAACTGCTGCGTCAATTGTTGAGCAGGGGGTATGGCGAAGGTTTTGGGGAACAGGTCCGAACGCCCATTGCACTTATTGGCGATGTCTCCTCGTCGAAAACGCGCCTTGCGGCCCCAAATCGGATCTGGCATGCTGGAATGCTCGGTCCCGCCCAATCGCGGGACGGGATCATGCAGCAGTGACGGCGATCCCCGCCTCGCTCTCGCGCGCGCGGCGGGACCCCATGGCTCGCATGGATGACAACGTGCCGGCTGCGGGCCGCCGGCATCTGGCCAGAGGGGCATCATGCGACTGCTCATCCTGGGCGGCACCCGGTTCCTGGGCCGCCACATCGTCGAGGCCGCCCGCGCGTCCAACCACGAGGTCAAGCTCTTCAACCGGGGCAAGACCGCCCCGGACCTCTTCCCCGACATCGAGACGCTGACCGGCGACCGCGACGGCGGCCTGGCCGCCCTCGAGGCCGGCAAGTGGGACGTCTGCGTGGACACCTGCGGCTACGTCCCCCGCGTCGTGGGCGACAGCGCCCGCCTGCTCGCCAGCCGCGTGGGGCGCTACGTCTTCATCTCCTCGATCTCCGTCTACGCGGACTTCGCGCCGCCTGGCCCTGACGAGAAGAGCCCGGTGGTGACGCTCGACGACGAGACGGTGGAGGAGGTGACGGGCGAGACCTACGGCGGCCTGAAGGCCCTGTGCGAGCGGGCCGTCGAGATCGCCCTGCCCGACCGCGCGCTCATCGTGCGGCCGGGGCTCATCGTCGGTCCCCACGATCCCACGGACCGCTTCACCTACTGGCCCGTCCGCGTGGCCGCGGGCGGCGAGGTGCTGGCGCCCGGCGGCCCCGACGCGCCCACCCAGGCCATCGACGCCCGCGACCTGGCCGCCTGGATCGTCGCCGCCAGCGAGCGCCGCCTGACCGGCGTCTTCAACGCCACCGGCCCCGCCGCGCCCCTGACCCTCGAGGGCCTGCTGAACACCTGCCGCGAGGTCACGGCCAGCGACGCGACCTTCGCCTGGGTGGACGAGGCCTTCCTGCGCGAGAGCGACGTGAAGCCCTTCAGCGAGCTGCCCTGCTGGGTGCCCGCCGCGACGCGGGGCATGCTGCAGGCCGACATCCGTGCCGCCCTGGCGGCTGGCCTGACCTGCCGCCCCTTGTCGGACACCGTCCGTGACACCCTGGACTGGCGCCGGCCGCTCCTCGATGCGATGCCCCTCAAGGCCGGTCTCGCGCCCGAGCGCGAGCAGGTCCTCCTGCGCGCCTGGCGCGCCCGCGCCCGCGTCTAATCCGAACGCACACGCGCCGCCGCCCTGCAAGCAGGCGCGCCCGCGTCCGGGGGTCTATGCGCGTTCGGGAGTCGTGCCCGCTAGCGGCCGCTAGTCGCCATGCGGGCGCGCATCGCTAGTGGCGGCGGGCTGACCTCCGTCTCGTCCACGAAGCCGTGGTGCAGCAGGCCGTCGATGATCCCGCCGGCGTAGCTTTCGCCGCTGAAGTAGAGGTTGGGCCGCCGCGGCTTGCGCAGGCTGTCCAGGTCGGGGCTGTGGTTGGCCACCACGACGCCCCGCATGCCGCCGGTCAGCATCTCGCGGTCGTTGCCCGAGTCGCCGGCCACCATGATCTGCCGCGGCGGGATGTCCCACTTGAAGGCCACGTAGCGCACGGCCTGCCCCTTGCTCGCGCGGTAGGGCAGGAAGTCGAGGAACATGCGCTCGCCCGAGATGATGGCGTTGTAGCGGCACTTGCAGCCGCGCAGGCGCTCGCACATGGCCTCCTCGTCGAAGGTGCGCGCGTCGATGTAGTAGCTCAGCTTGAAGGGCCGCTGGGTCTCGCTCTCCTGCAGAGTCAGGCCCGCGAAGCCGTAGAGCAGCTCGGCGATCTCCTCGCGCCGCCAGCCGGCCCCGATGTGCCGCGACCAGCCCCGGTCCCACTCGTCCGAGTCGCCCAGGTAGATCTCCGCGCCCACCGAGCTGATGATGACGTCCGGCATCGGCACGCCGTGCTCGGCCAGCGCGCGACGCGCCGAGTCCGCCGTGCGCCCCGTGGCCACGCCGAAGGCCAGGCGGTCCTGCATGCGCTCCAGCAGCGACACGAGGCGCGCCAGCGACTCGGTGTCGCCCAGCAGGGTGTCGTCGATGTCGGTAACCAGCAGCCGCCCGATCTCGTGCAGCCGCCGGCCGATGGGCACCTCGCGCGGACTGCGGATGATGAAGGGCTGCGGCTTGCCCACCAGCCCGTGGATCTCCTCCACGTAGCGCCGCGTGTGCGCCCGCCAGGTGTAGTGCCGCTCAACGCCGGCGATGCCGTTCTCGCTGAAGCGCCGCCACAGGTCGCGGTCGCCGATGATCGTCTTGATGGCGCGGGCGATGGCGTCCGGGTCGGTGGGGTCCACCAGGATCCCGTGCTGGCACTTCTCGAGGATCTCCTGCGGGCCGCCGTCGTTGGTGGCCACCACGGGCAGGCCGCTGGCCGCCGCCTCGATGAGCGTGAGGCCGAACGGCTCGGTGAGCGCCGGGTTGACGAAGACGCCCCCCCGCCGCGCCGCGATGCGATACAGCTCGGGCACCTCGGTGTCGAAGTCGTGCCGCTTGGGGATGGCCATGTGCCCGTAGAGGTCGTAGCGGTCCATCAGGTGCAGCAGCTCGCTGAGCACCTCGCGCTCGTTGTCGGGCATCTGCTGGATGTCCTTGCGGATGCCGGCGAAGATGGCGAGGTTCGCCATCTTCTGCAGCGCCTTGTCCGAGCCGTAGGCGTGGACCAGGGCGGGGATGTTCTTGCGGCGGTCGGGCCGGCTCAGGGCCAGCACCAGCGGCTTGGAGCGCACGATGTGGAAGCGCTCCAGCTCCTGGCGCAGCGCGCGGCGGACCTCCAGGTGCAGGCGGTCGCGCGGGCTCTTGGTGTAGGGGCGGAAGACGTTCGCGCCCACGCCCGGCGCGATCACCTCGACGCGCGCGGGCTTCGTCTCGTACTGGCCGTACTGCTCCACCTGCTCCTGGCGCGTGCTGACCACGACCAGGTTGGCCCGGCCCAGCACCTCCTCCTCGGCCGCGATGCGGCGGTGGATGCGGTAGCGCTTGTCGGCCTCCTCGGGTGTCATGCCGGCGGCGGTCAGGCGCGCCAGCTTGGAGCGCCCCAGCGAGTGCCCCGTGTAGACGAGCGGCACGCCGAAGAGCTGCGCCACGTGCCGGGCCACGTAGCCCGCATCCGGGTAGTGGCCGTGCACGACGTCGGGGATCCACTTCTGGCCGCGGATGTAGCGGATGCAGTTGTCCACGAACTCGTCGAGGTGGGGCCAGAGCAGCTCCTTGCGCCGGTAGCGCCGCCCGCCGCAGCGGATGCGCACGATGCGCGCCTTCTTGCTGATGCGCTCCACGGGCCGCGCGTAGTCGGGATCCACGCGCGCGTCCTCGATGCGGCGGGTGAGGACGTCCACGCGCCCCACGTCCGGGTGCCGGCCCAGCCACTGGGCCAGCTCGAGGACGTACTTGGTCTGCCCGCCCGTGTCGGCGTCGCGCCCCAGCTCGAGGTTGCGCGACCGGAAGAGCCCGTGCAGGTGGTAGAGCTGGATGTAAAGCGGCCGGTTCGCCACGAAGGCACCCCCTTCGACGATGCGGCTTCATGCCGCGCTCGCGAGGTTCCTGTTGCAACCTAGCAAAGATCCCGGCGATCGAACAATTTCTTTCCAGGAATCGCGCGGCGCGGCGATGGTGACGTGCGGCCGCCATTACGGAATCCGCAAGGCTCTTGCAGCCAGGCGGCACCTCGCCTATGGTCTGATCGCGACGCGCGCGCCCGCGCGAAGATTCACGGAGCGGCCATGGACGGCGAGAAGCTCGAGCGGATCCTCAGCCCCGAGGAGTGGTGCGGCTGCCCCAGCGGCGTGCTGCGCGACTTCATCGCCTTCCTGCGCCGCTGGCGCGAGGAGAACCGCCACCCCGCCATCGTCCTCGGCGACGAGATCCACGCCGCCTTCCGCCGCTTCCTCAAGGAGCGCCCCGCCGGCGAGCGCCGTTCGATACGCGACACGCTCGGCCGGCGCGTCCTGCGGGCCACCGAGGTCATCTTCCGCGACGGCGCCACCTGCGTCGTCCTGCGCGAGGAGCCGGGCCTGCGCCGCGCCTTCCTGGTCGACGAGGCGGCCAATCCGGGCCTGCAGGTGGAGCTGCTCGACGAGCGGCGGTTCCTCGGCCTGCGCGAGAGCATGGTCCTGGACCGCCCCGTGCCCGAGCGCTTCACCTTCGGCGTGGACTTCCGCCCCTTCGCCATCATCCCCGCCGAGGGCGGCGAGGAGGCCGACATCGGCAACGGGCCCCTGCGCGTGGCCGAGCAGGTCGTCCAGGAGATCCACGCGGATCCGCAGGTCATGCTCTCCCGGCTCATCGCGCTGCTGGTGGACCGTCGCGCGGGCGACCGGCCGCTCTTCTTCTACCAGCGGCCGGAGACCATCTCCGCGCTGCGGCGGCGGCTGACGCGCGCGCTGGACCTGCTGGCCGTCCAGCCGGACGGCCTCGAGGTGGACCAGATCGAGGCCGACCTGACCCTGCTGGGTTTCGCCCCCGGCTGGGGGCGCACGGCGGGCCGCGCCCGCAAGACCCTGGCGCTGCTGGAGCGCCTGCTGCTGGATCCCGACGCCGAGACGCTCACGGCGCTGTTCCAGCGCCTGCCGCTCCTGCGCCGGGTGCTGCTGGTGAGCGTCCACGGCTGGTTCGCCCAGGCCAACGTCCTCGGCCGGCCGGACACGGGCGGGCAGGTGGTCTACCTGCTCGACCAGGCCCGCGCCCTCGAGAAGCACCTGCGCGGCGTCTGGCGCGAGGCCGGCGTCGAGATGAACCCCGACGTGATCATCCTCTCGCGCCTGATCCCAGAGGCCGAGGGCACCACCTGCAACCGCCCCGTCGAGAAGATCCGCGGCACCGAGAACGCCCGCATCCTGCGCGTGCCCTTCCGCGACGCGGCCGGCGCGGTCCATCCGCGCTGGCTCTCGCGCTTCCAGGTCTGGCCCTACCTGGAGCGCTTCGCCCGCGAGGCGTACTCGCGCGTGATGGAGGAGATGAACGGCCAGGCGCCGGACCTGGTGGTGGGCAACTACGCCGACGGCAACCTGGTCGCCAGCCAGCTCGGCCGCGAGTGGAACGCGCCGATCGCCGTGGTGGCCCACGCGCTGGAGAAGACCAAGTACCTGCTCAGCGACCTGTACTGGAAGGACCTCGAGGCCGACTACCACTTCTCGATCCACTTCCTGGCCGACATCCTGGCCACCAGCAGCGCCGACTTCATCCAGACCAGCTCCTACCAGGAGATCGCCGGCACGCGCAGCGACATGGGGCAGTACGAGTCCTACGAGCTGTTCACCCTGCCGGGCCGCTACCGCGTGGTCAGCGGCGTCAACATCCACTCGGCGCGCTTCGTCATCAACCCGCCCGGCACGGACACGACCGTCCACCATCCCTACACGCGCGAGCGGCGCGGCGACGGGGAGACCGAGGCGGAGATCGCGAAGGTGGTCTTCGGCGGCGACGCGGACGGCGCCGTGGGCTCGCTGGCCGATCCCGACAAGCCGCTCCTGTTCACCATGGCCCGCCTCGACAGGATCAAGAACCTGACGGGGCTCGTGCAGGCCTATGCCAAGCGGCCGGCCCTGCGCGAGCGGGCCAGCCTGCTCATCGTCTCGGGCGTCACCGACAGGGGGGCGTCCAGCGACCACGAGGAGCGCGAGCAGATCCGCCGCATGCACGACCTGTTCCGGCAGCACAACCTGGACGGCGACCTGCGCTGGATCCCGGCGTCGCTGGGACAGGGCAAGTTCCCGCACTACTACCGGCTGGTCGCGCGGCGCGGCGGCGTCTTCGTGCAGCCGGCCCTGTTCGAGGCCTTCGGCCTGACGGTGCTCGAGGCCATGGCCAGCGGCCTGCCCGTGGTGGCCACCAAGTTCGGCGGGCCGGCGTCGATCATCGAGGACGGGGTGAGCGGCGTGCTCTACGACCCCAACCGCCCGCGCGAGCTGGAGAAGGCCGTTCTAGCCCTGCTCGACGGCGAGGGGACGGACGGCGGGCGGCTCTGGAACGCCGTCAGCCACGCGGGAATCCGCCGCGTGCACGAGCGCTTCTCCTGGCCCGGGCACGCGCGGCGGCTGGCGCTGAGCCACGGCCTCTACGGCCTGTGGAACCACAGCTTCCCCGAGCGGCGCAAGGTGCGCCGCACCTACGTGGACGCCCTCCACCACCTGCTCTACCATCGCCTGGTCGAGGAGACCTGGCCCGAGCTGTCGGACCGCTCGTAGGGGACCGGCCGCGGCCTCGTCGTCGTGTCGCGGCCTCGTCGCGCGCGGCGCCTAGGCGGACGCGAAGCGCACGCGCAGGCCGTGGGTCCAGGGCGGCATGGCGCCGGGCTGCGTGGCCACCCAGGCGCTGAGCTCCAGGGCGCGCTCGCTGATGTCCGGCTCGCCGCGGCCGGACAGCACGCCGTCCAGCAGGGCCGCCGTGAAGGCGTCGCCGGCGCCCACGGTGTCGACCACCGCCACCTCGGGCGCCGGCAGCTCGAGCCGCGTGCCCGGCAGGTGGACGCGCACCCCCTTGTCGCCCCGCGTCACGTAGATGGCCACCAGCGGCGGCATGCCCGCCATCTCGTCCAGCAGCTCCGTGCCGCCGGATCGGCCCAGCAGGCTGGGCAGGCGCGCGGCCTCGTCCTCGTTGAGCTTGAGGAGCTGCACGCGAGCCACCGAGCGCCGGACCACCCTGGCGTCCACGAAGGGCGGGCGGAGGTTGAGGTCGCAGAGGCAGAGGGCCGGGCCGGCGGCGTCGAGCAGCGCGTCCAGGGCGGCGCGGCTCTTCTTCGCGCGCTGGGCCAGGCTGCCGAAGACGACGGCGTCGGCCTCGGCGGCCGCCGCGCGCAGGGCGGCCGTGGCGGGGATGGCGTCCCAGGCCACGTCCTCGGTGATGGCGAAGGACGGCACGCCGGCCGCGTCGAGGGTCACCCGGACGGTGCCCGTGGGCCGGGCGGGATCGCGGGCCACCAGGTCGACGTCCACGCCGGCGCCTGCGAGGCGGGACAGGGCCTCGTCGCCGGCCTCGTCCTTGCCCACGCTGCTCACCAGGCGCACCCGGTGACCCATCTGCGCCAGGTGGTAGGCCACGTTGGCGGGAGCGCCGCCGAGCCGGCGGCTGTCGGGGAACAGGTCCCAGAGGACCTCGCCGAAGCAGTGGATGGTGGCCAGGGCGCCTCCTTTCGCAGGCGCAGCATGCCGCCTCGGCGCGCCGCTGGCAACGCTTTCCGTGGGATGTCGCAGCGTGAAAGAGAAGCGCCGCGCGGCGAGCGGAGTAGTGGCGAGAGCAGTCGGGCATCGCTCGCGCGCGACGCTAAAGAATCATGAAGGTGGCGCCGCGCGTCGAGTGGAGTAGTGGCAAAGTAGGCAAGCAGCCACTCGCGCGCGGCGCCAGGTATCAGTAGTTCACGCGGCAGGAGCCTCCGTGCTGGGCGTGATAGTCCTGGTGGTAGGCCTCGGCCTCCCAGAAGGCCCCGCCGTCCTCGACGACCTCGGTGACGATGGGCCGTCCGCCGAAGGCGCCGGCTCCGGTCAGCTCGCGGATGATCCGCCGGGCCGCGGCCGCCTGCCCTTCGTCGGCGGCGAAGATGGCCGACCGGTACTGCGTGCCGACGTCCGGGCCCTGGCGGTTGAGCGTCGTCGGATCATGGTTCTTGAAGAAGACCTCCACCAGGCGGCGGTAGCCGACACGCCGGGGATCGAAGGTCACGCGAACGGTCTCGGCGTGGCCCGTCTCGCCGGAGCAGACGTCGCGGTAGCTGGGCTCGTCCACGTGGCCGCCCATGTAGCCGCTGACGGCGTCCAGCACGCCGGGGATCTGCGCGAAGACGTCCTCCACGCCCCAGAAGCAGCCGCCGGCGAAGTAGGCGTTCTCCACCTCGGCGGGCCGCGACTCGGGCGGCAGCGGCTGGCCCTTCTCGACGAAGGTCATCGCCTCCGAGTTCAGGCAGTAGCGCAGGCCCGAGGGCGCGGGGCCATCCTCGAAGACGTGGCCGAGGTGGGCGTTGCAGCGCGTGCAGAAGATCTCCGTGCGGACCATGCCATGGCTGCGGTCCGCGCGCGTGCCCACGTGCTCGGGATCGTAGGGCGCATAGAAGCTTGGCCAGCCCGTGCCCGAGTCGAACTTGTTCTCGCTGTTGAACAGCGGCAGCCCGCAGACCACGCAGAGGTAGACGCCCTCCTTCTTGTTGTCCAGGAGGGTGCCGCAGAAGGCGGCCTCGGTGCCGGCGCGCTGGGTGATGCGCGCCTGCTCGGGCGTCAGCTTGGCGACGCGCTCGGCCTGCTCCGCGGCCGACAGGCGCGTGATGTCGTAGCCGGACGCCGAGTAGCGGGGACCGTCGCGGTCGAGCTCGTCGGCGGTCATGGTGTCACCTGCCTTCCTGGAGGCTCCCTGGACCGGCCCCGCCGCCAGGGCTGTGGCCAGCGCGGCCGCTGTGGCCAGGATGAGTGCGATGCGGAACCTGCGCATGCCGGAACCTCTGTTGGGGGTCGGCGGGCAGGAGTGGAGGGAGGACCGACCCGGCTCTTCCACAAGATAGGCATTCAGTCGGTTAAGTCAAAGGGGGATCGTAAATTAGGTGTGCGCCGCACCGGATTGCGCTCGAGGGGCCGCGCCCTCCCGACGCCCGGCGGGCGCAACCGCCTGCCGGTGTGTCGAATATCGGGCTCCAGACTCGGTAGGGTCTTGTCGAAACAATATCAATGTGATATCATAACGATGTCACTCACCCCGTAAAGGAGACCGACATGACCGGAGAGAAGACCCGCGGCGCCCTCAGCGGCTATGGGATGTTGATCCTGGATCTCGTCTTCCTAGCGGCCGCCGCGTATTACCTCGTCGGGACGATCCGGACGGAGAATCCGATCTACCTGCTGCCCTTCTTCGCCTGCTTCATCCTGTTCATCGTGACCATGGCGGGCTTCTTCATCGTCAATCCCAACGACGCGCGCGTGCTGGTGCTCTTCGGCACCTACAAGGGCACGGTCAAGAGGAACGGCTTCTTCTGGACCAACCCCTTCATGTCCAAGAAGAAGATCACGCTGCGGGCGCGGAACCTGAACGGCGAGAAGCTCAAGGTCAACGACAAGGCCGGCAACCCCATCGAGATCGCCGCCGTGGTGGTCTGGCAGGTGGAGGACACCTACAAGGCCTCCTTCGAGGTGGACGACTACGAGCACTACGTCGTCGTGCAGAGCGAGGCGGCGGTGCGGCACATGGCCGGCGCGTACCCCTACGACACCTTCGACGACGCCGACGACGAGGTGCTGACCCTGCGGGCCGGCACGGACCAGGTGAGCGGCGTGCTGGAGAAGGAGCTGGCCGACCGCTTCGAGCGCGCGGGCATCAAGGTGCTCGAGGCGCGCATCAGCCACCTGGCCTACGCGCCGGAGATCGCCGAGGCCATGCTGCGCCGCCAGCAGGCCGTGGCCGTCGTGGCGGCGCGGACGCAGATCGTCGAGGGTGCCGTCAGCATGGTGGAACTGGCCCTGGAGAAGCTCAGGGAGAAGCACGTGGTGGACCTGGACGAGGAGAAGAAGGCCACCATGGTGAGCAACCTGCTCGTGGTGCTCTGCAGCGAGTCCTCGGCAACGCCCGTGGTGAACACCGGCACGCTCTACCAGTAGGGGGGACCGCCGGATGGCCGCCCGCAAGAAGTTCCTGCTGCGCATCGACCCCACGCTCTGGGAGGAGCTGGCGGGCTGGGCGGCGCAGGAGCTGCGCAGCGTGAACGGCCAGATCGAGTTCCTCCTGCAGCAGGCAGTCCGGGAGCGGCGTCGCGGCAAGCGCGAGGAAACCGACGGGGAGGTTTCGGAGGGCTAGGTTCGGGACACCCGCGGCGCCGGTCCCGCTTTCACGCGACCCCGGGCGCGCCTGCGCCCGGGGTTCTTGATTTAGTGGATTGGATTCTCGATCCAGAGTGTTTCTTCGCCCGCATCAATGCTATACTTATGGCACAGGTTCGTACTTCTCCTCAGATCCTCCAGACAGTGGGAGGTATCGATGCATCGATCGCTACTGCTATCTCTGGTTCTCGTGATGATCGTCGTCCCGCCCGCCGCCGCCCAGGACGGCTGCGATCCCTCGATGCTCTTCCTGGTCGTCGACGGGAACGACTGCATGTGCCGCGGCGAGGTCCTGCCGGGATCACCGCTGACGGCGCGGGTCATCCTGTACGCCGGGCACCATCCGCGGGGCATCGCCCACATCGAGTTGAAGCTGTACTCGCTGGAGTTCCCGACAGAGGAGCAGGGCCGGATCACGGAGGTGTGGTACGCCGACACCGTCGCGGGCGATCTCGAAACCGGCGTCGTGCTGAGCTGGTCGGAGGGGCTCGAGCCCACCACGCCCTATGTCGAGCTGGGCGTGGGCGGCGTCGGCGAGGGCAACTTCTTCGAGCTGGGGATGCTCGTGTTCCAGTCCTTCGATCCTGCCTGGCCGGGCGAGGATCCCGGCTTCACGATCGGTTCCCCGGATCCCGACTTCTGGCACATCTCCGCCGCCGACGTGCACGACATCGACTTCGAGGTCGTCCCTGCTGCGTTCATGCTCGACTCGGAAGGATCCAGCCAGGGCTGCCTCCAGGTGTGCTGGGGCGGCGCCGGATGGTGGCGGGACATCCGCTACCCCCTGCCGGTACCCGGCTCGGAGGTCTCCGGCACCTTCGACTTCGAGTTCGACACGGTGTCCATCCGCTGCCCGGACTTCTACGATCTGCCCTACACGGGGCATGTGCTGCTCAACGACGAGGTCATCCACGAGTTCGAGGGCTTCCGCTACACCCAGCACGCGCTGCCGGTGTCAACGGCCGGCTTCGCCGATGGCGAGGTGATCCACCTGAGGGTGGTCGTCGGCAGCTGGGAACAGGAGCTCGCGGTGGACTACGTCGTGGACACGACGCCGGTCAAGCCGACGAGCTTCTCCGCAGTCAAGTCGATGTACTAGCGGCGAAATCGCCGGGGGCTGGATCCGGGACACCCCCGGCGCCATTCCCGACTTCACGCAACCCCGGGCGCGCCTGCGCCCGGGGTTCTTGGCATGATCGGGTCCGGATAACGCGCCGCCCCCGAGATCAGTCCTCGCCCCGGTCGTTGCCATCGGTGCGGCCGTCGTTGTAATGCCCGACGATCCGGACGGCCCTGCCCGAGCCGTCGCGCTCGAACGAGATCCGGAACCAGTCGAGGTCGCCGACGCGGAACAGGTTGTCGCCCATGCGAGCAAGCCTGTGGGGCTCTCCGTCCTCGCGCTGATACCAGAGCGCGTCGTCGTCGATGAAGACGCGCCGCGGGCCGTAGCGGCCGACGAGCTTCCGCATCTCCCTCTTCGAGATCTCGCCGGTGTTCAGCCTGCTCTCGATGTCCTGCGCGGCCCACTCGAGGCGGAACCGGTACTCCGCGTCCTGCTCGGCCTCGATCAGCGTGCGCAGCGCGTCGGCGTGAGCGGCATCGAGGGCCTGCTCCACCGGGACGGCGATGTGCGGGGTGATCCCCACGCCCTCCCAGCCCTCGTTGTTCTCGGGATTGTAGGCGCGGCCGTAGGGGATCCGGATGCCGATGCGGAAGCCGTCGAAGTCGAACACGTAGCCGGCGACCGTGTGGCCGCCGCCGCCGGTGGTCTCGCCCACGACCGTGGCCCGCTCGAGGTTCTTCAGGTCGAAGGTGAACTCCTCGGCGGCGGAGAAGGTGTTGCCGCTCGTCAGGATGTACAGGGGCTGCTCGGTCAGGCGCCTGCCGGGGACGTAGTCGGCGCTGTAGGACTGGACGGTCTTCTTCTCGGCGCGGATGTCCCAGTTGATGAGGTGCGTCTCCTCCGGGAACAGGTAGCCGCAGATGAAGCGGATCATGGATGCCGAGCCGCCGCCGTTGTAGCGGAGGTCGAGGATCACGGCGTCGCAGTTCGATATGAAGTTCATCGCGGCCGCGGCCGCGGCGAACGCGTCGTCGCCGTGCAGGAAGCCGTCGAACCGCAGGTAGCCGACCCCGCCGGGCAGGATCTCCGCCTTGCGGAAGGAGTAGTTGTTGACCCGCCGCACGCGGCGCTGGCGCTCGGCGTCGGCCGGGTCCTCGTCCTGCTGCGCCGCAGCGACCGCGGGATCGAGGGGCCTCATGGCCCCGATGCCGAAGTGGCCGTCGTGGTTGATCGCCTGCGCGTCCTCGTGGAGCCGGCGCGCGAACGCGGCCGGATCGGCGAGGTTGTCGTAGGCGCCGTCGGCGAGGTTTTGCCGCAGGCCGGCCACGATGCGCCGGGCCGGCTCCTCCAGCACGTAGATCGAGTCGATGGCCGCCGTGACGCTGTCGACGATCGCCGCCCGGGTCGCCGCGTCGATGGGCGGCAGCTCGCCGGGACCGGCGAGCTGGGCCGCGGCGGGCGGGGCCAGGGCGGGAACGAGGAGCAGCCAGGCCAGGGCAGCCGCGAGGATCGGGATCGCGGACCGGGTGGACGGCAGGGCGCGCGGCGCGGCAAGCGCCCGACGGATGAAGGAGCCGGTGAGTGGCATGACGGGACACCTCCTGGTCGAGGTCGGGGACGCTGGCGAACGCGGGTGTTCCTACCCTAGACGAGGCAGCGGGCAGGATGTTTCAAGCTTAACAATGAGCCGGCTAGGTCCAGGTGTACAGCGAGACAATGGCGAGCAGCAGCGAGTGGTAGGCCATCAGCCAGAAGACGGTGCCGTCGCGCTGGACCTGCCTGCCCCACAGCATGCCGCAGGCGAAGGTGACCGCCACGATGCCGGCGATGCCCGCCGGCGGCGCGCTGGGCAGCGCCGCCGGCAGGTGCCACGCGGCGAACAGCAGCGCGTGTACCACGAGTGCCGCGTTCCGCCGGCCGCCGAGCAGGGCGGTCAGCAGGGGCAGGAGGGTAGCGCGGAAGTACAGCTCCTGGGAGATGCCCGACGCGGGGGCGTAGACCAGGGCGGCCGGCCAGCGCCACCCCGTCCAGCGCCCGGTGACAAGGATGACGGGCAGGAAGACGAGGCTGGCGGCCAGCAGGCCGAGGCCCGTCCGCGACAGGGGGGCCGGGCGCAGATACAGGTCCCGGCACCGGAAGCCCGCGGCCCGGAGCACGCTGGCGGCGAGCAGCCCCGGCAGCAACGCGAGAAGGGCCGCCGGCCCGTCGTCCGGCAGGCGGGCGGTCAGGAGCGCGTAGAGCAGCCCGATGGGCAGGACGATCCACGCCGCCGCGCGCGGCGACAGCCGGATCCTGCGCGGATACTGCCGAACACCGCACGGAGATCGCTGATCGCTGGGCGGTGAAGGCCGGGCGCCGTCCTCCATGTCGTTCGGGGGCTTCACCGCGGCGGCCGGGTCCGCAGGGCGTGGAGCCCGAGCCCGGCGAACAGGAACAGGGCGATCATCAGGCCGCCCTCAAGGGTCGGCGCGAGGAGCATTGCCGCCGGCGTCGCGGGCAGGACGGCCCCGCCCGCCAGCGCCGCGCCCACGGCCACGCCGCCCGTCGTCTGCATGAGGACGGCCGGCCACACGGATCCCGTGCGCAGGCGGATCTCCCCGTAGACCAGCGACGCGGCGACGGTCCCGGCCAGGAAGCGCGGGATCAGCGTCGCCGCGCCCTCCGCCGTGTAGCCGGTGATGGCCGCCAGGTAGGGCAGGTGCCAGGCGCCCCACACCAGCCCCACCAGCGCGTGCCCGGCCAGCGCGTTCACGCGCAGCGCGCTCAGCCTCGGCGCCAGGTAGCCGCGAAAGCCGAACTCCTCGGGGATGTTCGTCAAAAGCTGGGGGACGACCAGCAGCGCCGCCGCCCGCAGCGGCAGCGCGCCGTCGAGGAAGGCCGTGACGCCCGCCGCCCGTCCGGCGGCCAGCACGACGAGCACGGCCACTGGGTAGATCAGCGCGCTGACGGCGTACCAGCGGCCATTTTCCGTAAAAGCGGGCCGTATGCCCAGGTCGCGCCACCCGTCGCCGCCCTGGAGCCGCAGGGCGAAGGAGGCGACCAGCGGCGCGGCGATCCAGACTGCCATGCCGGGGCCCTCGCCCGGCGCGCAGCCCGTGGCCGCGTCCACCCAGCGGCCCAGCCACCCCAGGCCGATGACCAGTATCGAGTAGATGGCGACGTTGCGCCCGATCCGCCCGTCGCCGCCGCGCGAGGCGTTCATGCGACTCCTAAAGCGAGGCGATGCCGACGATCATGGCGATGAACAATCCCACCACGTACAGGCCGAGCACGACGATGGTGAAGATCCCCACGAAGCGCCAGAAGCGCCGCTGATGGTCGAGGGCCCCTTCCAGCGCCCGGGTGCTGCGCCAGCGGGCGAGGTCGCGGATCGCGTCGGCGTAGCGGAAGAGGAACAGCGCCGGGAAGATGTAGAGCACGGCCATGGCGATGTAGACGATGCTGATGAGGCCGCCGAAGGGGCCCATCTCGCTGAAGGTGCCCACGGCTCCCATGATGATGCCCGCGATGACGAGGAATCCGCAGCCGATGAAGCCCAGGATGGACATGAAACGCACCCAGGGCTTGGTCTCCGTGAGGAGGCGGATCACGGTGGGATCGACCGGGGGCGGCGAGGACACGGTGCCGCCCATGGTGCTGCCCTGCAGGGTGTCGCCGCCGGGCTGATCGATCGTTCCTTCATCCGGCATGAACGCTCCTTTCCGTCTTCAGGTCCGGTGGCGCGCCGCGCGCCGCCCGCGCTCAGTCCGCGCGCAGGCTGTCGAGCCGCGCGATGGTCATCTCGTAGCCTGTCAGCAGGTCCTCCTCGTGGAGGACGATGTCGTTGGCCAGGTTGCGCAGCGCGAAGGCGAGGCGGTCGCTGCGCTCGACGTCGAGGTTGCCCGCCAGGTAGAGGTTGTCGGCGACGCGCTCGAGCTTGCCCCGGTAGAAGTCCTGCAGGTCGTAGACGCGCGAGAGCAGGATGGCCGTCCGCAGCTCCATGTTCTCGACGGCACCCGTGCTCCTGGCCACATCCCAGGCGTTGGACTGGATCAGCGGCACCGCGAAGCCCTGCGGCATGGCGCGCCGCAGATCGTCGAAGGTCACGGACGCCGCGCCGCCGGCTGTGAGCGCGGTGAGCGAGTCGTTCAGCGCGCGGTGATAGTCGATGAGGCCGGCGATCTGCTGGCGGTTGACATCGAGCTCGCGGGAGATGTAGTCGAGCGCGCTCTTCGCGCGCTGGTGGTTGTCCCGCTCGACGCGCCACTCGTTGGCCGCCAGGCCGAGCAGCACGCCCAGCACGATGAGGAAGACCTCGACGAGCAGGAAGCCGAAGGCGCGGCCGCGGCCGCGGCCCGCCGCGGGTGCGTGTCCGTTCATGCCTCTCCTCGGGGCCGGATGCGCCAGGCCAGGACCAGGGCCACCAGCAGCCAGACGGCGACGTCGTGCAGGGCGTACAGCGCCGCGTCGCCCAGCGGGTAGTCGCCGATGCCGTGGCGCGGCAGGCGGCACATTACGGCGAACAGCAGGCCGATGGCCCCGACGAAGAGCACCTTGCGCGGGAAGCTGGCCAGCACGCGCCGCGACGCGGCGGCCAGCAGCGCCGCCGCGATGAAGGGGCCCACGAAGACGAGGCAGAGCATCAGGAACAGCATCGGCCCCGCGGCCTCGTGCCCCACGCCGCCGTACAGGATGCTGAAGACGGGCTCGCCGGCCGGGTAGCGCCCGTCGACGAGGGGCGGGTTGACGATGTAGCGGCCCGGCTCGGTGACGGTCTCCGCGAGCACCGCGTGGACACGCCGCTCGTCGTGCACCGGCCGCATGTCGAGCCTGGCCTGGAAGCCGAGCAGCCCGTTGACGATGAGCGTCCAGAAGATCAGCACGTGGCCGCCTAGCAGCCCGGGCACCCAGATCCGCCTGAACATGGCGCACCTCCCGGTATGGGCGCCCACCGCCAGCGCCCCGCGCCATCATGCGGGATACCAAATGAATCGCGCAACCGTTGAGATATGCCGGTGGCATGACGCGACACGGGCGAGCTCGCGGCGGCGCGGGCACATGAAAACCGGGCGGCCATGCGGCCGCCCGGCTGATGGAAGGCAGAACGTCGCGCGTCGGCGGTTCTACGAACCCACCGGCACGAAGTAGACGTCCGTGGGCTTGGTCTTGGACAGGCGGCGGAACTTGGCCTCCACCTCCATGCCCACCCACTTCAGGCTCGGCTTGAGCGGATCCACGCCCATCAGGCGCGACAGCAGCAGCGTCTCGCAGCCCTTGAACTCGATCAGGCACAGCACGAAGGGGCACTCGGGCAGGAACTCCTGGCTCCCGAAGTGGCACACGGTGAACGTGTGCACCTTCGCCTTGTTCGGCAGGACGACCCACTCGGTCTCGTCGCCGCAGTCCATGCAGTGGCCGCGCGGCTGCGGGTAGGTGTTCCGGCACCGCTTGCACCGGCTGCCGAGGATCGTGCCGTTGCTCAGGCCCGCGATCCAGGGGCTGTCCTGGCCGTAGCTGTGGATGTAGTCGATGTGGTAGGGCTGCTTGACCACGATGGGCTTCATGCCCTTGAGGGCGCCCAGGTCCTTGGGCAGTTCCGGGAAGGGCAGGCTGTAGACCTCGGTCGCGGTCTCGGTCTCGGGCAGCCGCATCGGGATTCCCTTCTTGTCAGCCATCACCTGCCTCCTTCCGCCTCGAGGATGGAGACCGTCACATAGGTCCCCGTCCCCGCGTGGCTGTGGATAGCGCCGCGCTTGGCGTCCTTCACCTGGATGTCCGGCTTCTTGAGGTGCTTGCGGATCGTCTTCTGGAGCTGCCAGCAGGCGAAGACCGCCTGCATCAGGCCGGTGGCGCCCACCGGGTGCCCGCAGGCGATGAGACCGCCCGACGGGTTCACGGGGCAGGTGCCCTTCTGCGGGTCCTTGTCCACGGCCGGCAGCCCGTAGGTGATGTTGGGCAGGAAGGGCTTGCCGCTGGCCGCGAACTTGCCGCCCTCGCCGTAGCGGCACAGGCCCATGTCCTCGTAGGTCTGGATCTCGCTGGACGTGTAGGCGTCGTGGAGCTCCACGAAGTCGATCTCCGCCAGCGGGTCCGTGATGCCCGCCATCTCGTAGGCCTGCACGCTGGCCATGCGGCCGGCGCGGAAGCTGTGGATGCCGGGGTACTCGAGCCGCCCGCCGTGCCACTTCTTGCCGACGTAGTCGCCGGCCTTCTCGTTGGGCAGCAGGGGAACCTTGCGGTGCGGGCGGTCGGCCATGCGCATGGCGTCGGTGCCGCGGCCGATGCCGGTCACCTTCACCTTCTTGACGCGCTTGCCCGAGGCCTTCTCGATCTCCTTGACGCCCTCCTCGCTGGCCAGGATGGCCGCGGCGGCGCCGTCGCTCATGACGCAGATGTCCAGGCGGGTCAGCGGCCAGGCCACCATGGGCGCCTCGCGCACCTCCTTGACCGTCAGCTTCTGCCGCTTCTGCGCGTAGGGATTGTAGAAGGCGTTCATGTGGTTCTTCACCGACACGTGGGCCATCTGCTCGGCGGTGGTGCCGTACTCCATCATGTGGCGCACCACCATCATGGCGTAGTAGCCGCTGTAGAACCCGCCCACGGGGTAGTCGAAGGACACGTCGCTCGCGTGGGCGATGAACTCGTTGCCCTTCCAAGTGTTGACGTGGCTCATGGTCTCGAAGCCCACGGCCGGGCAGATCTCCATGTGGCCGCTGGCGATGCTCTTCCACGCCTCCTGGAGGCAGAGGCCGCCCGTGGCGCCGCCTCCCTCCACGCGATGGCCGGGCTTGGGGCACAGCCCCAGGTAGTCCTGCGCCATGATGCCGGCCATGAGCTGCCGGGCGAAGTGATCGCTGAAGTAGCTGATCACGCAGCCGTCAGCCAGCTCGTTGAACTTGCCGACCTCCAGCCCCAGGTCGTGGATGGCGTAGCTGTACGCCTCCATGCACAGGGCCTGGAAGGTCTTGTCGGGACGGGCCTTGGCGAACTTGCTGATCCCGCCCGAAACCATGTAGACCGGACGCATGCCTTCCATCTCCTTCCGTGAGGGGGTCCAAGGGCGAAGGGGGATGGCGACCCCGGCTCCGCGCCGGACCGGTCGGGAGCCGTTCCCGACCCGCTCCGCGCGAAGGTCTCGGCCACCTTACCGGAACGGCCCGCGCGAAACAAGTCCCTCGCCGGGCGTCTGGCCCGCCGCGGCAGCGGTGCGGCCCGCGCGCCGGGCGCGAAACGGGAAAGTCCTTGCCGGATCGACGCCTCCGCGCTAGTTCTTGCCTGTCGCGGACCGGCGCCCGACGCGCCGGCGCGGCATGGCCTGGACCGTTTCAATCGGAGGGTGAGCCGATGGGAGGACCCCGGGGCAGCGCAGCGCGCGCGCTGGCCGTGGCGGCCGCGTGCATCGTCCTGACTGCGGCCGCCGCGCCGGCCCAGGAGCCGTCGACCGAGGAGCTGGCCCGCGCCGCGCGGGCCGCGGGCCTGTCCGAGGAGGAGCTGCTGCGCCTCCTCGCCCAGCGCGCCCCCGCCGACTCGGCCGCCGGGGCGGTCGCCGCCCCCGGCCGCAGCGTGCTGCCGCCCGGCGCCGCGCGGGTCGTCCTGCCCTTCTCGCTGCCCCTGGACACCGTCTCCGTGGCCGCGCTCGCCCCCCTGCCGGCCGCCGCGCCGCCCGCCGCCGGCTCCTTCTTCGGCGCCGACTTCTTCCGCCTCGGCCCGGAGCTGTTCAGCCCGACGGCCTTCGGCCCCGTCCCCGACGACTACCTGCTGGGCGTCGGCGACCAGGTGGTCGTGGACGTCTGGGGCGAGGTGGAGTTCCGCCTCGAGCGCCTGGTGGACCGCGACGGCACCATCCTCCTGCCCAAGGGCGGCAAGATCGCCTGCGCCAACCGTACCCTGGCCCAGGTGGAGCGGGCCGTGCGCGAGAGCCTGGCGCGCTCCTACTCCGGCCTGGACGACGATCCCGACGCCGCCACCACCTTCCTCGACGTCAGCCTGGGCGCCCTGCGCGCCATCCGCGTCTTCGTGGTGGGGGACGTGGTCCGCCCCGGCGCCTACGAGCTGACCTCCGTGGCCACGGTGCTGACGGCCCTCTACGCCGCCGGCGGCCCCACGCCGGCCGGCACCCTGCGCGACCTGCGCCTGGTGCGCGGCGGCGCGACGGCCGCCCGCCTGGACCTGTACCGCTACCTGGCCGCCGGCGTGCGCGCCGGCGACGCCCTCCTGCGAGAGGGCGACACGGTCTTCGTCCCGCCCCGCGGCCGCACGGTGAGCCTGCGCGGCGCCGTGCGCCGGCCCCTGCGCTTCGAGCTGGTGGCGGGCGAAACGCTGGCCGATCTGGTTCGCTACGGCGGCGGCTTCACGGCCGAGGCCGCGCGCACGGTGGCCCACGTGGAGCGCATCCTGCCGCCCGGCGAGCGCGAGCCCGAGCGGCCCGACCGCGTCCAGGTGGACCTGCCCCTGGACGGCGCGGCGCCGCTCCTGGACGGCGACGTGGTCACCATCGACGCCATCGACGAGCGGCTGGAGAACTGGGTGCAGATCAGCGGCAACGTCAAGCAGCCCGGCCGCTACCAGTGGCGCGAGGGGCTCGACGTGGCGGATCTCGTCGCGCGGGCCGGCGGCCTGTGGGACGACACCCTCCTCGAGCGCGCCCTCATCCACCGCGTCACGGACGACCGGCGCTACGTCACGCTCAGCTTCCCGCTGGGCGCGGCCCTGGCGGGGGGCGCCGGGCCGGTGCCCCTGCAGCCGCGCGACCACCTGCGCGTCTTCTCCGTCTGGGACCTGCAGGACCGCACCACGGTGACCATCGACGGCGCCGTGCGCGACCCCGGCACCTTCGACTACCGCGAGGGCATGACCCTGCGCGATCTCATCCTGCAGGCGGGCGGCCTGGCCGAGTCCGCCGACCGGCTCAAGATCGAGGTGGCCCGCCTGCGGCCCGAGGCCCTGGCCGAGCGCGACGCGAGTACCGAGCCGGGCGCGACGGTGGACGTCATCCCCCTGGCCCTGGAGGCGGACTGGCTGACCTCGCCGCGGAGCTTCGCCCTGGCGCCCCACGACCGCGTGGGCGTGCGCCGCCTGCCCTGGTGGGAGCTGCAGCGGCGCGTCACCCTGCGCGGCGAGGTGGCCTACCCCGGCGTCTACAGCCTCGAGCGGCCCGACGAGCGGCTGTCCTCGCTCATCGCCCGCGCCGGCGGCCTCAAGCCGACGGCCTACCCGGGCGGCGCGCGCATCGACCGCGCCGAGGACGCCGTCGGCAACGTGGCCCTGGACCTCGCCCGCGCCCTGGCGAAGCCGGGCGGCCACCACGATCCCATGCTGGCGCCGGGCGACGCGGTCACCGTGCCCTCGGCGCAGCACACGGTGAAGGTGGTGGGGGCCGTGGGCTACCCCACCAGCGTCCTCTACGAGCCGGGCAGGAAGATCGGCTGGTACGTGGAGCGCGCCGGCGGCTACGCCGAGGGGGCCGACAAGTGGAAGACACGCGTGGTCTACCCCAACGGGCTTTCGCGGCCCATCCGGCGCCTGCGGCCCGACCCGGTGGTCATGGCCGGCTCGACCGTCGTCGTGCCCGTCAAGGCGGCGGCGCCGGGCGAGGGCAAGCTGGCCACCATGAAGGAAATCGCGTCGATCATCGCTTCCGTGGCCACGGTCTGGCTGGTGATCGACCGCACGAACTAGGCCGCGCCGGTCCGCGCGGGGGTAGCACAACGGAGAGGGAGCGGGCCATGTGCGGCATCGCCGGCATCTGGAGCCCGGGAGCCGATCCCGGCGCTCTCGCCGCCCGGCTCGGCGAGGCCGTCGCCCTTCAGGTTCATCGCGGGCCTGACGGTGAGGGCATCTGGGCCGATCCCGCCGGCGGACCGCACCTGGGGCACCGACGCTTGGCCGTCCTCGACCTCACCGACGCTGCCGATCAGCCCATGATCTCGCCGGACGGCCGCCACGCGCTGGTCTTCAACGGCGAGATCTACAATTTCCGCGCCCTGCGCGAGGACCCGGCCCTGGCCGCCCTTGGCCCCTGGCACTCCACGGGCGACACGGAGGTCCTGCTGCGCGCCCTCGCCGTCCATGGCCGCGAGGCCCTCGCCCACCTGGATGGCATGTTCGCCCTGGCCTTCTGGGACGCCCGCGAGCGTACGCTGCTGCTCGCCCGCGACGCCTTCGGCGAGAAGCCCCTCTACCTGAGCGAGACCGGCGGCGGCCTGGCCTTCGCCTCCACCCTCACCTCGCTGCTGGCCCTGCTGCCGAACGAACCCGAACTGGATGAGGATGCCCTCGCCCTCTACTGGAAGCAGTTCGCCGTGGCCGGCCCGCTAACCGCCTGGCGCGACGTCGGGAGCCTGCCTCCAGGCTCCTGGCTGGAGATGGACGCGCGAGGCGCAATCACGCGTGGCAGCTTTTGGGAGCCGCAATACGAGGAGCCACATCCGGTGGCGTTCAGCGACGCCGTGGATGCCGCCCGAGCGGGCCTACGCGACAGCCTCCGCCGCCGCCTAGTCTCCGACGTACCGCTGGGCTGTTTCCTCTCGGGTGGTGTGGACTCGTCCCTGGTCACTGCACTCACGGCAGCAGAGTTCGCGACGCCGCTGAACACATTCTCCGTGGGCTTCGCCGGCCACGAGGACGAGGACTGGCCTTTCGCTCAGCATGTCGCCGAGCGCTACGGCACTGTCCACGAGCCCGTTTGGCTGGATGAAACCTGTCTTGAAGAGCTGCCCCGCATACTGTGGCACTATGGCCAACCCTATGCCGACTTCTCCTGCGTGCCCACCTGGCACGTGGCGCGGGCGGCGCGGCGCAAGGTGACCGTGGCCGTCACCGGCGACGGCGCCGACGAGCTCTACGCCGGCTACCTGAGCACGCGCTCCCTGGACCTGGCCGACCGCCTGCGACACGGCCTGCCGCGCCAGCTGCTGCAGGCCGCGGCGGGAGCCACAGCCGCCTGGCGGCGGCGCCACCGTGGGGACCGCTGGCGCCGCGCCGGCCTGCTAGCGGCCATGGCGGCGGCTGACCCGGCCGCGGCCTGCGCCATCCTCCACGACCGGCCGCCCCTGGGCGCCCGGCCACGCGATGCGGAGCGCGCGCCCGACTGGGTCGCGCGCTGGTTCGACGCTGCGCCGGAGCGGCCCGTCTTCCAGCGCTCGCTGCTCTGCGACCTGCGGGGGCGCCTAGTGGACAACTTCCTCGTCAAGGTGGACGTGGCTGCCATGGCCCACTCCCTGGAGACCCGCACCCCCTTCCTGGAGACGAGCCTCTTTGCGCAGGCGGCCGCCTGGCCGCGCAGCGTGCTGCTACGGCGAGGCACTACCAAGGCCGTGCTCAAGGTCCTGGCTGAAGACTACCTGCCGCGCGACCTGCTCCACCGGCCCAAGCGGGGCTTCACGCCGCCCATGGGTAAGTGGCTGGCCGGGCCGCGCTACGCGCCCGCCGTTGAGTGGGCCCTGTCGGAGACGGGTCCGGCAGGACCCTGGCTGGACCCGGCGGTCGCCCGAGCAGCCTGGGACCAGCAGCGGCGGGGCCAGCAGGAGCAACAGTCGGCTCTCTTCGCTGTTCTCGCCTTCGCCCTGTGGTGGGAGCTGTTCGTCACGCGGCGTCTGGATCCAGCCACGCCCCTGTCGGGTGTGCGCGAAGCGGTAGCGGCGTCGTGAAGATCGGCCTTTACGCGCTGTGGAATCTGCGCTGGGACGGCGAGGCCGTCACCGGCCTGGGCACGCACGTGCGCTATCTGCGCCACTTCCTCGCTCACACCGGCGGCGTGCGCCTGTTCACCAACGTCCAGTCCGGCGAGGATCCCGTCAACACCGAGCGCCTCGCCGATCCGCGCCTGGAGATCGTGCCCCTGCCCTGGTGCAGTTTCCCGGCGATGTGGCGTCACTTGTCTGGACTGCGACGGATATTTGCCGCGAACCTGGATGGGCTGGACGCCATGTACGTGCGCCTGTTCGATCCCTGCCCCTGGCTGCTGGCGCGCCTGTGCGAGGCGCGGCGCATGGGGATGCTCTTCCACGCCGTGGGCAATCCCATTGAGGGGATCGCCCTGCGCCCGGACTGGTCGGCGGCGGGCAAGCTGGCGCGCCGCGTCCTCTTCGAGCCCGAGTGGCGACTTGCCCTGCGGGCCGCGCGGCGCCACCGGCTGCTGGCCAACGGCCGGCCACTGGCCGATTTCCTGACAGCCCGCGGCCTGTCCGCCGAGGCCGTGATCACCTCCACCCTCGCGCCCGAGGACTTCCACGAGCGCGAGGAAACCTGCTCGGGGCCCGAGCCAGTGATCCTCTTCGTGGGCTTTCTCAGGCCCGCCAAGCGCGTTGACCGGCTCCTGGAAGCGGTCGCGATCTTGCATGACGAGGGGCGCCGGACCCGCCTGCGCGTCGTCGGGGGGCCTGCGGACTCGCGCCACCGGCGCGAGCTGGCGCGGCGAGCCGAGGCCCTGGGCCTAGCCGGGCGCGTGGTGTTCGCTGGCGAGGTGCCCCTGGGCGAGGCGCTGAACCGCGAGTACCGCGGCGCCGACCTGTTCGCACTCCCCTCGGCGACGGAGGGCAGCCCGCGGGCGCTGCTTGAGGCCGCTGCCAACGGGTTGCCCCTCGTGACGACCGACGTGGGCAGCGCCCGCGAGCTGTTCACCGACGGCGAGAGCGCGCTCATCGTGCCCCCTGACAATGCGCCGGCCCTGGCCCACGCCCTGGGCCGCCTGCTTGACGACGGCGCGCTGCGCCGCCGCTGCCTGCGCGCCGCGCGCGACGTCGCCCGCGCCCACATGGGCGCGGACTTCATTCGTGGCGTCGTCGAGCGCCTGGCGGCGGAGCGCGAACTAGCACTGAGAGGTTGACAATGCGCCACAAGCTCTGCCTCCTCTGGTCCTGGTGGGTGCGCCTGACGACGGCCGGCCTGCCCGACCTGCCCGCCTGCTTGCGCTGGCGCGGCTGGCTCTACGGCCTGGCCATGCGCCGCCGCGGCCGCGACTTCCAGGTGGCCGCGGGCGCGCGCCTGGTGGGGCTGGAGAGCCTTGCCGTGGGCGACCATGTGTACCTGGCGCCCGGATCCGTCGTGCTGGCGGCCGCGGACGTCACCCTGGAGGACGAGGTCATGCTAGCCTACGGCGCCGTCGTCACGGACGGCGACCACACGGCGGCGTCGGGCAGCTACCGCTTCGGGCCACGGCGCAACGCGCGCGTGCACGTGGGGCGCGGGGCCTGGATCGGCGCCAACGCCGTCGTTCTGGCCGGCGTCGACGTGGGCGAGGGCTCCCTGCTGGCCGCGGGCTCCGTAGCCACACGGGACCTGCCCGCGAACTGCATGGCCGGCGGCGTGCCGGCGCACGTCATCCACGCGGCGGGCGCCGGGAGCGGCGCGTGAGCGCCGCGCCGCGGGATCCGGCGGGAACCGCCGCCGCGCCGTCCCGGGAGGTGGCGCCGGCCGTCTCCATCGTTGTGCCCTGCCGCAACGAGCGCGCCCACGTGGCGGCCTTCCTCGAAAGCCTCGTGGCACAGGAGCCCGTGCCGGGCGGCGTGGAGATCCTCGTGGCCGACGGCCTCAGCGACGACGGCACGGCCGAACTGCTGGCCGAGCACGCCCGGCGCCGCCCGGAGCTGCGCGTGATCCCCAACGCGGGGCGCATCGTCTCGACGGGGCTCAACGCCGCTGTGCGCGCCGCGCGCGGCCGCTACATCGTGCGCATGGACGTCCACACGCGCTACGCCCCCGACTACGTGCGGCGCTGCGTCGAGACCATCGAGGCTACGGGCGCCGACAACGTCGGCGGGCCCGCGCGCACCGAGGCCGCGGGCGCCTGGCAGCGAGCCATCGCCGCCGCCTACGCTTCGCCCTTCGCCGTGGGCGGGGCGCGCTTCCACTTCGCCGACTACGAGGGCGAGGTGGACACGGTCACCTACGGCTGCTGGGAGCGGGCTACCCTCGAACGCCTGGGCCTGTTCGACGAGGGCCTCGTGCGCAACCAGGACGACGAGCTGAACCTGCGGCTGCGGCGCGCCGGCGGGCGCGTCTGGCAGAGCCCGGCCATCCGCTCCTGGTATCGGCCCCGCGTTAGCCTGGGCCGGCTCTTCCGCCAGTACTACCAGTACGGCTTCTGGAAGGTAGCGGTGATTCGCAAGCACCGCCTACCCGCCTCGCCGCGGCACCTGGTGCCGGTGGCCTTCGTGAGCACCATGGCCGTCCTGGGCGCGGCGGCGCTCTTCTGGGCCCTGGCGCGCGTCCTTTTCTGCTTGGAATGCGCCGCCTATCTGGGTTTCCTGGTCCTGGGATCGCTGGCCATTGCCCGCCGCCGCGGCTGGGGACTGCTGCCCCTGCTGCCGCCCACCCTGGCCGCCTTCCACGTCTCCTACGGCCTGGGCTTCCTGCACGGGCTCGCGGCGGCGGAGCGCGGCGGCCGCGCGGCCCAGGACCTGACGCGCTGAGCCCGGCGCCAGCCGGGCGGAAGGAGGAAGGCTCGTGAACCACGCACCGCGGACACCCGAAGGGGATCGCCGCTTGAGCCTGCGCGAGGACGGCCTGCTGGGCCTCATGGCCGCGCTCCTGCGCTACTGGCGCTCCATCCTGGCCATCACCCTGGGCGGCACGGCCCTGGCCGTGCTGGTCAGCTTCCTGGTGGCGCCCACCTACCGCGCCGCCACGGCCATCGTGCCCTCGGGTAGCATCGGCGGCGAGGCGGGCCTCGCCGTGCCCGGCGCCCTGCTGGGCGCGGCCCGGAGCCTGGGTGTCGGCCTGGGCGGCGCGGCGTCGGATCCGTCGGCGCTGTTCCCCCGCATCCTGAGCAGCCGCACCTTCGCCGACCGCCTCCTGGCCCGCAGCTTCCCCGACCGCCGTGGCGAGGAGCGCACGCTGCTGGCCATCCTCGCCGGCAAAGAGGGATCCGATGCGGCGCGAGGCCACGCGGCCCGGCGCGCCCTGCGCGAGGAGGTCCTGCGCAGCCACTACGACCTCAAGAGCGGCGTGACGAACCTGACCGTCACCCTCGGCGATCCCGTGACGGCCGCGGCCGCGGCCAACGCGGCCGTGGATGAGCTGGACGCGCTCAACCGCGAGGCCAAGGCCGCCCACGCTGCCCGCTGGGTGGAGTTCATCGGTGAGCGCCTGGCCGAGGCCAAGGACCGCCTGGCGGCCTCCGAGGACAGCCTGCGCGCCTTCCACCAGCAGAACCGGCGCTACGCCGAGTCGCCCCTACTGTCCCTGGAGGAGGGCCGCCTGCGCCGCGAGGTCACCATGGAACAGGAGCTCTACGCCACCCTGCGCACGCAGCACGAGCTGGCGCGGTCCGAGGAGGTCAAGACGGTGCCGGCCATCACCGTCCTCGATCCGGCCCGGCCGCCCCTGGAGCGGCACAGCCCCTACCGCGCGCGCATCGCCGTGACGGCCTTCATCCTCCTCCTGGTCGGGAGCTGCTGCCTGGCCCTGGTCCGCGCATCCCTGACCGAGTTCCGCCGCCGCCCCGCCTACCGCGCCCTGCGGCGCGAGGTGGGGCGGGGCACATGAGGCACGCCGTGCCTCGCGTCCTCGTCCTGGCCTGGGATCCCCGGCCGCCCATCGACGGCGGCAACATCCATGTCCACAACGTGCTGAAACGCGTCGGCGGCGCAGCGGAGATCCACCTGGCCTGCCTGCGCGCGCCCGGTACAGCGCCGGACGAACTGGCGGCTGAAGGGCAGGCGCCGGATGGCGCGCGCGGCGGCTTCGAGGGCCTCGGCCTCGACCCGGCGCGCGTGCGCGTCTTCGATCTGCCGGCGTTCACGCCAGCGCGTAGGCTGCAGGCGCTGGCCTCGCCCTGGCCGCCGGGCTGCCGCCACGTGGAGGCCAGCCTCGGCGCGGCCCTGCGCGGTCACGTGGCGGCGCTGCGCCGCGGACCGGGCCTGGACCTGCTGCATGTCTGGGGGGCGGGCATGGCCGGCAGCCTGGCCGGCGCCGGCCTGCCGGGAGTGCTCACCGCCGGCGACGCCTTCTCCCTCGTCCACGCGAGCTTCGCTGCGGAGACGGGACCGCCGCGCAGCCTCTACCACCGCCTAGTGGCGCGGCGCTTCCGCCGCTATGAGCGCCGCGTGTACCCGCGCTACGACGCCGTTGCCTTCTTCTCCGAGCGGGACCGCGAGGCCGCGGGGCTGCCCGACGGCGTGCGCCAGCTCGTCCTGCCCAACGGCGTGGACGCCGAGGCCTTCCGGCCGCGCCGGCGGCTGGCGAACGCAACGCCGGTGCTGGTCTTCCACGGCAACCTCGACTACGCGCCCAACCTCGACGCGGTGCGCTTCCTGATTCTCGAGGTCGGGCCGGCGCTGGCGGCAAGCCTGGGGAAGACCGGTTTCCGCCTGCGCATCATTGGCCGTGGCGCCGCCAGTCGCTTGTCTGGATTGATCTGCGGGTGCCCCTGGCTCGAGTTGACCGGCTACGTGGACGATCTGCCGGCCGCCCTGGCCTCGACGGATCTCTACCTGGCGCCCGTCTTCAGTGGCGCCGGCATCAAGAACAAGGTCCTCGAGGCCCTGGCCACGGGCCTGCCCGTGGTGGGCACGGCCGAGGCCTTTGCCGCCCTGGGCCTAGCGGATGGCGTGCACGCGGCCGTAGCGCGGCGCGCTGACTTCGTCGAGCGGACGCTGGCCCTCCTGGCCAATCCCCCGCTGCGCGAGCGGCTGGGCACCGCGGCCCGCGACCTCGTGCGGGGCCGCTTCTCATGGGACATCGTGGCGGCGGCCTACCTGGACCTGTATCGCGAGCTGGCGTCGTGCGCCGGCGGCGCGGCGCAACGCGGCAGCGCCGCGCGGGGCGCCGGCGCCAGCGCGGGAATTGCCAGCGCCGGCGCGGCCCCGGTCGGCAGGGCCGGGCGCGCGGAGGAGCCGCCGTGACGGCCGTGACGCTGCTCTGGGCCGCGGCCCTCGCCGCCTGCTGGCTTGCGCGCCTCCTCTTGGGCGCAGGCGAGGCGGCGCTGCTCGTGCACGGCGCCTCGCTGGTCCTGCTGCCCCTGGCCTACCTGATCCACCAGCCGCGCCTGGGCGGCGCCCGCACCAACGCCCTCGGACTGCTGGCCGCCGCCGGCGTCGCCCTGGTCTTCGGCCTGCGGGCTCTGGTGCTGGCCTTCCAGCCCGAGATGGTCTGGCTGCCGGGGCGCATCGGCGCGCCGGCCCTGGTGGCGGCAGCGGGCCACGCCCTCCTGGGCTGGGGCGCCTTCACCCTGGGCTACCATGCCTTCCGCGACTCGCGGCCCCTGGCCGCCGCGGGCGTCTGGCTCTTCGACCGGCGCTTCGCCTTTCCCGCCGTCCTGCTCATGTGCCTGGCCGGCCTGGCGGGGCGCGCCGTACAGGCCGTCTACTACTTCTCACCCGCCGGCTGGGTCGGCTCCCTGGGCGGCCTGCCGGGGTACGCCATCGCCCTCGGTTACCTCGGCGCCGGCATCCTCCTGGTCGAGCGGCGCCGCTATGTGCGGGCGGGCCCGTTGGCGGCGCTGGTCACGCTGGCCGGCTACCTGCTCGGGTCCCTGATCATGGGCGAGCGGATCTTCCTGCTGCGCATGATCGCCTACGTCCTCGTCTACCTGCTGCTGGCCGGCTCGCTGGGCATCCTGGTTCGGCGGCCGCGCCGGCTCCTGGCCCTGGCCGGGGCGGCAGCGGTCTTCCTCGTGCTGTTCGGCGCCGTCAGTGCCTACAAGAGCCACTCGGGCCGCGTGGGCGAGCTCAGCGGCCTCGAGCGCGGCCTGGCAGCCCTGGAGCTCTACCGCGGCCTGGTGACGGGCTCGGTGACGGACGCCTCTGGCGACGCCGGCACCCTGGCCAAGCTCTCGCGGCGCACCGGCTCCGGTCTGGACCTGTTCGCCTTGCTCATCGAGGGCACGCCGGACATCTGGGACTGGCAGCGCGGCCGCACCCTCGCCCTCGTGGGGACGACCTTCGTGCCGCGCGCCCTATGGCCGGAGAAGCCGGAGGTGACCATGGCCGGCCGTTTCTACGAGGACTACCTCGACCTGCGCCGGGTGCGCGGCCACGGCGCGGCCGGCTATTCGACGGTGGGCGATCTCTGGCTCAACTTCCAGGCGGCGGGGGTTCTCCTGGGGATGCTCCTGCTGGGCCTGCTGTGCCGGGGGTGGCAAATCCTCTGCCTGGGGGGCGCGGCGGCGTCCCCCGTCGCGGGGATCCTCTTCCTGGCGACCACGGCGCCTGATCTCCTGCAGCCCAGCGGCACCGTCTCCGACACGCTGGGCGTGCTGCTCGTCCGCTCGGCCGTTCTCTTGCCCATCCTGGTGCTGCTCGGCAGGCGCCGACTGGACCGCGCGGCGGTGCTGCCATGCACGTGAACGGAGCGGAATCGCGCGGCGCGGGGCTGATCCCGCTGCTCCGCGCGAGCCTGCGGTCGGGCCGCGGCCGCATCGCGGTGACGCTGTCGGTCCTGAACTACCTGCAGGCGGGCCTCGGCTTCCTCATCAACCTGTCGCTGGCCAACGTCCTCGGCGCGCACCACTATGGCATCTTCAGCTTGGGCCTCGTCGTCGCCGGCTTCGTGACGGCCCTGGTCGGTTTCGCCAGCGAGCGGACGCTCGTGCGCGACCTGGTGCAGTCGCAGGACCGGGACGGCGTCTTCAGCGCGTCGGTGGTCCTGCGCTCGCTGCTGGGCCTCGCCGTCCTCGCCGGCGTCGCGGCCTTCCTCCGGTGGACCGAGCCGGCGGACGAGCGCTTCCTGCCGCTCCTGCTCTGCTCCGGCGCCGGCGTTCTGTTCGGGTTGTCGCCGACGGCGTGGTTCGACGCGCGCTACCGCATGCACCTGCACGCGGCCATCGCCCTCGGCGAGAAGGTGCTGTACGGGCTGGCCCTCGTCCTCGCCTGGCGGGCCGCGCAGGGCGCGCCCACCGCCGCCGGCGCCGCAGTCTGCCTGCTCGGGTCGCGGGGAGTCGGCCTCCTCGTCCAGTGGCTGGCGGCGCTGCGCAGCTACCGGCCGAGCTTCGGCCGGCTCGGCGCGCACCTGCGCTGGCTGGTGAGCGAGAACTGGCTCATCGTGGCCGCGGGACTGTCTAGCCTGCTGTACACCCACTTCAACCAGATCGTCCTCGACCGCCAGCACGGCGCCAGCGAGCTTGCCTACTACGCGGTGGGCTTCCAGCTCATCGCCATCGTCCAGCTCTTCCAGGCCCAGTTCGTCCGCGTCCTGGATCCCGGCATCGCGGCGTCCACGCGCGAGGGGGAGCCGGTCGCCGCGCTGCGCCGCCAGCTCCGGCGGTTCGCGGGCCTCTCGGCGCTGGGCTCGGCGGTCATCGCCCTGCCGCTGCTGATCCTGGCGCCCTGGATCATCGCCCTCTTCTTCCAGCCCGAGTACCAGGCGTCCGTTGCGCCGCTACGGCTGTTGTGCCTGTGGTCCCTCGTCTACGGCCCCGCGCTCGTGGTGAACCGCTACCTGATCAACCTGCGCCTGCAGCGTGACTACTTCATCATCACCCTCGGCATCGGCCTGCTGGCGGTGGTCCTGGGCCAGGCGCTCGTGCCCCGCTTCGGCGGCCTCGGCGTGGTGCTGAGCCTGCTGCTCTCCCACCCGCTGTCCATGGCGCTCCAGTTCGCACGGGTCCGCGCCCGCATCGACAGCCTGGCCGCACGAGGAGTCTTCCGATGACCCATCCAGCCGGCAGGGGGATGGCGGCGGGCCGCACTGCGGCGGGGGCGCTCTCCTGGAGCGGCGCCGCGCAGGCCTGGCTTGAGCCGGGCGATGCCGCGTTGCCCCTGCTGCGGCGCCGGGCCGCGCTGCTGCGTCCCGAGTCCGCGCCGCGCGCCGCCTTCCCGGACCGCTTCTGGCTCGACGCATGCCAGGACGACCTGCAGCGGGCGCTGGACCTCTACCTGAACGGTGAGTTCCTGGGCTGGGGGCGCCGGCTGCTAGGGTGGCCCATGGCGGCGCCGCGGTCGGGACTGCGCCGGACGCTGGACCGCGCGTGGCACCTGGCCCGCGAGAAGCTCCTCCTGTTGCGGACCGGACCGGACACGGGCGTGCCCGTCCCCGAGCAGCTGGCGGCGCTGGCTGGGCTTCTCGCGCCACGACTCGAGAGCGAGAGCGACGCCGCGCCGGCCGCGAGCCTCGACGCGATCGCCGTGTGGACCGGCGGCGTCCCCGTGCTGGATCGCGTGCGGGACGCTCTCGGCGACCGACTCGCCGAGACGGGCTCGCTGCTGCTGGTTCACGGCAGCGTCGCCGACGGCACCGCGACGGGATTCAGCGACCTCGACCTCTGGCTCTTCGTGTCGCAGCGCGCCCTGGCGTCGCCGCCGCGCCTCGCCGGGCTGGCCCGCGCCTGCTTCGGGGTGCTGCGCCACCTCTACGATCACGATCCGCTTCAGCATCACGGCCTGCTGGTGGCGTCGGCGGCCGACGTGCACCGTTACCCCGGGACCCGTCTCCCGGTGGCGGCCCTGCGGCGCGCGGCGGTCCTCACGCCGGCGAGCGCGCCGCCGCCCGTCCTGCGGCCGCGGGATGCATCGCTGGCGTCGGCCATGCTGCTCCTGAACACCCTGTCCTGGCTGCGCGATCCGATCCTCGCGCGCCGCCCCCTCGCCTCGCCGTTCGCGGTCAAGTGCGCGGTGAGCAGCGTCCTGCTGCTGCCGACACACTACGAGGGCGCGTGCGGGCGCCCCTGCTACAAGGGGGATGCTTTCGCCCGCGTGGCACCGGCGGTACCCCCTGGCGTCTGGTCCATCGTCGAGGACATGACGCACCTGCGCGCGGCCTGGCGCTACCGGCCCGCCGCACCGCGGCGCTGGCTGCTGGCGGCCCTGCGCAACCCCTTCCTCTTCCGGGCGGCGCAGGCGCGGCTGCCCGAGGCGAGCCTGGCCGCGCGCTGTGGCGCGACCCTGCCGGCGGACTGGCGGCCGCGCTCGCTCGCGCTGGCCGAGCACCTCTGGAGGCGCGTGTGCGAATCCGCGACGACGTAGCGAGCCGGTCCCGCGAGGACTATCGCGCGGCCGCGGCGCGCGAGGCGGAGCGCCTCGGCGGGGATCCGGCAGTGGAGGCCGTCCTGGTCACGGGGGTCACGAGCGCGCCGGGCGTCTCGGACCTGGACCTCGTCCTGGTCCTCGCGGCGGACGCGCGCCCGGCGCCTGGGACGCGCCGGGCGCTCCTGCGGCCCGTCGATCCCTACCTCAGCATGCATCCGCCCTTCGCGGTCTCCCGCGACGCGCTCACCGACCTGCGCTGGCTGCTGGACCTCGAGCGGCTGGAGGTGCTGAGCGGCA
Organism: Candidatus Krumholzibacteriota bacterium; assembly: GCA_016933175.1. Classification (GTDB taxonomy): domain Bacteria; phylum Krumholzibacteriota; class Krumholzibacteriia; order JACNKJ01; family JACNKJ01; genus JAFGBK01. The sequence goes on along the minus strand of JAFGBK010000104.1, from coordinate 25,802 downwards.
GCCTGCCCGAGATCCCGGCGCCGCCGGCCGACGCGCGGCCGCTCCTGGCAGCGATCGCCGTCCTGGAGACGGGGCTCCACAAGCTGGCGGCGCTCCGCGCGTCGCTGCTGGCGCCCGTCGCGAGCGCGCGGGGACTGCTCATCAGCCTACACTCGCTGGGCCACAGCCTCGGCCTGGCGGCCTCGCTCGCGCCCGAAGGACGCGGCGCGGACGCCGCCGCGGCGGACTGGCGGGAACGTGTGGCCGCCCTGCGCGCCGGCTGGCTGCGGCTGCCCGCGGCCGCGCGCACCGCTGCCGTCCGGGAGCTGCTGGACGCGGCTCCGCCCCTGCTGGAGGGAGCCTTCATGAGCGCGACGGACTTCCTCGCGGCGCGGGCCGCGACCGCCCCGCCCGCCAGGGCGCGCGGGGAGGTGCGCGTGGACGCGGGGATGCGGATCGCGATCGACGCCGACCGCGAAGACTGGCGGCTGCCCGATCCCTGGTTGAGCGCGGCGGCCGCGAAGCGGCCGGCACCGCTGCGCATCGACGCTCCCGCCGCCGCAGGGATCCCCTTCGCCTACCTGCGCGCCACGCTCCCGCCGGGCCGCCGCGCAGGGAGGCTAGCGCAGCGGATCCGCCTGGACGAGGCGCTGGCCGCGTGGTGCCTGCGCCAGCGGGGCGCCGCCTCCGCTCAGCTGCTGCGGCGCTTCGACGCGCTACAGGAGCACCTGGCGTGGCATGCTCCCCTGCGGGGGCTGTGCTTCCCGCTCTATCCCTACGCGGAGTGGATCACGGGGCGCCTGGGACTCGGTGTCCGCCTTGCCCTGCGCGCGGAACGGGCGCTGGCGCGGGCGGTGTCGTCGTGAGCGGCGCCGCGCCGACGACCACGCCCGCTAGGGGTCCGGTCGACGGGCTGCCCGTGTCCGTCCTGGACGAGATCCTTGAGTGGGACGTGGCGAGCTGGGTGCGCGCCCTGCGCTTCTGGGAACGCCACGCCGGCGACCTGGCGGGCCGGCGCGTGCTGGAGCTCGGCGCGCGCCGCGGCGGCCTGTCCCTCTACTTCGCGCTGCGGGGCGCCGAGGTGATCTGCTCGGACCTGGCGGGACCCGCGCCCGAGGCCCGCGCCCTGCATGAGCGCCACCGCGTCGCGGATCGCGTGCGCTACGAGGTCCTGGACGCCACGGCCATCGCCCTGCCGCCGGCGGGCGTGGACGTGGTCACCTTCAAGAGCGTCCTGGGCGGCGTGGGCAGCCACGGGGCCTACGACCGCCAGCAGCGGGCAGTGGAGGAGATGCACCGCGTGCTGAAGCCCGGCGGCGTCCTCCTCTTCGCCGAGAACCTGCGCGCCACGCGCCTGCATGGCTGGCTGCGCCGCCGCTTCACGGACTGGGGCGAGCGCTGGCGCTATCCCACACTCGACGAGATGGATCGCCTGCTGGCGCCCTTCGCCCGCGTGGAGCGGGAAACCTTCGGCTTCTGCGCGACCCTGGGCCGCAGCGAGGGGCAGCGTCGCGCGCTGCATGCCGTGGACCGGCTCGTCGATCCCTGCCTGGGTTCCCGCCACAAGACCATCGTCTACGGCTGCGCCTGGAAGTAGGCCGCCGCCGCTGCGTCGCGGAGGATGCGGCGAGGCTGAGGCTAGAAGGCGCCCCTGCCGAACAGAACGACGGGCACGGTGCGCAGGAGGATCTTCAGGTAGTTGCGCAGGCGCCGGTGGCAGATGAAGAGGTGGTCCAGGGCCACGGTCCGCCGCACGTCGTCCATGCTGCTGTCGTAGCCGTTGGTCACCTGGGCCAGGCCCGTGATGCCGGGCCGCACGCGGTGGCGGTCCTCGTAGTCGGGGATGCGCGTCAGGTTGAAGCGGACCACCGCGGGCATCTCCGGCCGCGGGCCCACCAGGCTCATCTCCCCCGTCAGCACGTTGACGAGCTGGGGCAGCTCGTCGATGCGGCAGCGGCGGATCAGCCGCCCGACGCGGGTGACGCGATCGTCGCCGGCCGAGGCCAGGCGCAGGCCGTCGCGCTCGGCGTCGACCACCATGCTGCGGAACTTGAGCATGATGAAGGCGCGCCCGTTGCACCCCGCCCGGACCTGCCGGAACAGGACCGGCCCCCGCGACTCCAGGCGGATGGCCAGGGCCGTCACGCCCAGCAGGGGCGAGAGCATCAGGAGCGCGGCCAGGGAGAGCGCGATGTCCGCGGCGCGCATGGCGAGCTCGGACGCGGGCCGGGAGCGCCAGGTCCGCGGGTCCTCCGCGCGGGCGGGCAAGCGGGAGAGCCAGGCCAGCGCGGGGCTGGCTTCCAGCTCCGGCGTGAGCGCGGCCGCGGGGCGGGGTTCGGTATCCTCCCGGAAGGCGGCGATGAACTCGGGTGCGAGCGACTGCGCGCGGCGCATCTCGATGGCGGTCTTGGCCACGTCGGATCCCCTGACATCATGCGATGATCAGAAGGGATGCGCCGGATGTGGGGCTCCGGTGACGGGAGCGGTCGCTCCTGGGCAGACTTGGCTCATCCCCCGATGCGCGAGGTTCGGGCGGCGCACTATCCGCGCAGGTCGCCCGGCTTGTCAATACTGAAATACCGGCAGGCTGCCGGCCCCTCTTGAGGGCGGCGGCTTCCATCACGCCGCGCCCGCGCCCGCGGGCGCGCGGGCGGCCGCCGGGGCCGTGCGCTGGGCGGCGTCCGGCCGGTACTCCGGCACGGCCCGCTGCAGCCAGTCCAGCGCGCCACGCTCCGTGGCGAGGGCGCGGTGCCGGCGCAGCTCGGCCAGCAGGCGATCCACGTCCGCGCGCCGCTTGCCGTTGGCCGAGATGATGTAGATGGACTCGTAGCAGCTCCGTTCCTCGGCGTCGGCGATGATCAGCTCCTCCTTGATCTTCTCGCCGGGCCGGAGCCCCGTCATGACGATCTCCACGTCCCGCCCCACCTTCAGGTTGTAGGAGCGGCACAGCCGCCGCGCGAAGTCGGCCACGCGCACGGGCCGGCCCATGTCCAGGATGAAGATCTCGCCACCCCGGGCCAGGCTGGCGGCCTGCAGGACGAGCTGCGCCGCCTCGGAGCAGTGCATGAAGAAGCGCTCGATGTCGGGGTGCGTGACGGTGACCGGCCCGCCCGACTCGATCTGGTGGATGAAGCGCGGCAGCACACTGCCGTTGGAGCCCAGCACGTTGCCGAAGCGGACGGCGCTGATGACCGTGTCGCCGCCGCGGAAGGGGAAGGCTTCGAGGTTCTGGCACAGCAGCTCGCAGGCCCGCTTGGTGGCGCCCATGACGTTGGTGGGCCGCACGGCCTTGTCCGTCGAGATGAGCAGGAAGCGGGGCACGGCGTGGCGGCAGGCCAGCTCGAGCACGCGCAGGGTCCCGATCACGTTGGTGCGCAGGGTCTCGCGGATGTTGCTCTCGGCCAGGGGCACGTGCTTGACGGCCGCGGCGTGGATGACCAGGTCCAGGCTCTGCTCGGCGAAGACGTGACGGTAGCCGTCCGTCTCGCAGACGTCGGCCAGGACGGGCGTGAAGTTGGTGTCGCCCCGGTCGGCGAGCCAGGTCTGGATGCCGTGCAGGTGGGTGTCGTAGCGGTCCAGCAGGACCAGGTGGGCCGGCCCGAAGCGCGCGATCTGCCGCACCAGCTCCGCGCCGATCGAGCCGCCGGCGCCGGTGACAAGGATGCGCTTGCCCGCCACGAAGCGCGAGATGCGCGGCAGGTCGATGTCCCGCACCTCGCGGCCGATGAGGGCGGCGAGCAGGTCCTCCCCGAGCTGGGTCTTCAGGGGCAGGCCCTCGAGCAGCTCGCCGGCCGTGGGCAGCACCTGCACGCCGACGCCGAGCTGCTCGATCTCGCGGCTGAGGGCCGCCTGCTTCGACGGCGCCAGCGAGGGGATGGCGATGTAGATCTCGTCCAGGTCCAGGGCCCGGACCCAGCGCGCGAGGCTGTCCTTGCCGCCCAGCACGGCGACGCCGGGACGGATCTCGGTGCCCGCCGGCAGCTTGTCGTCGAAGAGGCCCAGGACGCGCCGGTCGCGCCCGTTGTTGAGGATCTCGTCGAGGAGGAGGCGGCCGGCCTCGCCGGCGCCGTAGATGGCGATCCGGCGCGGGTTCGCGTCGCCGCCCCCGTCCCTCCGTGGACTCGTGCTCGGATGGATCACGCTGCTCCGTCGCTGGCTGTGGGGCGCTCCCGCGCCGCCGGACAGGCCGCCCTCCTGCAAGAGCCACGCCGCCGCGATTCATTCCCGCAAGAATGAACCTGCCTTCATTCTGGCGCGCATCTTCCTCTCCGAGAAGGGATTGAACCGCTCGGGCGGAATCCGGAAAGCAGGCTTTCCGGATCCGAGATCACAGGAACGAGTCGTTTGCTCCGGACGGATGGATGATTGTGACGGCGCCGGCCAGTTTCCGGCCAGGCTCCGCGCCGCGCCAGGCGCGCCGCCGCGCGGCGGCGCGACCGGCGCCGGGCCGCACGAAAAAGCCCCGGGCCCTGTGGGGCCCGGGGACGCAGATCCCTGATGCTGAAGGGTCGTGACGCGCTACTTGAGCAGCGTCATCTTGACGAGCTGGCTCTCGCTGCCGCCGAGGTTCAGCTTGGCGAAGTAGACGCCGCTGGGCAGGGGCTGCCCGGCGTCGTCGCGGCCGTCGAAGCTGACCACGTGCTCGCCGGCGCCACGCAGCTCACCGGCCAGGAGGTGGCGCCGCGCGCGGCCCGAGGGGGCCAGCACCGTCAGGTGCACCGGCGCCGCGGCCGCCAGCTCGAAGCGGATGCTCGCCTTCGGGTTGAAGGGGTTCGGGAAGACGGGATCCAGGCGCATCGCGCCGTAGCCGGGGATCTCGTCGACGCCCGTGCCGCCGTACTGGGCGTTCTGGAACTCGTAGGTGGCCGTGGCGCCGCTGCCCGACCACGCCGAGTTGGTGGTGCACAGGCCGATCTCCTCGATCGTGCTGAAGGGGTACTGGTAGGTCTTCTCGCCGTCGTAGGTGGAGCTGGCGAGCGGGACCTCGTCCAGGACCGTGGTCCCGTTGAGCAGCTTGATGATGACCATGCAGTGCCACTCGAGGTTGTTGGTGCCGTCGAAGATGATCTTCGGGTACAGCGACTCGCCCGAGATGTTGTAGGCTCGGATCAGCCGCGTCGCCAGGTGGTCGACGGTGACGCTCTGCGGGCCGTCGGGCAGGTAGTTGTTGTTCTTGTAGAGGATGGACGGGTACATGTCGGGGGCGTCGTCGTAGCTGAAGCCCGGCTCGGCCTTCCAGCCCGTCAGCCAGTTCCACTGGGTGAACTCGGCGAAGCCCTGTCCCCAGGAGGAACCATAGTCCAGCAGGACCACGTTGTAGCTGGCGACCACGGGCATGCTGGTGTGGGTGCGGCGGTACTCCCAGAAGTCCACGATGATCTGGTAGCCGTGGGTCTGGGACATGTACATCTCCCAGATGCCCTTGCCGTAGAAGCTCATGGCGTCGTTGTAGTCCAGGGACGCCTCGGGGCTGCGCAGGGGCGTGTAGATCAGCGAGAGGTAGTTGTGGTAGTCGTTGACGACCGGGTAGACCCACTCCTCGGCCCAGACGGCGTCCACCTCGACCCAGTTGCCCTCGGTCCAGTGGCTGGTCGAGTACTGGGTGGCGTGCTTGAACTCGTGGGCGCAGGTCACCTTGGCGGCGCCCTTCTGGTCGCCCTCGGGGTCGTCGTTGGGCGGGAAGCCAAGGAAGTTGCGGTGCAGCACGATGCGCGTCGTGCCGGACGTGACCTGGGTGTAGCCGTAGGAGCTCATGTTCTCGAAGCCGACCTGGTAGTAGCCGCCGATGAGGCCCGGCGCCTGGAAGCCGGCGTAGTCGACCTCCTGGGCCCAGGCGTAGTCCAGGTAGCCGGCGCACCACTCCACGAAGTCCGGCGTGCCGTCGCTGTCGCTGTCCGTCGCCGGGACGGCGTGGGTGCCGGTCGTGTAGTAGGTGAGGTTGAAGTGCCCGCTCGGCGAGATGAAGGTGTTGCGCGTCTCGAAGGGCGCGTCCAGGTAGGCCTGGAGGATCGCCCGGGCCTCCTGGCTCACCGCCCCGTCGTTCAGGATGGCGTGGATGAGCAGGGTCGCCGACTTGAGCGGCAGGTCGTCACGGACCCGGAAGGCGGGATCCACCTTCTCCGGGTCGAAGAGGAAGTAGATCTTGTTGAGTGCGGCGCCATTGGCGTCGATGATGCCCGCCGCCTCGGCCGCCTCGATGTTGACCAGCGTCTGGGGCTGGACCAGGGCGGCCGCCCAGGCGGACGCCGCGCCGACGACCATGAGCATCGCCAGGGCCAGCACGGATCGCAGAATCAATGAACGCATGGGGTTCCTCCAGCGTCTCGGAATCGTGCGTTAGGGGCAAAACGTGCGCGTCACGCGGGCGTCGCCCGCGTGCCTGCTAGATTATAACAAATCCCTCTCGGGCGTCAAAGGGGGGAATTCGGTAAAATCAAGTCTCATAATGCCTTGTCGCTTTCAGCGACGGTTCAGGCGTACGCGGTAACGCCGATGTTGCGTTTCGATGCGCTTGCAGAGGGCTTCGTCCGCGCCGGGACGCGGTCCGCGCGCCGCCAGGGTCTCCAGGAGCTGCAGCATCTGCTCGGCGTCGCGGCGATCCACCCGCTCGGCGGCGGCGCCGCGCGGTCCCATGTTGTGGTAGTTGGCCAGGGCCAGGGCCAGGGCGCCGGCGCGGTAGCCGGCGAGGTTGAAGAGGGTCGCCTCGCACATGCCGCCCGGCATCAGGGCGCGCTGCCAGCGGAACGTCTTGTCGCGCTTGGCGATCGCCGCCGCCGTGTCGCCGAGCCAGCGCGTGACGCCGTCGTCGTAGACGCTGATGCGGTCGCCCACGCGGACCACCGGCCCGGCGCCGATCGAGAAGCCCGGCAGCTCGCGGCTGGTCTCCATGACGACCACGGGCACGCGGCGCGGCAGCAGCCGTCCCTTGACCAGCTCCATGGCGCCCACGAAGCCCACCTCCTCGGCGACCGTGAAGACCCCGTAGACGTGCGCCCGCCGCCGCGTCGCGGCGAGCTGGTCCAGCAGGGCCAGGATCAGCGCCGCGCTGAGGACGTTGTCCAGGGCCTTGGACGTGATGCGCCCGCGCGCCAGGGACAGGGGCACCAGGTCGAAGTGGCCCCACTCGCCCGCGCGCAGGGGCGCCTCGCTCGCGACCGTGACGTGGGTGTGGCGCTTGCGGCGGTCCGGGCTCATGCGCACCGATCGCGTCCGGCAGCGAACGGGGCCGCCGGCGGTGTGGACGACGATGCGGCTGCCGCGCAGTGTGGGCTCGTCCACGCCGCCCAGCAGGCGCAGCGTGGCGCGCCGGCCCCTGGCCGCGGCGACCTCGAAGCCCGGGTGGTCCATGTGGCAGGTGAAGGCCACCGGCGCCACGGTCTTGCCCTCGCGCCGGTACTCCAGGACCTGGTTGCCGGCCCGGTCGGCGCGGACGCGCAGCCCGCGCTCGAGCGCGAGGCGGCGCACGCGCGCGATGATCGCATCCTCGTGGAAGGGCGCGGTGGGCAGGGGAAGAATCTCCCGCAGCCAGTATTCCAGCCGCTCGGCGGTGCCAGCCATGCCGTCTCCTTGGTGCTGCCGTAAATTTTTCAAAATACGCCGCCGCGCCTTTTGAGGGGTTCCCGAACGGGGTCTATATTCCCTCTGAAAGGAGCGAGCTTGAACGATATGCCGCGCCGGAGCCCCGAAGAGCCGAGCCCGATGCCGACCCGCGAAGAGGCGAGCCCGGTCATGACGACCAAGGAAAGCATCCGCCTGCGCTTCCTCGAGGAAGTGCACCCGCAGAACCCGGACTTCCGCCCGCTGAGAGCGGCCCTGCTCCTCGCCCAGGCGGATGAGCCGGGTCTCGCCCTCGAGTCGGTCGAGCGGGTCCTGGCAGGCTGGGCCCGGGGCCTCCGGCTGCGGCTGAACGCCGATCGCACACCCTACCAGAAGCTCAGCCTGTTCAACAGGTTCTTCTTCCAGGAGCGGGGCTTCCGCCGCGCGCCGGCCGGTGAGACGGGGCTGGACGTCATCCATCCCCACCGCGTGCTGGCCGGGCGCCGGGGTCGCGACCTGAGCCTGGTCCTCCTCTACCTCGACCTGGCCGAGCGCGCCGGCGTGCCCGTGCGCGCCCTGAGCTTCCCCGGCCAGATCTTCCTGGCCAGCGAGTGGCTGGACGAGGGGTCCTTCATCGACGTGGCCGCCGGCGGGCGCGTCCTGGGCACGCGCGGCCTGCAGAGCCGCCTGCGCACACTCTTCAGCGGGCATCTCGTCCTGCTGCGCCCGCGCTACCTGACCACCATCAGCGGCCGCCGGCTCCTGGAACGCTACATGGTCATGCTGGCCGGCGTGTATCTGGACGGGCGCCGCCCCCGCGCCGCCCTGCGCCTGGCCGACTGGCGCCTCTTCCTGGATCCCGACTCCGCCGGCGCGCGCCTCGAGCGGGGATTGATCCTCTACGAGCTGAACCGCTTCGAGGCGGCCGACCGGGACTTCCGCGCCGTGCTCGGGCGGCCGGGCTACGAGGAGATCGGCGCCCGCGTGGAGCGCCGCGCCGCGGTCAGCGCCCTCCTGGCCGACCTCGAGCGCGCCCTGCGCGAGGTCTGACGCGCGCCGCCCGCGCGCGGGCGGCCCGCCACGCCCCTTGCCAAAATGATCCGAGTGGACTAGACTGACCCTGGTTCGCCCGCCTGGCCGGGCGCCCGTCACCCGAACCTTTAATTCGATCCCGTGAGGTCGAGAAGGTGGGGACCTCGAGATACCGGGCCGCGAAGAACCCTGGGCCGCTAGGCCGGGGATTTTTAATGCCCGTCCCGCCCTCTCCGCCTCCGCCCGGACGGAGGTAACATGGCCAGCCCCTCAGCCCTCAAGTTCCGCCAGAAGGCGGTGCTGATGAACCCCAGCCAGATGCTGCGGGCCGTCAAGCGCATGACCCACGAGATCCTCGAGCGCAACGAGTCGCCGGCGGACCTCGTCATCATGGGCATCGCGCGGCGCGGCGTGCCCCTCGCCCAGCGCATCGCCGACTACATGCAGGTCATCGAGGGCGGCGCGGCGGTGCCCGTCGGCAGCCTCGACATCACCTTCTACCGCGACGACGTGCACACCGTCGGCCCCCAGCCCCGGGTGGGGGAGACGCGCATCCCCGAGGACATCAGCGGCCGCACCATCATCCTCGTCGACGACGTCCTGCACACGGGGCGCACCGTGCGCTCGGCCATGGGCGAGCTCATGGACTATGGCCGCCCGGACGCCATCCAGCTCGCCGTGCTCATCGACCGCGGGCACCGGGAGCTGCCCATCCACGCCGACTACGCCGGCAAGAACGTGCCCACCAGCCGCCGCGAGGTGGTCAAGGTCCGCTTCACCGAGATCGACGGCGAGGACCGGGTCCTGCTGGGGGAGGTGGAGGAATGATCTACGGCCGCAAGGACCTGCTCGACCTGGAGAGCCTCAGCGCCGCGGAGATCGCGCTCTTCCTGGACACGGCCGAGCGCTTCCGCGAGATCAACGAGCGCGAGGTCAAGAAGGTGCCCACCCTGCGCGGCTTCACGGTGGTCAACCTCTTCTTCGAGAACAGCACGCGCACGCGCATCAGCTTCGAGCTGGCCGAGAAGCGCCTCAGCGCCGACATCGTCAACTTCTCGGCGTCCACCAGCAGCGTCACCAAGGGCGAGACCCTCCTGGACACGGCCGAGAACGTCCTGGCCATGAAGGTGGACATGCTGGTGATGCGCCACGGCGCCAGCGGCGCGCCCCACTACCTGGCCCGCCACATCCCGGCCAGCGTCATCAACGCCGGCGACGGCACGCACGAGCACCCCACGCAGGGGCTGCTGGACCTGCTGACCATGCGCCGGCACCTGGGCGACCTCGCTGGGCGCCGGGTGGTCATCGTCGGCGATATCCTCCACAGCCGCGTGGCGCGCAGCAACATCCACGGGCTGACCAAGCTCGGGGCCGAGGTGGTGCTCTGCGGGCCGCCGAGCCTGATCCCCGTGGCCGTCGAGAGCCTCGGCGTCCGCGTGGAGCACGATCTGGGCGCGGCCCTGGCGGGCGCGGACGTGGTGAACATCCTGCGCATCCAGCGCGAGCGCCAGGAAGGCGGCCTGCTGCCCAGCCTGCGGGCCTACGCCCGCGACTGGCAGGTGCAGCCGCGCCACCTGGCGGCCATGGCTCCCGGCGGTATCGTCATGCATCCGGGGCCGATGAATCGCGGCGTGGAGATCGCCCAGGAGGTGGCCAACGGCCCGCGGGCGGTGATCCTGGACCAGGTGACCAACGGCGTCGCCGTGCGCATGGCCGTCCTCTACCTGCTCAGCGCGGCCCGGCGCCGCATGAGCGCTGGCGAGCCCCGCGACGCGGCCCTCGTCGAGGAGCTGACGGTCGGCGAGGCCGGCCGCCCGGCGGAGATCCCCGACACCGGCCTGCGGGCCGAGAGCGCCTAGGAGGTGAGCATGCAGGACTGGATCGATCGCTGCGAGACCGGCCGCTTCTGGATCGCCAACGCGCGGCTGGTGGATCCCGCGTCGGAGCGCGTCGTCACCGGCGCGCTGCATGTCGCGGACGGGCGCATCGCCGGCCGCCGCGAGGGCGCCGCGCCGGAGGGCGGGGACCCCGTCCTGGACGCCGGCGGCCTGCACCTGGCGCCGGGCCTGGTGGACATGCACGTCCACCTGCGCGAGCCCGGCCGGGAGGACCGCGAGACCGTGGCCACCGGCTCCCGCGCCGCCGCGCGCGGGGGCGTGACCACCATGGCCTGCATGCCCAACACGGACCCGCCCGTGGACAGCGGCGCCATGGTGCGCTTCGTGCGCGAGAAGGCGGCCGCGGCCGGCCTGTGCCGGGTGCTGCCGGTGGGGGCCGTCACCCTGGGCCAGGCGGGCCGCCAGCTCGCCGACCTGGGCGAGATGCACGCGGCCGGCGCCGTGGCCTTCTCCGACGACGGCCTGCCGGTCGCGGACGCGGCGCTCCTGCGCCACGCCATGGAGCACGCGCTCACCTGGGACCTCCTGCTCATCAGCCACGCCGAGGAGCCGGCCCTGAGCCAGGGCGGCCACATGCACGAGGGCGCCATGGCCACCCGCCTCGGGCTCAAGGGCATCCCGCGCGAGTCGGAGGACGTGGCCGTGGACCGCGACCTGCGCCTGGCCGGCATGACCGGCGCGCGCCTGCACATCGCCCACGTCTCCAGCCGCGGCGCCGTGGACATCCTCCGCCGCGCCAAGGCGGCCGGCGTGCGCGCCACGGCGGAGGTGACGCCCCACCACCTGCTCCTCACGGACGCGGACCTGGCCGACTACGATCCCCACAAGAAGATGAACCCGCCCCTGCGCGAGGCCGCCGACCAGGAGGCCCTCGTCCAGGGCCTCCTCGACGGGACCCTCGACTGCGTGGCCACGGACCACGCGCCCCACACGGAGGTGGACAAGGGACAGGAGTTCGCCGCCGCGCCCTTCGGCGTCACCGGTCTGGAAACAGCCCTAGCCGCCGTCCTGACGCGCCTGGTGGCGACGGGGCTCATGCCCCTGCCCCGGGCCCTGGCCCTGCTGACCAGCCGCCCGGCGGCCATCCTCGGCATCGAGGCCGGGCGCCTGGACGACGGGGCGCCGGCGGACCTGGTGCTCTTCGATCCCGCGGAGCGCTGGACCGTCCGCGGCGCCGAGACGGCCTCCCTGGCCGCCAACACCGCCTTCGAGGGGATGGAGCTGACGGGCCGCGTGCGCGCCACCTTCCTCGGCGGCCGGCCCATCTATCTGCGCGAGGCGGCCGGGGCTTCGACGCCGGGCGCGGAGCACTGGTATCCGCGGCCGTGGCGGGAGGAGGCCGCCCGTGCCTGACCGGCGCGCGACGGCGCTCCTCGCGGCGGCCCTCGCCCTCGTCCTGGCCCTGGCGCCGGCGGGCTGCGCCTACTTCAACACCTTCAGCAACGCCAAGAAGTACTACCGCGAGGCCGAGAACCTGCCCCGGGGTCCCGACGGCGACGTCACGCCCACGGCGCGCAAGAAGTACGACCAGTCGATCACCAAGTGCCAGAAGCTGATGGACCTCTACCCCGCCAGCGGCCTGGTGGACGACGCCCTGCTGCTCATGAGCCGCGCCTACTTCCAGAAGCGCGAGTACGGGCGCTGCCTCAATCGCCTGGGCGAGCTGGACGAGCGCTTCCCCGACCACGAGTTCGGCGAGGAGGTCCTCTACATGCGGGGCGTCTGCCAGCTCGAGAACGGGGACGAGAGCCGCGCCATCGCCGCCCTGACGCGCCTCGCCGACGAGCATCCCGAGAGCAAGCACCTGGCCGAGGGCCTGTTCCGCATCGGCGAGGCCGAGTACCGCCTGGGCAACTGGGAGGAGGCCGCCGCGGCCTTCGCCAACCTCCTGGCGCGCGTGGATCGCGGCGAGTGGAACGACAAGGCCCGCCTGCGCATCGCCCACGCCCTGCGGGAGCTCGATCGCGACGAGGAGGCCCTGGCCGCCCTCGCCGAGCTGTCCGCGCGCGGCGAGGACCGCCGGCGGATCTTCGAGGGCCAGATGCTGCGGGCGGAGATCCTGCTGGACCTCAAGCGCTACGCCGAGTGCCGCGCCATCATGGCGGACATCCTCGACGTGGCGGCGAACTACCAGTCCCGGCCCGAGGCCCTGCTCCTGGACGCCCGCATCGACGAGCAGGAGGGCAAGCTCGACGAGGCCATCGTCCTGCTGGAGAACATCGCCCAGGAGTTCCCCCGCAGCCTGCACGCGGCCGAGGCCTGGTACCGCATCGGCCTGATCCGCCAGGTCCGCCACCGCGACCTCGAGGGGGCCGTGCAGGCCTACGAGCAGGTGTCCCGCGAGCTGCCGCGCTCGGTCTTCACGGACCTGGCCAACACCAAGAAGCGGGCGATACAGGAGTACCTGGACGTCAGAGCCCAGTTCGGCGAGGAGGCCCCGGACTCCTCGGCCGCCATCATGCAGTTCCGTCTGGCCGAAAACCAGTTCCTGCGCCTGGAGGATCCCGAGGCGGCCGTCCCCGAGTACCGCAAGGTCCTCGACCTCTACCCCGAGAGCTCCCAGGCGCCCTCGGCGGCCTACGCCCTCTGCTACATCTACCGCTACTCCCTGGCCGACACCGCGGCGGCCCTGGCGGCGGTGGACTACCTGCGCGAGAACTACCCGGACAGCGAGGCGGCGGCCTACGTGGCGCGCTGGCCCCAGCAGCTCGGAAGCGCTCCGTGACGGCGCCCCTGACGGCCGTCTGGCGCGAGGGCCGCGTCGTCGCCCTGGCGCGCGACGGCACCCTGTTCTGGCGCCTGGACGTCGCATCGGCGTCCCCGGCCCCGCCGGCCCGGCCCGGGCAGTTCTACCTCGTCGGGCCCGGCCGCCCGGCGGACCCGCCCCGGGATCCGCCGCTCCTGCGCCCCCTGAGCGTCCTGGACGAGACCGGCGGCCGCCCGGCCTTCCTCTTCAAGGTGGTGGGGCGCGGCACGGCGGCCCTGGCGGACCTCGCGCCCGGCGATCCCCTGCGCCTGCTGGGCCCCCTGGGCACGGCCTTCGCCGCCGGGGACGGGCCGGCGCCCATCCTGCTTGGCGGCGGGGCGGGCGTGCCGCCCCTGTGCTTCCTCTCGCGGATCCTGACGGAGGCGGGCCGGGGCCACCGCGTCCTGTTCGGCTTCGGCACTGCGCCCGAGTTGCCCCGCGCCCTGCTGGACGGCCTGGCCGCGGACGTGGAGATCTGCACCCTGGACGGATCGGCCGGCTTCGCCGGCAACCCGGTCGGGAAGCTGCTCGCCGGGGGCGGCCGTCCGCCGGCGCGCCTGCAGGCCTGCGGGCCGGCGGCCATGCTGGACGCCGTGCGCGCGGCGGCCCTGCCGGGCGACCGTGTGGAGCTGTCCCTCGAGGAGCGCATGGCCTGCGGCACCGGCGTCTGCCGGGGCTGCGTGATCCCCGTCGCCGACGGGAAGGGCGGCTGGCGCTACGCCGCCGTCTGCCGCGAGGGGCCCGTCTTCGACGCCGCCGACCTCTGGACGGGCCCCCGGGAAGATCCCGCCGGCCTGGCCGACGGCCCGGCGCCCGGCGCGAACGGCGGCGCCGGGCCGCCGGAGGGGGGCGCGGGCGCGGACGGGGAGGGCGGCCGTGCCTGACCTCTCCGTGCACGTGGGCGGCCTCACCCTGGCCAATCCCCTGCTGGCGGCCTCGGGCTGCTTCGGCTACGGCCTGGACTGCGATCCCCTGATCGCGCCCGAGATCTTCGGCGCCGTGGTCACCAAGACCGTCACGCCGGAGCCGCGGCGGGGCAACACGCCGCCCCGCCTGGCCGAGACGCCGGCCGGCCTGCTCAACTCCATCGGCCTGGAGAACGTGGGGCTCGCCGCCTTTTTAGACGAGAAGCTGCCGGCGCTCGGCGCGCGCGGCCTGCGCCCCGTGGTCTCCATCGCCGCCGGGTCGCCGCCGGCCTTCGCGGCCATGGCCGGCGCCCTGGACCCGGCGGCCATCCTGGCCCTGGAGCTGAACCTCAGCTGCCCCAACGTGGCCGCCGGCGGCGCCAACTTCGCCACCGATCCGGCGGCCGTGGCGGCCATCACGCGGGCCGTTCGGAGCGCCTTCGACGGCCCCGTCTGGGTGAAGCTGACGCCCAACGTCACCGACATCGCCGAGGTCGCCGCCGCCGCCGCCCGGGCCGGCGCCGACGCCGTCTGCGCCATCAACACCCTGCTGGGGATGGACATCGACCTGGAGACGGGCAAGAGCCCCTTCGCCCGCGTGACCGCGGGCCTGTCGGGGCCGGCCGTGCTGCCCGTGGCCCTGGCGGCGGTCTGGCGCATCCGCCAGCGGGTGGACGTGCCCGTGCTGGGCATCGGCGGCGCGGCCTCGGCCGCGGACGTGCTCAAGTTCCTGGCGGCCGGGGCGGACGCCGTGCAGGTGGGCACCGCCCTGTTCGGCGATCCCGGCCTGCCGCGGCGGATCCTGGCCGGGCTGGAGGCCGAGCTGGACCGCCGCGGCTGCACGAGCTTCGCGGACCTGCGCGCCCTCTGGCGGGCGGCGCCCGCCGGCTGACGACGGGCGCCGGGCCGCCGGCCGTGCTGGAAGCCGCGCGGCGCGGCCCGCGCGCGGCGGATCCTCCCACGCGAGGAGAACGACGTGTCGGACACCGGAAACGCAGGCGCCGCCGAGCGCCTCTTCGTCGCCCTGGACCTGCCCGCCGCCGCCGAGGCCCGCGACCTGGCGGCCCGCCTGGCGCCGCTGGGCGTCGGCCTGAAGGTGGGCCTGGAGCTGTTCACGGCCGAGGGCCCCGCCCTGGTCCGCGAGCTGGCGGCGGCGGCCCCCCTCTTCCTGGACCTCAAGTACCACGACATCCCCGAGACCGTCGCGCGGGCCGTGCGCGCCGCAGCCCGCCTGGGCGCGGCCGTGGCCAACCTCCACGTGGCCGGCGGCGAGGCGATGGTGCGCCGGGCCGTAGCGGCCCGCGACGAGGCGGCCGCGGCCGGCGGGGGCGCGCCGGCCCTCATCGGCGTGACCGTGCTGACGAGCCTCGAGGGAGACGACCTGCGGGGCGTCTGGGGGACGGATCTGGCCGGTGGCGCCTCGGAGCACGCCCGGCGCCTGGCCGGGCTGGCCCGGGCCTGGGGCCTGGACGGCGTCGTCGCCTCGGCGCGCGAGGCCGCGGCCATCCGGAGCGACTGCGGGCCGGGCTTCCTGATCGTCACGCCGGGCATCCGTCCCGCGGGCGCCGCCCCCGGCGACCAGAAGCGCGTCCTCACCCCGGCCGCCGCCCTGCGCGCCGGCGCCAGCCACCTGGTGGTCGGCCGGCCGGTGACCCGCGCCGCCGATCCGCTGTCAGCCTGCCGTGACATGCTCGCCGAGATGGCCGCAGGGGCCTGATTCGGCGGAAACTGCTTACGCTATTGATATTGACGCAGCTAGAGGCCTTGGGATAGGGTCAGGGTGCCGGCGGCCATTCGAATGCCCCGTATTATCGGCTTCCGGGCCGGTGGCGGCGAGCCGCTGCCGGCGCTGCACGAGAACACACGGCGGAGCCCCGTCTCAGGCCACCAACACGGTCGCCATGGCCGCGGGTGGGGTTCCGTATGCGCGGACGTGGACGGATGATCGATGTCGAATCCTGCCTCCAGCCCATCAGCGAGGAGCGGCCAGCGGGCAGTAACCTCCGCCTGATCGCCGAGGATCTCACCTTCTCCCAGATCGAGGAGATGCGCCGCCAGGAGGACGCCGACCTCGCCCTGAGCGGTGAGAGCAAGAGCGCCGACTGGCGAGGCGTGGTCAAGACCTGCGAGAGCGCCCTCCGGGAAAAGAGCAAGGACCTCGAGCTGGCCGCCTGGCTCACCGAGGGCCTGGTGCGCACCGAGGGCTTCGCCGGCTTGAGCGCGGGCCTGGACCTGTGCCGCGGCCTCGTGGAGCGCTTCTGGGACGGCCTGCATCCCGGCTGGGACGAGGGCGAGATCATTCCCGCCATCCGCGCCCGGCCCCTGTCCTGGATCGGCACCAGCCGCGACTTCCTCGCGGCGGTCAAGTCCGTGCCCATCACCGGCGGCACGCTGGGCGAGTACGGCTGGCTGGATTACGAGCAGTCGCAGCGGGTGAACGCCGCGGCCATCAGGGCCGACCAGACGGAGTTCCAGGAGCTGGTGGGGGCGGGCCTCATCACCGGCGACCAGTGGCAGGCCGCCCTGGCCGCCACGCCCCCGGAACGGCTGGCCGCCACGGCGGCCGCGGCCACCGCGAGCATGGAGGCCTTGAACCGGCTGCGCGAACTCTGCGACGAGCGCTTCGGCGAGGACGCGCCGCTGTTCATCGAGCTGGCCGACCTGATCGACACCATCGGCGTCCAGCTCGTGCGGGAACCCGGGGCGGCACCGCTCGCCGCCACCGCGGCCCATCCGGCGGCGATGGCCGCTGCGATCGGGGGCGGGGGACGCATCACCTCGCGCGAACAGGCTTACCGCACCCTGCAGGAGGTCGCCGACTTCCTGCGCCGCAGCGAGCCGCACAGTCCAGTGGCCATGCTGGTGGAGCGGGCCGTCAAGTGGGGCCACAAGGACTTCGAGGGCATCGTCCAGGAGATGATCAAGAGCCCCGAGGTCCTGAACCAGATCAGGGAAACCCTGGGCCTGCCGCCCAGTGATTGAGAGTACCAAGGGGCTTCCAACGCGGAGGAACGTCGATGGCCAAGGAGAGCATCTACAAGAAGAAGGGGCGCGTCAGGCCACCTCGCGTGCACATCGAGTACGAGGTGGAGCTCAACGGCGCCATGGTGATGAAGGAGCTGCCCTTTGTCGTGGGCGTCATGGCGGACCTGTCCGGCAACCCCGCCGAGCCGCTGCCGAAGCCCCGCGACCGGAAGTTCGCGGAGATCGACCGCGACAACTTCGATGACGTGCTCAAGAGCATGAAGCCGCGCCTGGCCTACAAGGTGGACAACACCCTGGCCGGCGACGGCAGCGAGCTCTCGGTGGAGCTGAACTTCCAGAAGATGGACGACTTCTCGCCGGAGAACGTCGCCAAGCAGGTGAAGCCCCTGGGCGACCTGCTCGAGGTGCGCAAGCAGCTCAAGGCCCTGCTCAGCAAGACCGAGGGCAACGACCGCCTCGAGGAGTTGCTGGAGGCCATGCTCGAGAACGAGGAGATGCGGAACAAGCTGAAGGACGCCCTCGCGGTCGAGGGCCCCGGCACGCTCGGCGGCAAGAGCGAAGGGGGTGAGTGATGGCGAAGAAGAAGGAATCCCAGGCGAAGCCGCTGAAGGAGCTCCTGACCGAGGACGGAGCCGGCATCCTCGAGGAGATGCTGACGACGGGCATTAAGCCCCGCGACGAGGCGGCCCGGGACTACGGCCAGGGCCTCATCAAGAACCTCGTCCAGCAGCTGCTCGACCCGGGCATGGTGGTGGCCAAGGGCGTCACCCAGACGATCAACCAGCGCATCGCCGCCATCGATGCCGTCGTCTCCCAGCAGCTCAACGAGATCATGCACCACGATGAGTTCCAGAGGCTGGAGAGCGGCTGGCGGGGCCTGCACCAGCTCGTCATGAACGCCGAGACGGGCGAGACCATGAAGGTCCGGGTCCTCAACATCGCCAAGAAGGACCTGCTGCGCGACTTCCAGTCGGCGGCCGAGTTCACCGAGAGCGCCCTGTGGAAGAAGGTCTACGAGTACGAGTTCGGGCTCTACGGCGGGGATCCCTACGGGGCGCTGGTCGGCGACTACGCCTTCGGCAAGGGGCCCCAGGACATCGAGCTGCTCGAGCACATCTCCCACGTGGCGGCGGCCGCCCACGCGCCCTTCATCTCGGCCGCCGGCGCGGAGATGTTCGGCCTCGCGAGCTTCACCGAGATGCCCAATCCGCGGGACGTGGCGAAGATCTTCGACAAGAGCAACCCCGAGAACACCAAGTGGCTCTCCTTCCGCGACTCGGAGGACGCGCGCTTCGTGGCCTTGACCTTGCCGCGCACCCTCGGCCGCCTGCCCTTCGGCAAGGACACGGCGCCCGTGGACGCCTTCGACTTCGAGGAGGAGGTGGCGGACAGCCACGACAACTACCTGTGGATCAACTCCGCCTACTCCTTCGCCAACCGGCTCACGGACGCCTTCAGCCAGCACCACTGGTGCGTGGCGATCCGCGGGCCCGAGGGCGGCGGCCTCGTGGAGGGCTTGCCCATCCACACCTTCAAGACCCGCGAGGGCGACGTGGGCGCCAAGTGCCCCACGGAGACCATCATCCCGGACACCCGGGAGAAGGAGCTAAGCGACCAGGGCTTCATCCCGCTGATCCACTGCAAGAACACCGACTATGCGGCCTTCTTCGGCGCCAACTCGGTGCAGCGGCCCAAGGTGTACAAGGAGGCCGAGGCGACGGCCAACGCCGACCTGTCGCGGCGCATCCAGTACCTCATGGCCACGAGCCGCATCGCGCACTACCTCAAGGCCATGGCCCGCGACAAGATCGGCTCCTTCGCCTCGCGCTCGCAGATGCAGGACTATCTCAACAGCTGGATCAACAACTACGTCCTCGACCAGGATGACGCCACCCAGGAGCAGAAGGCCAAGTACCCGCTGCGGGAGGCGCGCATCGAGGTCACCGAGGACAAGGCGCGGCCGGGGGCCTACCGCGCCGTGGCCCATCTCAAGCCCCACTTCCAGCTCGAGGAGCTGAACGTCTCCCTGCGGATGGTCGCGGACCTGCCGCAGGCCGCCAAGTAGGATTTTTGGACACGCCCGCGGGGCTCCGGCCCCGCGGGAAGGCCTTCACCGCCGCGGGGCGACGGGCGTCCCCCCGCAGAAAGGATCCGGAGCATGTTCGACGCATACCTGAAGATCGAGGGCATCGAGGGCGAGAGCACCTCCGCCGGCTACGAGGGTTGGATCGAGGTCACGAACTTCGAGCACATGGTCAAGCAGCCGTCCACGGTCGCCGCCAGCACCACCGGCGGCGCCACCTCCGGCCGCTGCGAGCACGGCGACTTCACCATCACCAAGCAGGTGGACAAGGCCTCGCCGCTGATCTACCAGAAGTGCAGCGAGGGCACCCACATCGGCGAGATCAAGCTCGTCCTCTGCCGGGCCGCGGGCGGCGCCTCCGTGCCCTTCATGGAGTACAAGATGACCAACTCCATCATCTCGAAGGCGGAGCCCACCGGCGACAAGACCGACATCCCGCTGGAGGACGTCAGCTTCAACTACGGCAAGATCGAGTGGACCTACACGCAGCAGAAGCGCAAGGACGGCAGCGGCGGCGGCAAGACCACCGGTTCGTGGAACCTGCAGACCAACACGGCCAAGTAGCGCGGGCGCCCGGCGAAGCGCCATGGACGCCCGTGAACTCTTCAAGGCCGACCGCATCGAGGAGGCCGTCAAGGCGCAGACCGCGGCGGTGAAGGCCAACCCACGCGACCCGGAGCAGCGCTACCTGCTGGTGGCGCTGCTCGGCTTCCTCGGCGAGTGGGAGCGCGCCGCCCGGCAGCTGGACGCCCTCGGTCTGGACGACGACAAGCTGACGGCGGCGGGGCGCGTCTACCGGCAGCTCCTGGCGGCCGAGATGGAGCGCCAGGCGGTCTTCGCCGAGGGGCTGCGCCCGCTCGTCCCGCCGAACCCGCCCGCGCACCTGGAGGCGCGCCTGCGCGCCCTGGCCGCCCTGCGCGAGGGAGGCGCCGCGGCCGCCGCGGCCGAGCTGGACGCGGCGGTGGACGCCCAGCCTGACCTGGCCGGCAGCGTCAACGGCGAGCCCTTCGCGGGCCTGCGCGACCAGGACGACCGCCTGGGCTCGGTGCTGGAGGTCTTCGCCGGCGGCCACTACCTCTGGCTGCCCCTGGAACGGGTGCGCCGGCTGGAGGTCGAGGCGCCCTCCCACCTGCTGGATCTTCTCTGGATCCCGGCCGCCCTCGAGGACGCCGAGGGCGCCCAGGCCACCGTGCACCTGCCCGTGCTCTACGAGGGCTCGGCGGCCACCGGCCGCGGCGAGCTGCGGCGGGGCCGGGCCACGGAGTGGGAGGACCTGGGCGGGGAGATCTACCGCGGCCTCGGCCAGCGGGTCCTGGCCTTCGGGCGCCCCGGCGGCGAGCCCGAGGAGCTGGACCTGCTCTCCCTGCGCCGCCTCGAGGTCGACGCGGCAGGCGCCGGGGAAACCTGAGGGGGTGGCCATGAAGCGGGGCCGCGCCGACGGGGTGCTCCGGCACTCGATCATCGACCGCCTGACCGGCGGCGCGCGCCCCGGCGGAGACATCCGCATCGGCGTGCGCGATCTGGTGCAGGCCGTACGCCGCGACGTCGAGTGGCTCCTGAACTGCCGCCGGTTGCTGGACGAGGAGCTGGCCGACCTGCCCGAGGCGCGGCGCTCGATCCTGGCCTACGGCATTCCCGACTTCACCCAGTTCGCGGCCAGCAGCGAGTCGGACCGCCGGAGCATCTGCGATCTCATCGCCGAGGCCGTGCGCACCTTCGAGCCCCGCCTGGAGCCCCGCAGCATCTCGGTGGCGGCCATACCGGATTCGGGCGACGGCATCTTCCAGATGGGCTTCCGCATCAGCGCGTTGCTCCACGTGGAGCCCATCCACGAGCCGGTGACCTTCGACACGAGCATCGAGATGGACAGCGGGGCGGTGCAGATCCGGGCGGCGGACTGATGCGCGACGAGCTGCTGCATTACTACGAGCGCGAGCTGCGCTTCATCCGGCGGCAGGCGGCGGACTTCGCCCGTCGCTACCCCGCCATCGCCGGCCAGCTCCTGCTGGAGCCGGAGAAGTGCGAGGATCCGCACGTGGAGCGCCTCATCGAGGCCTTCGCCATGATGGCGGCGCGGGTCCAGCTGCGCCTGGACGACGAGTTCCCCGAGATCAGCGGCGCCTTCCTGGAGGCCCTCTACCCGCACTACCTGGCGCCGGTCCCCTCGCTGACCATGGTGCAGATGGAGACGGATCCGGCCCGCGCGGAGGGCACGACGGGCGTGCGCGTGCCGCGACACTCGCTGCTCTACACGCGCCCGGTGGGCGGGACGCGCTGCCGCTTCCGCACCTGCTACGACCTGACGCTCTGGCCCGTCACGGTGGCGGCCCTGGACCTCGTGCCCCTGGATCCCGGCACGCCGGGCTGCCCGCCCGGGGCGCGGGCGGCCCTGCGCGCGCGCCTGCGCACGCTGGGCTCCCAGCGCTTCGCCGACATGCCCCTGGGCAGCCTCCGCTTCTTCCTGGACGGCGACGCGGCCGCGGCCCACCAGCTCTACGAGCTGCTGTTCCGCGATCCCCGCGGGCTCCTCGTCCGGCCCGATCCCGACGGCGGCCGCCGGGCGCGACCGCCCGTCCGTCTCGGGCCCGAGGCCATCCAGCCCGTGGGCTTCGGCCGGAACGAGGACCTGCTGGGGGCGCCCCGCGCGGCGCGCCGGGCGACGCGGCTGCTGCAGGAGTACTTCCTCTTCCCCGACAAGTTCCTCTTCGTCGAGATCACGGGGCTGACCGCCTCGGTCCTGGCGGGGGCCGGCCAGGAGATCGAGCTGCTCGTGCTGCTGGACCGCCTGCCTCTCGAGCTCGAGGGCAACGTGGGGCCGGAGAACTTCAAGCTGGGCTGCACGCCGGCCGTGAACCTCTTCCCGCACCAGGCCGAGCCCATCCGGCTGGAGCACACCCGCGCCGAGTACCCCGTCGTTCCCGACGCCCACGCGCCGGAGGCCTTCGAGATCTTCGCCGTCACCGACGTGGAGACCGTGGCCCCCGGCACGGGCCGGGTCACCGGCTTCCGCCCCTTCTACGAGCTCCGCCACGGCGACACCGCCGAGACGGAGCCCGCCTTCTGGCAGGCCAGCCGCCGGCCCTCGCCGCGCCGGGACGACGCCGGCACGGAGGTCGCGATCTCCCTCGTGGACCGCGCGAGCCGGCCGGCCGAGAAGCTGCCCGGCGAGACCCTGGTCGTGCGCGCCCTGTGCAGCAACCGCGACCTGCCGCCCCGCCTGCCCCTGGGCGAGGGGCGCGGCGACTTCCAGATCGAGGGCCAGACGGGCGTGGCCGGCATCCGCAGCCTGCGCAAGCCCACGCCGCCCCTGCGGGGCCACCTGGACCCCCGCGAGCGCTGGCGCCTGGTCTCGCTGCTGAGCCTCAACCACCTCTCCCTCGTCGCCGAGGAGCCGGCCCCCGACGCCCGCGGCGAGGCGGTCCGCGTTCCCGTGGCCCTGCGCGAGCTGCTGGGCCTGCTCGACTTCACCGACTCCGCCGTCACGCGGCAGCGCATCGCCGGCCTGGTGGGCGTGGAGGCGCGCCGCGTCCTCCGGCAGATCGAGACCGGCGGCGGCCGCGTCTTCGCGCGCGGCCTCGAGATCGCCGTCGAGCTGGACGAGCCCAAGTTCACCGGCTCCGGCGTCTTCCTCTTCGCCACGGTGATGGAGCGATTCTTCGGGCTCTACGCCAGCGTCAACTCCTTCACCCAGACCGTGGCGCGGGTTCGCCAGCGGGAGGGGGTGCTGAAGCGATGGCCACCGAGGGCGGGCGAGCAGGCGCTGCTCTGAGCGACCTCCTCCTGGCGGAGGGATCGCGCTTCACCTTCTTCCAGGCCGTGCGCCTCCTGCAGCGCATGGCGCCGGAGCGGGCGCCCGTGGGCACCGTGGACGACCCCGCGCGCGAGGCCCTGCGCTTCCGCTCCGAGGTCTCCCTGAACTTTCCCGCCAGCGAGGTCGCCGCCATCGAGCCGGGCGGGGAGTACGCGCCGCCGCGCCTGACCGTCCGCTTCCTGGGCGCCGCGACGCCGGCCAGCTTCGGATCCCTGCCCCTGCCCTACACCGAGCTGATCCTGGACCGGGAGCGCGAGCGCGATCCCGCCCTGCGCGACTTCCTGGACCTGTTCAATCATCGGCTCATCGCCCTGTTCTACCGCGCCTGGGAGAAGTACCGCTTCGGGATGGTGTACGAACGGGCGCCGGATCCCGCCGCGGGCCCCTTCGAGCGGGCCCTGGGCGCCCTGGTGGGGCTCGGCGTGCCGGCCCTGCGCGGCCGCCTGCCCCTGGACGACCGCGCCCTGCTGGCCCGCGCCCACGCCTTCGGCCCCGGCGCGATCCCCGCCGCCGATCTCGAGGACCTGATCGAGGGCTACTTCGGCGTGCGCGTGCGGGTCCAGCAGTTCCTGCCGGGGCGCTACGTGGCCGAGCCCGGCGAGCGCTGCCGCCTGGGGCGGGCCAACCACGCCCTGGGCCGCGGCGCCTCCCTCGGGGCGGAGGTGAGCGTGGCCCAGTCGCGCTTCCGCCTGCGCCTGGGCCCCCTGGACTGGGAGGCCTTCCGCGACCTGCTGCCCGGCAGCGCGGGCCACGCGGCGCTGTCCGAGCTGGCGCGCCTGGCCGCCGGCGCGGAGTACGACATGGACCTGGAGCTGATCCTCGAGACCGAGGCCGTGCCGCGCCTGCGTCTGGGCATGGCCGACGAGTCTGGCGCGCCCCTGCTGGGCTGGTCCACGTGGCTGCACGCGCGCGCCCCCGCCGGCGGGCGGGCGGCGGTGGTCGTCCCCACCGCCGACCTGGCCCGGTGCGCGCCCACCCACAACGCGGGAGGAACACCGTGAGCCTGAATCTCAAGTCCCTCGTCGGCAAGCTGACCGACGCCTCGCGCCGCGGCCTGGAGGGCGCCGCCGGCCTCGCCCTGTCCCGCACCCACTACGACGTGGACATCGAGCACTGGCTGGCCAAGCTCATGGAGCCCGCCGACGCGGACATCCCCCGGATCCTGCGCCGCTACGACATCGACCCGGACCGCTTCCTGCGGGGCCTCGAGCGCTCCCTGGACCGCTACAAGACGGGCAACGGCGGCCGGCCGCAGCTCGCGCCGGGCATCGAGGACATGCTGCGCGAGGCCTGGGTGCTGGCTTCCGTCAACTACGGCGCCAGCCGCGTGCGCTCGGGCGCCCTGCTGCTGGCCGCCCTGACCGAGCGCAGCCTGCGCCGCCAGCTCCTGGAGGCCGTGCCCGAGGCCAAGAGCATCTCCGTCGAGGGGCTGGAGCAGGAGTTCACGAAGATCGTCGCCGGCGCGCCGGAGGACCGGGACGTCTTCCACGCCGAGCCGGGCGCCCTGCCCGGGGCCGGCGCCCGCGCGGGTGGTGCCGCGTCCACGCCGGCCCTGGACCAGTTCACCGTGGACCTGACGGCCACGGCCCGCGCCGGGAAGGTGGACCCCGTGCTGGGCCGCGATCCGGAGATCCGCCAGATCATCGACATCCTGACGCGCCGCCGGCAGAACAATCCCATCCTCACCGGCGAGGCCGGCGTGGGCAAGACGGCCGTGGTGGAGGGCTTCGCCCTGCGCATCGCCGCGGGCGACGTGCCCGCGCCCCTGCGCAACGTGACCCTGCGCACGCTGGACCTGGGCCTGCTCCAGGCCGGCGCCGGGGTCAAGGGCGAGTTCGAGAACCGCCTCAAGGAGGTCATCGAGGAGGTCAAGGGCTCGCCCGTGCCCATCATCCTGTTCATCGACGAGGCCCACACCCTCATCGGCGCCGGGGGCGCGGAGGGGCAGAACGACGCCGCCAACCTGCTCAAGCCCGCCCTGGCCCGCGGCGAGCTGCGCACGGTGGCCGCGACCACCTGGGCCGAGTACAAGAAGTACTTCGAGAAGGATCCGGCCCTGTCGCGCCGCTTCCAGGTGATCAAGGTGGAGGAGCCCGACGAGGCCGCCGCCGTCGAGATGATGCGCGGCCTGACCGGCAAGCTGGAGGCCCACCACCGCGTGCGCATCCTGGACGAGGCGGTGGTGGACTCCGTGCGGCTCTCGCACCGCTACATCCCCGCCCGCCAGTTGCCGGACAAGTGCGTCAGCGTGCTGGACACGGCCTGCGCGCGGGTGGCCATGGGACGCCAGGCGACGCCGGCCGCCGTGGAGGACACGCGGCGGCGCATCGACGGCCTGGACACGGAGATCGCCATCCTGAAGCGGGAGGCGGCCCTGGGCCAGGACCACGCCGGTCGCCTGGCCGCCCTCGGCGAGCGCAAGGCCAAGGCCGAGGCCGAGCTGGCGGCGCTGGAGGAGCGCTGGCAGAAGGAGCTGGCCCTGGTGGACGAGATCCTCGACCTGCGCATCCAGCTCGAGCGGGGCCTGGGCGTGGGCCTGCCCGGCGAGGAGCCGGCCGGCGGGGCGAAGGCCGCGGGTGGGTCCACGGGAGGCGGCGAGACCGCGGGCGGCGGCGAGGCCGCGGGCGGCGAGGCCGCGGGTGGCGAGGCCGCCGCCGCGGCGCCCCTGGACGAGAAGGCCGCGAAGAAGATCCGCAAGGAGCTGGCGGCCAAGAAGCAGGCCCTGGCCGTGCTCCAGGGCGAGATACCCCTGGTCGGCTACGAGGTGGACGGCCAGGCCATCGCCGAGGTCATCTCCGGCTGGACCGGCATCCCCGTGGGCCGCATG
>JAFGBK010000103.1 GCA_016933175.1 Candidatus Krumholzibacteriota bacterium | reverse complement strand
CGCGCTGGGCGCCCTCGGGCCAGCTATCCAGGGCGCGGTCCAGACCCGTCGCCGCCTCCAGGCGGCGGCCCGTCTCGGCCAGAACCTGCGCGCGCAGCAGCAGGGCGGGCCAGGCCTCGGGGCTCTTCGGGTAGTCCTCCAGCAAGCGGCCCAGGTGGTGCAGGGCCAGGTCCCAGCGGGCCTCGTCCATGTAGCTCTCGGCCAGGCGGCGGCGCAGGCGGGGCGCGGCGTGGAAGTCGGGATTGGCCTCCAGGAGCTGCACGGACAGGGCGCGGGCCTCCTCCACGTCGCCCTGGCGGTAGGCTTCCAGGACGGCGGCGTGCTGGCGCTCGGCCTCGGCCTCGCTGGCCGCGCCGTCGTCGCGTCCCACGCCCCGGGGCGCGCAGCCGGCCGCCACCAGGGCCAGCAGGACGGCCGCCGCCAGCAGGAGCCGCCGGACGGTGCGCCTAGCCATCGCGGGGCTCCGCGAGCTGGGCCGCATAGACGCGGGCGCTCGCTACGTAGTGGGCCGCCGAATGGCGGTGGCGTTCCCCGGTGGCGGCGGCGTCCAGTGTCTTCTTGACCGCCGCCGGCACCCCCGCCACCAGGCTGAAGGGCGGAATCTCGTCGCCCTCGCGCACCAGGGCGCCGGCGGCGACCAGGGAGCCGCGGCCCACGCGCGCGCCGTTGAGGATGACGGCGCCCATGCCGACGAGCACCTCGTCCTCGAGCGTGCAGCCGTGCACGACGGCCCCGTGGCCGATGGTGACGCGCGCGCCGATGGTGAGCGGGTAGTCCGCGTCGACGTGGAGGGTGGCGTTGTCCTGGACGTTGGTGTCGGCCCCGATGCGGATGATGTTGACGTCGCCCCGGATCACCGTTCCGAACCAGACGTTGACGTTCTCGCCCAGGACGACGCGGCCCACGACCTGGGCGCCGGGGCCGATCCAGCAGCCGGCGCCCAGCTCGGGCTGGTGCGTGCCGAGGGTGTAGACGGGCATCAACTCTCCTCCAACTCGCCTTCCTCGCGGGGACGGATGATCTGCTTCTGCGCCTCGAACAGTTCCTTGTCAACGAAGATCTCGGCGCGCGTGCGCAGGGCGACGGCGATGCCGTCCGAGGGACGGCAGTCCACCGAGACGTAGTCGTTGCGCTGGCGTAGCAGGACGCGCGCGAAGAAGGTGTTGTTCTCCAGGCGCACGATCTCGGTGCGCTGGTGCTGGACGGCGAGCCCGTCCAGCACCAGCCGCAGCAGGTCGTGGGTCAGCGGCCGGTCGTACTGCTCGCCGCTGAGGGAGAGGGCGATGGAGCTGGCCTCGGAGGGCCCGATCCAGATGGGCATGACCTCCTCGCGGCCCACGGGCTGCAGCAGGACGATGGGGCTCTTGGAAACCTCGTCCAGGGCGAAGCCCCGCACCGTCACCCGCAGCATCGCGCCCTCGCCGTCCACGGCGGCCTCCCCGGCTCAGTCCGTCGACTCGAAGGGCGGCTCCAGGCCCTCGAGCGCGTCCAGCATGTAGCGCGCGTCCTTGGCCAGGTCGCTGTCCGGGTAGCGCCGGAGGAACTCGTTGTAGGCCTCCTGGGCGCGCGCCGTGTCCTGCATCTCCTCCGAGTAGACGAAGCCGACCATGAACATGGCCCGGTCCGCCTGGTCGGCGTCGGGATGGCGCTCCACGACCTGCCGGTAGTAGGCGATGCGCTCCAGGGGATCCTTGGCGTCCTGGGCCAGCTGGAAGAGCTGCTCGGGCGTGGCGTCCGCCAGGAAGGGATCGCCCACGTACTGGACGCCGTAGGTCTCCTTCAGCTCCTCGATGCGCTGCTTGTAGTAGTCCTCGCGGACCTTGGGCGCCAGGCGGCGGGCGATGTCGCCGCGCACCTCGTCCAGCGGCTTCTGCCGGGCGGCTTCCTTCTCCTCCACGAGGACCAGGGCCCAGCCCTTGTCGCCCAGGTCGATGGGCTCGCCGACGGTGCCGGGATCCAGCGCGAAGACGGCGGCGGTGAAGTCCTCGTTGACGCCGATGCTGCGCACGTAGCCGTCGCGCGTGAACCAGCCGAGGTTGCCGTCCTCGGCGGCCGTGGCGCCGTCGCGGCTCTCGTCGCGCGCCAGGGCGGCGAAGTCCTCGCCGCCGGCGACGCGCTCGGCGAGGCGGCGCGCGGCGCGCTCGTCCGCGGCGAGGATCATCCGCGCGCGCACCCGCTCGGCCACGGCGAACTCGGACCGGTGACCCTCGTAGTACTCGTCGATGGCGTCCTCGGTGGGCTGGGCCGCGGTCTCGATGCGCTGCTTGTAGTACTGGCGGATGAGGATCTGCCGGCGCGCCTGCTCGAGTTCGTCCTGCACGGCCTCGTCGCCCTCCAGGCCGGCGTCGAGGGCGGCCTGGTGGAGCAGCTCCATCTCCACCATGCGATCCAGGAAACGCCGCTTGCCCTGGGGTGTCTCCAGGTCGCGGCGCTGGAAGGGCGGCACGCGGCCCAGCTCCGCCTCGAAGTCCGCCTCGGTGATGACGCGGTCGCCGATCGTCACCAGCTCGGCGCCGCCCTCGGTGCCGGCGCCCTTCTCGCCGCCGCAGCCGGCCAGCATCAGGGCGAGCAGGAGGACCGGGATCCATGCCTTGCTCATGTCGCTCCTTTCGCACGTGTTCAGAGATAGTCTTCGCGGCCTGCGGCGGCCAGGGCCGCCACCAGGTCGCGCAGCGCCTGCGCCCGCCGACGGTGGCAGACGAGCAGCGCGCCGCCGGCCCGCACCACGACCAGGTCGCGCACGCCGACGAGCGCCGTCAGCCCCTCGGTGTCCACCACCACGTTGTCCGCGGCGTCCACGGCGACCAGCTCGCCGTGGGCGCGGTTGCCCGCGCGCTCGGGAAGCAGCGCGCCCAGGGAGATCCAGTGCCCGATGTCGCTCCAGCCCACGTCCGCGGGCAGGACGCGCACGCGCGCCGCCTTCTCCATGATGGCCACGTCGAAGCTGGCGGCGGGCAGCGCCCGGTAGGCCTCGCGCAGGCGGCGGGCGAAGCGGGGGCCGGGGAAGGCCGCCGCCGCGGGCGCCACCGCCTCCCAGAGGTCCGGCGCGTGGGTCAGGAAGGCCTCGGCGAGGGCGCGGGCCGTGAAGAAGAAGGTGCCGCTGTTCCACAGGTGCCGTCCGTCGGCCAGGAAGCGCCGCGCCCGCGCGGCGCCGGGCTTCTCCACGAAGCGGCGCACGGGCAGCGGCTCGCCGCCCGCCGCCCGACCCTCGGTCTCGATGTAGCCGTAGCCCGTCTCGGCCCGGTCCGGCGTCACGCCGAGGGTGACCAGGGCGCCCTCCTCGCGGGCGCAGCGCAGGGCGCGGCGCACGAGGCGGCGGAAGGCCGGCTCGTCGGCCACGTGGTGGTCGCTGGGGAAGACCGCCAGGACGGCCCGCGGATCCTCGGCGAGGGCCAGGGCCCCCGCCAGGGCCAGGGCCGGCGCCGTGTTGCGGCCCTCGGGCTCGCCGATGACGCGCGCCGCCGGCAGCTCGGGCAGCTCGCGCCGGCAGGCCCGCGCCAGGTCGCCGGCCGTCACCACCCAGGCGCGCTCGGGCCGGCCCAGGGGCGCCACGCGCTCCCAGGTGCGCCGCAGCAGGGTCCGCGCGTCGAGCAGGGGCAGCAGCTGCTTGGGCCGGCGGCGCCGGCTCAGGGGCCAGAAACGCGTCCCCCGTCCCCCGGCCAGCAGAACCAGGTGGACGGCCACGTCAGCCTCGCTCCGGCAGATGCCGCGCGAGGGCGGCCATCACCGTGCCCTGGATCGCGGCCAGGCGCTCGCCGCTCTCGGCCTCGAAGCGCAGCACGAGGACCGGCCCGGTGTTGGAGGCCCGCACGAGCCCCCAGCCGTCGGGGAACTCCACGCGCACGCCGTCGATGTCCACCACCTCGTAATCGGCCGCGAACTCGTCGCGCAGGGCGGCCACGATCTCGAACTTGCGCTCGTCGGGGCAGGGCAGGCGGATCTCCGGCGTGCTGACGTACTCGGGCATGCCGGCCAGCAGGTCGCCCAGAGGCCGGTGGCCGCGGGCGACGATCTCCAGCAGGCGCGCGGCGGCGTAGAGGGCGTCGTCGAAGCCGAACCAGCGGTCGCCGAAGAAGATGTGCCCGCTCATCTCGCCGGCCAGCAGCGCCTTCTCCTCGCGCATCTTGGCCTTGATGAGGGAGTGGCCCGTCTTCCAGAGGATGGGCGTGCCCCCGTGGGCAGCGATGTCCTCGGCCAGGGCGCGCGAGCACTTGACCTCGAAGATGACCTTGGCTCCCGGCGTTTCCGCCAGCAGGTCGCGGGCGTAGAGGGCCAGCAGACGGTCGCCCCAGAGGATGGCGCCCTGCTCGTCGACGACGCCGATGCGGTCCGAGTCGCCGTCGAAGGCGATGCCCAGCTCGAAGCCGCCCGCCCGCACGCGGGCGATGAGGTCCGCCAGGTTCTCGGCCACCACGGGATCGGCCGGATGGTTGGGGAAGCGGCCGTCGGGCTCCTCGTAGAGTATCTCCGCGTCGGCGCCCAGGGCCGCCAGCAGGTCGCCGAGGACGATGCCGCTGGTGCCGTTGCCGCAGTCCAGGGCCACGCGCACGGGACGCGCGAGGTGGACGCCGGCGGCGATGCGGTCCACGTAGCGCCCGCGCCAGTCCTCCTCGCGGTAGGCTCCCTCGCCGCCGGCGCCCGCGTCGCGGGTCGGCGCGGCCAGGGCGAGGTCGCGCAGGGCGGCGATGTCGGCGCCCGACAGGGCCCGGCCCGCCGAGACGATCTTGAGGCCGTTGTACTGCGGCGGATTGTGGCTGGCCGTCACGACGGCGCCGCAGTCGCCGCCCGCGCCGCGCACGGCCAGCGCGTAGTAGAGCACGGGCGTGGGCACGGTGCCGATGGACAGGACGTCCAGCCCGGCGCCGCGCAGGCCGGCCACGAGGGCGTCATGGAGCTCGGGCGAGTGGAGGCGGTTGTCGCGAGCGACCACCGCCTCCGTGGCGCCGTCGGCCCGGAAGCGGGCGGCCAGGGCGCCGCCCAGGGCTCGGTAGCTCTCGGCCGTCAGGTCCTCGCCGACGACGCCGCGGATGTCGTACTCGCGGAAGATCCGGCGGGGCAGCTCCACGCCCTTCCTCCCCCCGTGGGGTCCGGGATCACTCCTGGACCACGTTGACCTTGATGGCCGCCGTCACCTCGCCGTGCAGGGCCAGCTCGACATCGTACTCGCCGAGCTGCTTGATGGGCTCCGCGAGCCGGATCATGCGCGCCTCCACGGGAAGGCCCTTGCCCTCGAGCTCCTTGACGATGGCGGCCACGTTCACGGAGCCGTAGAGCCGGCCCTCCTCGCCCGCCTGGGCGGCGATGGTCAGGACGGTCCCGGCCAGCCGGCTGGCCAGGCCGCGCGCCGCGTCCGCGTTCTTGCGGTCGCGCAGGCCGTGCACGCGCAGTTCCTCGTCCACCCGCCGCTTGTTGCCCGCGGTGGCGAGGACCGCGAAGCCCTGGGGTCCGAGGTAGTTGCGATAATGGCCCTTGGCGACGTTGACGACGTCGCCGCGCCGGCCCAGGTCCTTCACGTCACGAATCAGCAGGATCTCCATGCTGCAGTCCTCCCGGGCTAGCGGTAGTGCTCGCGGACGAAGGGGAGCAGCGCCATGTACCGCGCCCGCTTGATGGCCCGCACCAGGATGCGCTGGTGATGAGCGCAGGTTCCCGTGATGCGGCGCGGGGCGATCTTGCCGCGGTCGTTGACGAAGCGGACGAGCAGCTCATGGTTCTTGTAGTCCACCACGTCGATCTGGGTCATGCAGAACTTGCAGGGCTTCTTCTTGCTCGGCAGGCGCTTGGCCTTCTTCTTCTTGCGGCGGATCCGAGGCATCAGTCATCCCCCCCTTCGCGCGTCGTACTGGGTGCGGCCGGCGCGTGCCCGGCGGGCCGGTCGGCGGCGGGCTGGCTGGCTCCGGAGCGGGCTTCGGCCGGTCGCGCGCCGGCGGGCCGATCGGACCGGTCGGGCCGTCCGCGCTCGTCGCCGCGGTCGCGGTCGTCGCGACGGAAGCGTCCGGGGCTGCGGCCCCGGCCGCGCCCCCGGCCGCGGCGGTCGCGATCCTTCTTCTCGGTCAGGACCATCAGCTCGTCGCTGCGGCCCGCGCCCTCGGGGATCTCGTAGGAGACCATGTGGCGCAGCACGCGGTCGTCCACGCGCAGGCGCCACTGGAGCTCGGTGACGGCCTCCGGCTCGGCGTCGAAGCGCAGCAGGATGTAGCTGCCGTCGGTATGGTGATTGATGGGAAAGGCCAGGGCGCGCTTGCCCCAGATGTCGGCCTGCTTCAGGGTCCCGCCCTTGCCCTGGATGGTCTCGCTGTACTTCTGGGCGGAGCTGTTCAGCTCCGCCGTGTCAGCGGCGGGATGGACGATGTAGAGACACTCGTAGGACCTCAATGCCCTCCTCCCTTCGGACAATGGCTGCCGGCTCGCGGGATGCGGCCGGCAGCAGGGTGTGGCCGGTGGCCCGGCCAGGCATCTGCGTGCGGTCGTATGTCGACGGGCCGGGAGCTGACGCCCCCGGCCCACCGAATATACAAGATTCCCGGGATTTGTAAACCCTAGAGAAAGCCCCGCATGAGGGGCGCCAGGACCAGACTGACCACGCTCATCAGCTTGATGAGGATGTTCAGGCTGGGGCCCGCCGTGTCCTTGAAGGGGTCGCCGACGGTGTCCCCCACCACGGCGGCCTTGTGCGCCGCGGAGCCCTTGCCACCCAGGGCGCCGCCCTCGATGTACTTCTTGGCGTTGTCCCAGGCGCCGCCGGCGTTGGCCATGAAGATGGCCATCAGGACGCCGCTGGCGGTGACGCCCGCCAGGACGCCGCCGAGCATCACCGGGTTGCGCAGGATCAGGCCGAAGAAGACCGGCGTCAGGACGGCCAGCAGGCCCGGCGCGATCATCTGCCGGATGGCCGCCGCCGTGGAGATGTCCACGCAGCGGGCGTAGTCGGCCCGGGCCTTGCCCTCGAGCAGGCCGGGGATGTCGCGGAACTGGCGGCGCACCTCCTCGATCATGTCGAAGGCGGCCTTGCCCACGGCGTTCATGGCGAAGGAGCTGAACAGGAAGGGCAGCATGGCGCCGATGAGCAGGCCGGCGACCACGTTGGGATCGAGGACCGAGATATGCCGGCCCTGCTCGGCGAAGCCGACGGTCTCGCTGAAGGCGGCGAACAGGGCCAGGGCTGTCAGGGCCGCCGATCCGATGGCGAAGCCCTTGCCGATGGCGGCGGTGGTGTTGCCCACCGCATCCAGCCGGTCGGTGCGGCCGCGCACCTCCGGAGGCAGCTGGGCCATCTCGGCGCAGCCGCCGGCGTTGTCGGCCACGGGCCCGTAGGCGTCCACGGCCAGCTGGATGCCCGTCGTCGAGAGCATGCCCAGGGCGGCGATGGCGATGCCGTAGAGGCCGGCCAGCCGGTAGCTCAGGAAGATGGCCACGGCGATGGCAATCACGGGCAGGGCCGTGGACTGCATCCCCGTGCCCAGGCCGGCGATGATGTTGGTGGCGGCGCCCGTCTCGCTGGCCTTGGCGATGGCGCGGGCCGGACGCCGGTTCTCGGCGGTGAAGTACTCGGTGAGCAGGCCGACGGCGACGCCCGCGGCGAGGCCGACGACCGTGGCGCCGAAGATGTTGCCGGCGCTCCAGGTGCCGTCGCCGGTGGCGTAGCGCTGGATCACGAACCAGGACGCGACGACCATGATGCCCGCCGCGCCGAAGGTGCCGATGTTGAGCGCCACCTGGGGATCGCCGCCTTCCCGCGTGCGCACGAAGAAGGTGCCGACGATGGAGACGATGATGCCCAGGCCCGCCAGGATCAGGGGCAGCAGGACGTAATGGAGGTTGAGCCCGGCCTGCGCCAGCGCGCCGGCGCCCGCCGCCAGGACCATGGCGCCCACGATGGATCCGACGTAGGACTCGAACAGGTCGGCGCCCATGCCGGCCACGTCACCCACGTTGTCGCCCACGTTGTCGGCGATGGTGGCGGGATTGCGCGGATCGTCCTCGGGGATGCCCGCCTCGACCTTGCCCACAAGGTCGGCGCCCACGTCGGCGGCCTTGGTGTAGATGCCGCCGCCCACGCGGGCGAACAGGGCGATGGAGCTGGCGCCGAGCGAGAAGCCGGAGAGGATCTCCATGAGGCGGGGCAGGTCGGCCGACCCGCCGAGGCCGCCGTAGATGGTGAACAGGATGCTCAGGCCCAGGACGCCCAGGCCCACCACGGACATGCCCATGACGGCGCCGCCGGAGAAGGCCACCTGGAGGGCGGCCTGCAGGCTGGAGCGCGCCGCCTGGGTGGTGCGGGTGTTGGCCGCCGTGGCCACGCGCATGCCGAAGAAGCCGGCCAGGCCGGAGCAGAGGGCGCCGATGACGAAGGAGAGGGCCACGAGCCCCGTGCCGCGGCCGTGGTTGGCGAGGAAGAGCAGCACGGCCACCGCCACCACGAACCAGGCCAGGACCTTGTACTCGCGGGCGAGGAAGGCCATGGCCCCTTCGCGGACGGCGTGGCCGATCTCGACCATCTTCTCGTTGCCGGGATCCTGGCGGTTCACCCAGGCCGTCTTGATGACGGCGAAGAGCAGGGCCAGGCCCCCCGCCACGATGACCAGGATCAGTTCCATCGTCATTGCGGACTTCCCCCTTGGCTACGCGCGCGGCTAGGGACGCGCGGCACCGCGCTAAAGGTTGGATTGGGAATTGGTGCGGTTCATGGCGGAATCCAGGCCTTCGGCCAGAAATCCGCGCACGGCGTCGGCGGCAGCCTCGACCATCTTCTGGACGGTGTCAAGATCTTCCGGGGCGAAGGGGGTCATGACGTAGTCCGCCGCGTCCCCCACGGCCGGACCCACGCCCAGGCGCAGGCGGGGGAAGTCGCCGCCGCCCCAGTGCGCGATGAGGGAGTCCAGTCCCCGGTGCCCGCCGGCGCCGCCGCGGGCCCGCAGGCGCAGGCGGCCCAGGGGCAGATCGATGTCGTCGACGACCACGAGGAACTCGTCCGGCGCCAGGCCGCTCAGGCGGGCCAGCTGCTCGCCGGCCCGCCCGGAGAGGTTCATGAAGGTGTCGGGCTTCGCCAGCAGCACCGGCCCGCCCGGCGCGGACCAGCGCGCGGCCGCGAAGTCGCCGCGGCCGGCCGTGAAGCGGAGGCGCGCCCGCTCCGCCAGGCGGTCGAGGACCATGAAGCCGACGTTGTGCCGCGTGGCCGCGTAGCGGGTGCCCGGATTGCCGAGCCCCAGGACGACGTGGCGCAGCCCGTGGTAGGAGACGGCGCGGGAGGCGACGAGCCTACGAATCCGGCCCCGCATCGCCCTCGCCCTCGGCGCCGCGCTTCTCCTCGCCCTCGGCCGCCTCGGCCTCGGCCTCGGCCGCCACCTCGGCGGCCGTCTTGATCAGGCGGGGCGCCGCCACGGAAGCCACGACGCGGCCCTCCTCGGCGAGGAAGGCGACCTTCTCCTGCCGGATGTCGCCGACATGGACGGCGTCGCCGATGTTGAGGTGGCTGATGTCCACCTCGATGTGGTCGGGGATGTCCGCGGGCAGGCAGCTCACCTCGACGGAGCGCATCATGTGCTCGAGGATGCCGCTGAAGTCCTTGACGCCGATGGACTCGCCCATCAGGTGGATCGGGATCTCCACGGTGATCGGCTTGTGCTCGTCGACGCGCAGGAAGTCGATGTGGATGAGCTTGCCGCTGACCGGGTGGGTCTGGCGCTCGCGGATGAGCGTCATCACCGGCGCGGCCTCGTCCACCACGAGGTCGACGATGAAGTTGCCGCCCTCGTACTGGCGGAGGACGCGCTCCAGCTCGGCCATGGGGAGCTGGAGGCTCAGGGGCTCGCCGGCGGCGCCGTAGAGGGTGGCCGGGAGCAGCCCCTGGTTGCGGAGCTTGCGGGTCACCTGCTTGCCGGTGCCCGCGCGGGTCTGGGCGCTGAGCGCGACGGTCTGCATCTTGCCTCCTCGCTTCCCGCCCCGAGCGCTGGCGGCCGGGATACGGAAAGGAATCTCGGGATGGGTGCTGCCCCTCAGATGAACAGCGAGCTTACGGACTCGGCGTTATGTATGCGACGGATCGCCTCGCCGAGCAAGGGGGCGATGTCGAGAATCCTGAACTTTTCCGGCAGCCGGCCGGCGTCCTGGTTCACCGAATTGGTGATGCCCACGGCGTCGATGACCGAATCGTCGAGGCGCTGGACGGCGTCGCCGGAGAGCAGACCGTGGGAGGCCACGGCGCGGACGCTCCGGGCGCCCCGCGCCATGCACAGGTCGGCGGCGTTGACCAGGGTGCCGCCCGTGTCGATGAGATCGTCGATGATGACCACGTGGCGGCCGTCCACGGAGCCGATGAGGTTCAGGGTCTCGCTGACGTTGGGCGCCGGACGGCGCTTGTCCACGATGGCCAGTTCGGCATCGAGCCGCTTGGCGAAGGCGCGGGCCATCTTGACGCTGCCCACGTCCGGCGCCACGACGCAGACGGGCACCAGATGCTGGCCCTGGACGAACTCCAGCAGGACCGGCGCGGCGAAGAGGTGGTCCATGGGGATGTCGAAGAAGCCCTGGAGCTGGGCGGCGTGCAGGTCCATGGTGAGCACGCGGTCCACCCCCGCTCCCGCCAGCAGGTTCGCCACGAGCTTGGCGGTGATGGGCACCCGCGGCTTGTCCTTGCGGTCCTGGCGGGCGTAGCCGTAGTAGGGAATGACGGCCGTGACCCGCGCCGCCGAGGCGCGGCGGCAGGCATCGATGAGGATGAGCATCTCCATCAGGTTGTCCGCCGGCGCGGGCGTGGGCTGGATGATGAAGGTG
Organism: Candidatus Krumholzibacteriota bacterium; assembly: GCA_016933175.1. GTDB lineage: Bacteria > Krumholzibacteriota > Krumholzibacteriia > JACNKJ01 > JACNKJ01 > JAFGBK01. Next base: position 10,541 of record JAFGBK010000103.1, on the reverse strand, counting down.
TCCACTCCGCGGATGTTCTCGTTGATCTGGACGTAGATCTCGCCATCGCTGAAGCGATCGATGGTGCTGTCGGTCAGGGGTCGCCCCACGGCTCGGCAGATGCGCTCCGCCAGCGGCCGGTTGGCGGTCCCGGAGATGATGCTCAGGTCATCCCGCGTGGAAAACATGCTCCTGTCCCCTTGCTCGAGCGATCAAAAAGGGCAAGCACCGGCCGTCACCGGTGCTTGCCGTGGCAGGCGAAAAGGTTGGGGCGGGAGGATTCGAACCTCCGAATGCAGGTACCAAAAACCTGTGACTTGCCACTTGTCGACGCCCCAGCCCTGGCAGGGCGCTGCGAACTCAGGAATCCTCGCTCGCAGCGTAGGTCGTCTCTCCCGCCTCCAGCCGGGCGAGTTCCTGGGCGTACTCGCTCAGGATGCGCGCCTCGATGCGATGGCGCGTCTGGTTGTTCACCGGATGGGCGACGTCCTGGTACGTGCCGTCATTGCGCTTGCGGCTGGGCATGGCGACGAAGGTGCCGTTGGCGCCCTCGATGATCTTCAGTCCCCGGACCACGAAACAGTCGTCAAAGGTGATGCTGGCAAAGGCTTTCAGCTTGTCGTCGTTGCGCAAGGAGATGCGGACCTCAGTGATCTCCATAGCTCCTCCTGGCTAGCCCTGGTCCAGGCTCGTAGTGCGGCCCCGCACCGCTCCGGGTCACTCCAACTCGACGCCCCCGGGGTGGGGACCGGACACCTGGCTCTGCCAGCGCTCGCCGAGGCTGCTCCGCGCCGTGTCGGCCGCGGAGCGATCGGGAAAGGTCCCGAAAACAGTGGCGCCACTGCCGGTCATCGCCACGTGCACCGCCCCGACACGCTCCAGGACGGCCACGACCTCCCCGAGCACCGGGTGGCTCGGAAAGACCACGTCCTCCAGGCGGTTGCGCATGACCATCCCGGAGGCGGGGAATCGGAGCAGATAGGCCTTAACTTGTTCGACACTAATCCGATACAGATTTCGTGTCAAGCCCATTTTCAGATGCTCGTACACCCATTTCGTGGATATCTGAATTCCAGGATAAACCAATAGGAAGGCCCCCCGCCGCAGGGGCGGCAGGGGCAGGAGCCGCTCGCCGCGGCCGCGCCCGATGGCCGTCCCGCCGACCAGGAAGAAGGGCACGTCGCTGCCCAGTTCCAGGGCCAGTTCCGACATCTCGGCAGGCTCCAGATCCAGGCCCCAGAGCCGGTCCAGGGCCTTCAGGGCTGCCGCGGCGTCGCTGCTGCCGCCGCCCAGGCCGCCCCCGACCGGGATGCGCTTGACCAGGCGCACCGCGCAGCCGCGGGCCCGTCCCGGGAAACGCGCGGCCAGGAGCCGGAAGGCCCGGCTCACCAGGTTCTCGGGGGCCGCGGGCACGGAAAGTCCTTCAATGGCAAGCTGCAAGCGTATGTCGCCAGGCAAGTTGTGAAACTCGAGCGAATCGCCGAGATCCAGGGCCTGGAAGAGGGTCTCGATCTCGTGGTAGCCGTCGTGGCGCCGGTGCAGGATCTCGAGCCCGAGGTTCAGCTTGGCCGGGGCGAAGGCGCGCACGCGCTCCGGAAGGCGCGCCGGGCTCATCCGCGGGCCCCGATGGTCCCCACCACGTAGGCCAGCCAGAGCAGGACGGTCACGGCCACGGGCCGGTCCCGCAGGAAGACCTCGCTGGGATCGGCGCCCCCCTCCCGGCGGTAGACCAGGAATAGGTAGCGCATGACGCCGAAGTCCACGAAGAGATTGGAGGCCAGGAAGCCCACGCCGTAGCGGGCGACGGTGCTCGGCCAGAGGGTGTACAAGACATAGGCCAGCATGACGGCGCCCGCCGTGAGGACCACGAGCTGATCCAGCAGGTCCATCGAGTAGAGCCGCAGGACGGGGCGGTGGGCGCCCGGTTCATCGAGATCCAGCAGCTCCCGGCGCCGCTTGGCGAAGGCCAGGAACAGGGAGCCGAAGAAGGTGCAGACCAGGAGCCATGGCGACAGGAGGACGCTCCCCGCCTCGCCGGCCTCCGGACCGAAGCCGGCGACCAGGTGCTCGGCCAGGACCGCCACGCCGGCCACGGCTCGCAGCACGAAGTTGAGGGCGATGCCGAAGGCATCGAGCAGCACCTGGTGCTTCATCCACAGGGAGTAGAGGATGTTGATCAGCAGGAAGGCCGCGGCGATGCCCAGGAAGTTGCGCCCCAGCAGCCAGGCCCAGGCGAGGGCCGCCAGGACCAGGACCGGCAGTCCGGCGTGGAGCAGGCCCATGGGCAGGCGGCCCGAGGCCAGGGGGCGGCGGCGCTTGACGGGATGCCGGCGGTCGCTCGCGAGGTCCATGCGGTCGTTGAACAGGTAGATGGCGCCCGACAGGAGGCAGAAGACCGCGGCCGCCGCCGCGCTGCGCGCCAGCATGGCCGGCTGGAAGGCGAGGCCGGCGAAGACGACCCCCACCAGGATGACGGCGTTCTTGATCCACTGCTGGGGACGCATGCCTTCCAGGAAGGCGAGCAGGGCCCTCATGCGTTCCCTCCTCCCCCCTCGGCGGCCAGGCGCCGGTTCAGGACGTCCCGGATCTTGACCACCAGCAGGTCGATGGCCACCTCGTTGTGCGCCCCCTCCGGCACGATGATGTCGGCGTAGCGCTTGCTCGGCTCCACGAAGCGCAGGTGCATGGGCCGCACCGTGTCCTGGTACTGGCGGATGATCGAGTTCACCGTGCGCTCGCGGCTCTTGAGATCGCGCACCAGGCGGCGGATGAAGCGCTCGTCGGAATCGGCGTCGATGTAGACGCGGATGTCCATGTGCCGGCGCAGGGCCTCGTCGTCCAGGACCAGGATGCCCTCGAGCAGGATGATGTCGCTGCGCCCGACGGGCAGGCCATCGGCCAGGCGCGTGTGGGTCTCGTAGTCGTAGCGCGGCTGGATGATCTCCTGGCCCTCGCGGAGGCGGTCCAGGTGCTCCAGGAGCAGCTCCGTCTCGAAGGCGGACGGGTGGTCGTAGTTGATGCGAGACCGCTCCGCGGCCGACAGCCGGCTGTTGTCGTAGTAGTAGGAGTCGTGATGGAGGATCTCCACCCGCTCGTAGGGAAAGAAGCTCTTGATCTTGAGGGCGACGCTGGTCTTGCCCGATCCCGTCCCCCCCGCGATGCCGATGATGACCGGACGCGTGTCCATTCAGCCCCCTGCCGCCGCCCCGGCCGGCGGGCCGGGACCGGCGCAAACTAGCACATCGGGCCGCCGGCACCAAGGCCGGCCTCTCAGGCGCCCCGCCGCACCAGCACGCTGCGCAGGGTGAGCCAGAGGATCTTCAGGTCGAAGGCCAGGGACCAGTTCTCCACGTAGTACAGGTCGTAGCGCGTGCGCGCCTCCATGGGCGTGTCCCCGCGCAGGCCGTTGACCTGCGCCCAGCCCGTGATGCCGCTGCGCACGCGATGGCGCTCGAAGTAGCGCGGGATGCGCCGGCTGAAGCCCGCGGCGAACTCCGGCCGCTCGGGCCGCGGTCCCACCAGGCTCATCTCCCCCACCAGCACGTTCCAGAGCTGGGGCAGCTCGTCGAGGCTGGTCCGCCGCAGCCAGGCGCCCAGGCGGGTGCGCCTCGGATCGCCGGCCACCGTCCAGCCGGCGCCGCCCGCCTCGGCGTCGCGCCGCATGCTGCGGAACTTGCGGATGCGGAAGCAGCGGCCGTCGCGGCCCAGCCGCACCTGGCTGTAGAGGACGGGCCGCCCGTCGCCGGCGAGCACGGCCAGGGCGATGACGCCCAGCAGCGGCGCGAGCAGGATCAGGCCCAGGGCGCTGGCGGCGATGTCGACAGCGCGCTTGAGGACGCGCCCCAGCCCCGCCAGGGGCACGTGGCGGAAGGCGAGGAAGGGGATGCCCTCCAGCTCGAAGTGGTGCAGGCGGGTGGTGAGCAGGCCCTCCAGGTCGGGCACGAGGAAGGCCTTGACGTTCATGGCGCTCAGGCGCTCGGCCAGCTCCACGAAGCGCGGGTAGCCGCGGAAGGGCAGGGTCACCACCACCGCGTCCAGCTCGCGCTCCAGGGCGATGCGCTCCAGGTCCTCGCTGCCCCCCAGGCGGGGGATGTCCGCCGGCGTGTCCACGCCGGCGTCGATGATGCCCAGCGGGCGGTAGCCGAAGCCCGGATGGGCGGCGAACAGGCGCCAGACGGCCGCCGTCATGGGGCTCTCCCCCAGCAGGGCCACCGACAGGAGCCCCCGCCCGCGCGCGGCGGCCCGGGCCTGCCAGGCGCGCACCAGGCGCCGGCTGGCCAGGACGAGCAGGCAGGCCAGGAGGTAGTAGCCGGCCACGAAGGTGCGGGAGAAGCTGAAGCCCCGCCAGAAGAACAGGAAGCTGAGCAGCAGGGCCAGGCTCACGGCCAGGCCCGTGGCGACGCCGCCCAGGTCGCGGCGCAGGCTGTCCCGGCCCAGCAGGCGGTAGTGGCCGCGCTGGTGGAAGACCACCAGTGCCGTCACGCAGCTGGCCAGGGCCGCCCAGATGTAGACGCGCAGGGGCGGCACGCCCAGGGGCACGGGGAACCAGCCCGTGCCGAAGCGCAGGCCGTAGGTGCCCAGGGCGGCGGCCAGCAGGGCCAGCGTGTCGCCCAGGAAGAAGAGCCCCGGCAGGAGCATGTCCTGCTTGCGCGTGCGCACCAGGTTCACGTCGCCCCTCCCAGGAAGGCCGCCACCTCGGCCGCCAGGCGCGCCTTGAAGCGGCCGCGGGCGAAGGATTCGGCGTGGGCGCGCAGGCGCGCGGGATCGAAGCGCGCGGCCTCGCAGGCGTCCAGGGCGCCGCGGAGGGCGTCCGCCGCGGGCCGGTCGAAGAAGACGCCCGTCTCGTCCGCCACCACCGTCTCCAGGGCGCCGCCGCGGGCGAGGGCGATCACCGGCGTCCCGCAGGCCTGGGCCTCCAGGGGCATGATGCCGAAGTCCTCCTCGCCCGGCATGATCAGGGCCCGCGCGCCCCGGTAGAGGTCGCGCAGCTCGGCGTCGCCCGGCCGGCCGGCGAAGCGGACGGCCGGGTCCCCCGCGGCCAGGGCCCGCAGGCGCGGCTCCTCGGGGCCGCCGCCCGCCAGGACGAGGCGGCGCGGGCCACCGCGGAAGGCCGCGATGCACAGGTCCAGGCGCTTGTAGGGCACCATGGCGCCGGCCGCCAGGTAGTAGTCGCGTCGCGCCGCGGCGTCCGGCGCCGGCGTGTAGAAGTCCGTGTCCACGGGCGGGTGCAGGATCCCCACACGCGCGGCCGGCACGTCCCAGAAGCGGCGGATCTTGGCGGCGACGTTCTCGCTGTTGGCCAGGTAGCGCCCGACCCGGCCGGCTGTGCGCCGGTCCCAGGCGCGCAGGCGGCGCATGACGGCCGGCAGGATCCACCGCGCGGGGGCGCGCGCGCCGCCGAAGTAGGCCTGGTACTGGTCCCAGGCGTAGCGCATGGGCGCGTGGCAGTAGCACAGGTGCCGCGCGCCGGGCGCCGGGCGCGCGCCCTTGGCCACGCAGTGGCTGGTGGACAGCACGGCGTCGAAGCCGCCCAGGTCGAAGGACTCGATGGCCCGCGGGAACAGCGGCAGGTAGTGGCGGTAGCGCCGCGCCGCCAGGGGCAGGCGCTGGATGAAGGACGTGCGGACGGGGCGGTCCTCGATGGCGGGGCTCACGCTGCCGGGCAGGTGCAGCAGCGTGTAGAGCGGCGCGCCGGGAAAGAGCTCGCAGAGCACCTCGAGCACCTTCTCGCCGCCGCGCATTCCCGTGAGCCAGTCGTGCACGAGGGCGACGCGCACGGCCTCAGACCTCCGCCGGCAGGAGCCGGTCCACCAGCCGGCACACGATGTGGCCCATGACGATGTGCGCCTCCTGGATCCACTGGGTGTTGGCGCCGGGCACCACCAGGGCCAGGTCGCACCGGGGCGCCAGCGGCCCGCCGCCCTTGCCCAGGAAGCCCAGCACGCCCACTCCCTTGGCGCGCGCCGCCTCGGCGGCGGCCACCAGGTTGGGGCTGCGGCCGCTGGTGCTGATGAGCCAGAGCAGGTCGCCCGCCCGGGCGAAGCCCGCCACCTGGCGGGCGAAGACGCGCTCGAAGCCGTAGTCGTTGCCCACGGAGCTGAGGGTGGAGCTGTTGACCACGAGGCTGTGGACGGCCCGGGCCGGACGCTCGGTCTCCAGGCGTCCCTCCATCTCGGCGGCGATGTGCTGGGCATCGGCGGCGCTGCCGCCGTTGCCGGCCAGCCAGACGCTGCCCCCGGCCGCGAGGACATCGGCGATCCGGCGGGCCGCCGCCGCCAGGTCGTCCGCCATGGCGTCCAGGCCCGCCATCAGCTCGCGGTGGCCCGCCAGATGCTCGCGGATCGCGCCGCTCAGGTCGCCAGCCATCCCTCCTCCTCCAGGTAGCGCCGCAGGGCGTCGGTCCAGTGCGGCAGGGGCCCGCGCCACGCCGCCAGCCGTCCCGTGGCCAGGCGGCTGTCGGGCGGGCGGGGCGCCGGGCGAGGATAGTCCGCGGTGGCGCAGGGCGCCACGCGCGCGGCGGACAGGCCGAGGCCGCGGGCCACGGCCCGGGCCAGCTCGAACCAGGTGGCCTCCCCCTCGTTGCAGACGTGCCAGACGCCCTTGGCGCGCGCCGCGGCGAGGTCGAGCAGCACCGGCGCCGCGTCCCGCGTGTAGGTGGGACGGCCCCGCTGGTCGTCCACCACGCGCAGGTCGTCGCCCGCGCGCAGCCTGGCGGCGATGGTCGCCACGAAGTTCTTCCCGTCGGGGCCGAAGGACCAGCTCAGGCGCGCCACGGCGCCGCCGGCAGCCAGCGTCCCCTCCTCGCCCCGCCGCTTGCTGCGCCCGTAGGCGCCCAGGGGCGAGGGGGGATCGTCCTCGCCATAGGGCGCGCCGCCGCGGCCGTCGAAGACGTAGTCGCTACTCACCATGAGGAATGCCGCGCCGAGCTCGGCGGCGGCCGCCGCCAGCGCGCCGCTGGCCTCGCCGTTGCGGCGCATGGCGTCCGCCTCGCGGCCCTCGCTGCCGTCCACATCGGTCATCGCCGCCGCGTGCACGACGGCCTCCGGCCGCGCCTCGCGCAGGAGGGCGGCGGCCTCGTCGGGACGGTCCAGTTCCAGCTCCGGGCGGTCATAGGCGAGGACCACGTGGCCCCGCGCGGCCGCGCTCTCGCAGAGGCGCCGGCCCAGCATGCCCTCCGCGCCCGTGACCAGGACCCGCATCACTTGGACAGGGCGTTGACGGCCAGGATGAGGCTGCTCACCGAGACCGCGGCCAGCAGGACGTCCGTGAAGATGCTCAGGGTCGAGCGCCCCACGAGGAGGATGTCGCCGCGGTGCAGGTGGTCCGTGGTGCGGACCCGCCTCTCGGCGCCGTCCACGTCGATGATGCGCAGCTTGCCGCGGCTGCCCCGTGCGGTCGTGCCGCCGGCCATGGCCAGGTACTTGCCCACGTTCCACGAGGGATTGTAGATCAGGGCGCCGGGGGCTTCCACCTCGCCCAGGACGAAGACCTGGTTGCCGCGGATGGGCACGTAGAGCACGTCGTCGTTCTCGATGGGCAGGTCCACGGGACCGCGGCCCTGCAGCAGCTCGCGCAGGTTCACGCGCTGGAAGCGGTCGCGATCCTCGCGGCGCCGCTCGAGGATGGCCTGCTCCGGCAGGGCCCGGCCCCGCGTGTCGCCCAGGCGCCGCACCAGGTCGCCGAGCGTCTCGCCGGGGCTGAGGTAGATCTCGCCCGTGCGCTCGCCGGCTCCCTCGAGGAAGACGCGGTTCAAGAGCGGCTTGCGGCTGCCCACCACGAGCACGTCCCCGGGGCGCAGGGCCATCTGGCGGTCCGCCTCGCCGACGAGCTGGATCTCCACCTCGCGCTCGTCGCGCTCGAGCAGGATGGAAGCCTGCAGGGCGTCCTGGGTGAAGCCCTGGGCGTAGTCGAGGAAGGTGCCGAGGGTCTCGCCCTCGGCCCACTCGTAGGCACCAGTGCGATTCACCTCGCCGATAACCAGCACGGTGTCCCGCCGCACGGGAACGTAGAGCACCTGCCCCGGCGGCACGTAGGGATTCGCCGACCAGTCGCCCGCCATGTGGAAGGGGTAGATGTCCAGGCGCCGGCGCGCGCCGTCCACGTCCAGCAGCTCGATGAAGCGCTGGCTGCCCCGCGGACCCGGCCCGCCGGCCGCGCGCAGGGCCTCGACCACGCGGGCGCTCGCGCGCAGCTCCACGGGACCCGGGTGGCGCACCTCACCCAGGACGTAGACCTCCAGGCGCCGCGGCTCCAGCAGGAGGAGGCGCACCGTCACGTCGGGCATCCAGTCGGCCAGGGCCTCGGCCGCACGCGCCTCGGCCTCGGCGAGGCTGAGGCCGCCCACGGACAGCTGCAGGCCGCCCTCCCAGTCGACCAGACCCTCGGGCAGGACGGTCAGGGGCACGCGTCGCAGGCTGCGCCCCTCCAGGACCAGCAGCAGGCGATCCCCCGGTCCCAGGCGGTAGCGCTCGCGGTCCACGGGCCGGTCCAGGGACCACTCGGGGCTCTCCGCCACCGCCTCGGCCGGCGACTCCGCGGGAGGCGCCGGATCGGCCGTCGCCGCCGCCGCCAGCAGAAGCATCGCCGCCGCGCAGGAAAGGATCCGCATCACGACACACCTCCCGCCTCGGCTAGGAGCCGGCCGAGGGTCTCGAGGACCGTCTCGAACTGGGCCTCGTCACCAAGGCCCGCCTGGGCCAGGGTGGCGCTCCCGCCGCCGCGCCCGCCCACGGCCGCCGCCGCCGCCGCCACCAGGCGCCCGGCCGGCAGGCGCGCGGCCAGCTCGTCGGGCACCAGGACCAGGAAGGAGAGCTTCCCGCCGGCCCGGGCGAGCACGACAGCCACGCGGCCCTCCAGCCGGCCGCGCAGCGAGTCGGCCATGCCGCGCACTTCCTTGGGGCCGTCGGCCGTCAGCTCGCCGCGCATCAGCTCCAGGCCGCCGTGGACGCCGGCCGGACGCAGCAGCTCCGAGGAGCGGGACGCGGCCTGACTGGCCCGCAGGTCCTCCAGGTCCTTGCGCAGCCGCTGCCGCTCGGCGACGAGCTCCGCCACCTTCTCGGGCAGCTCGGCCTCGGGGACGCGCAGCTGCTTGACCAGGGCGGCCAGGCTCTCGCCGCGCTCGGCGGCCAGGCGCTGGGCCTCCAGCCCGGTGACGGCCTCCACCCGCCGCACGCCGGAGGCCACGCTGCTCTCGGCGAGGATCGCAAAGGGACCGACGCCGCCGCTGGAGGGCAGGTGGGTGCCGCCGCACAGCTCCAGGGAGACGCCGCCCATGCTCACGGCGCGCACGCGCTCGCCGTACTTCTCGCCGAAGAGGGCCATGGCGCCGCGCGCCATGGCCTCGTCCAGGGACAGCTCCTCGTCGGCCACGCCGATGTCGGCCAGGACCCACTCGGTGACCCGCCGCTCGACGGCGGCCAGCTCCCCCCGCTCCAGGGCGCGGAAGTGGTTGAAGTCGAGGCGCAGGCGGTCCGGGCCCACCCAGGAGCCGGCCTGGGTGGCCTCCTTGCCGATGATCTCGTGCAGGGCCGCGTGCAGCAGGTGGGTGGCCGTGTGGGCGCGGGCGATGGCTCGCCGCCGCGCCGCGTCCACGCGGGCGCGGACGGGACCGGCGGCCAGCAGGGCGCCGACGCGCTCGCCCGCCACGCCCGCCGGCGGCGTGACGCGGTGCACGATGCGGCTGCCCCGCTTCTGGACGTCCTTGACCGCGAGGACGAGACCCCCCACCTCGAGCCGGCCCGTGTCGGCGATCTGCCCGCCGCTGGTGGGATAGAAGGGCGTCTCGTCCAGGACGACCTCCAGGTCGCCGTCCTCGCGGGCGCGCCACTCGGTAGCCGTGGCGTCGCGCGCCGTCGCGCCGGCCGGAGCGTCCGTGACGTCGTAGCCCGTGAAGGCCGAGGCGGGCGGACCGTCCACCAGGGGCGCGAAGCGCTCCTCGGCCATCCCGGGATCCTCGCCGTTCACGCTGGCCGCCGCCTGGCTCAGGCGCCGGTCGGCCGCCAGGGCCTCGCGGTAGCCGGCCTCGTCCACGCCGAGGCCCTGCTCGGCGGCCATCTCCCGGGTCAGCTCCATGGGAATGCCGTAGGTGCTGTAGAGCTTGAACACCTCGTCCCCCGGCAGGACGACGGCCGGCGCGACGCGCTCCGGCCCGCGCGGGGAGCCACCCGGCACGTCGTGGTCGCCGCCCGCGTTTCCGGCGGCGGCCCTGGCCTCGGCCACGACCTCGTGGTAGCGGGCGATGCCCTGCTCGAGGGTGCGCAGGAAGCGCTCCTCCTCGGAGCGCACCACCAGGGCCGCGTGCTCGGCCTTCTCCTTCAGCTCGGGGTAGGCGCCGCCCATGTGCTCGCAGACCTGCCCGACCAGCCGGTAGAGCGCGGGCTCCCGCACGCCCAGGGTGCGCAGGGCCATCATCGCCCGCCTCAGGATGCGGCGCAGGACGTAGCCGCGCCCCACGTTGCTGGGCACCAGGCCCTCGGCCAGCGTGAAGGCCAGGGCGCGCGCGTGGTCGGCCGCGCGGCGCAGGGCCACCAGGGGCTCGCCCGCGGCGGGGCCGTCGTAGCCGG
>JAFGBK010000102.1 GCA_016933175.1 Candidatus Krumholzibacteriota bacterium | reverse complement strand
GACTCGCGGGGACACCTGGCGCGGCGCTGGGCCGGCCTTCATGTTTCGTTTCTTCTGACATCCGCCACGCCGGCGCCGCGGGCCGCCCCTTGCCTGCGGCAGCCGCCTGTGCTAGCGTGAAGTAGCGGAAAGTCTCTGGTCTTGGCTCTTGAAGATTGGAGTCGCCGTGAAAGAAGAACTGATCACTTCCCTGCTCGTCAAGATGGCGAGCCACAAGCACCTGCGACAGCTCCTCAGCCGCAAGGTCGACGACCACGCCTACCGCATGATCGTCCAGGGCAATTGGCCCGAGCCCCGCATGGTCCAGCTACGCAAGTACCAGTTCCTCTCCGCCATGCTGGCTTGCTCGACACGGAACCTGGATCGGGGCATCATGTCCCGCGAAGTGCTTCGCAAGCTGGCCAAGATCCTGGTGCAGGACAACTTCATGCGCAGCATCGACGATCCGGCGCCGACGGTGCGCGCCTACCGCGACCGCCACGGCGAGCTGCCGCCGTCCTTCATCGTCCTCTCGCCCACCCAGGTCTGCAACCTGCACTGCACGGGCTGCTACGCGTCCTCCACCTCCCGCACCGCGGCGACCCTTCCTTATGACATCGTCGACCGGATCGCCGGGGAGACGTGGGACCTCTTCGGCAGCCGCTTCATGACCATCAGCGGCGGCGAGCCCTTCATGTACCGCAGCCAGGGCAGGACACTGCTCGACATCTTCGAGAAGTACAACGACATGTTCTTCGTGGTCTTCACCAACGGCACCATGGTCGACGAGACCGTGGCCGCGCGGCTCGGCGAGCTGACCAACGTGACCCCCGCCATCTCGGTGGAAGGCATGGAGGCGGAGACCGACGAACGCCGCGGCCCTGGCACCTACCGGCGCCTCCTCGCCGCCATGGACCGCCTGCGCCGGCACGGCGTGCCCTTCGGCATCTCGGTCACGGCGACGAAGCGGAACGCCGACATCCTGCTCACCGACCGCTTCTATGACTACTGGTTCCGCGAAGAGGGCGCCACCTACATGTGGCAGTTCCAGCTCATGCCCATCGGCCGCGCCGAGGACGCCTTCGAGCTGACGGTGACGCCCGAGCAGCGCCTGCAGCTCCTGCGCAAGTGGGAGTACCTCATCAGCGAGAAGAAGTACTGCGTCGCCGACTTCTGGAACAGCGGGGTCCTGTCCAACGGCTGCATCGCGTACGGCCGCAACGGCGGCTACCTGTACATCGACTGGGACGGCAAGATCATGCCCTGCGTCTTCATCCCCTACTACGTGGACACGGTCCAGGACCTGTACGCGCGGGGCCGGACGCTGGCCGACGCCCTCCAGTCCGACTTCTTCAAGAGCGGCCGCCAGTGGCAGCACGACTACGGGCTCGGCCACCTCCACTCGCCGCACAACTGGCTGATGCCCTGCTCCATCCGCGACAACTACCTGACCTTCCGGGAGCAGATCCTGCCGGCCGAGGCCCGGCCCGAGAACGAGGAGGCCGCCGAGGCCCTCCGGTCGGACGTCTATCGCCGGACCATGCTCGAGTTCGACACCGAACTGAAGAACCTGACCCATCGCATCTGGGACGACGAGTACCTGGGATTCCGGGGCCAGCGCGCCGCCCACGGCGGCTGACCGGCCCCGCCGCCCACCACGACGAGACGGCCCGCGGCGGGCGCCGCGGGCCGTCGACTATCCCGCCGCCGGGAGCGCCATGAACGAACGCCACGTCCTGGCCAGCGACCATCTCGGGCGCCTCCTGGTGCGCCTCTCCCTGCCCGCCATGATCGGGATGCTGGTCATGGGGCTCTACAACGTCGTCGACACCATCTTCGTCGGCCGCGGGGTGGGCACCCTGGCCATCGCCGGCATCGCCGTCGCCTTTCCGATCCAGATCGTCGTCATGGCCGTCAGCCAGATGCTGGGCATCGGCGCCGCCTCGGTCGTCTCCCGCAGCCTGGGCGCCGGCCGGCCGGATCGGGCCGAGGCCGCCTTCGGCTGCATGCTGCTGGCGGCGGCGGCCTACGGGACCGTCCACATTGCGGCCGGCTACATCTTCCTCGATCCCCTGCTGCGCGCCTTCGGCGCCACGGCCGGCATCCTGCCCCACGCGCGCACCTACATGCGCATCCTGCTGCTGGGCACGCTGTTCCAGACCTTCGCCATGTCCGCCAACAACATCATCCGGGCCGAGGGCCAGGCCCGGATCGCCATGGTCAGCATGATCAGCGGCGCGGTGGCGAACATCATCCTCGATCCCATCCTCATCTTCGGGCTGGATCTGGGGCTGGCGGGAGCGGCCTGGGCCACGGTGCTGGCCAAGCTGGTCCAGGCCGGCTACGTGACCTGGTACTTCACCTCGGGCCGCAGCCGGCTCAGCCTCGACCCGCGCCGCCTCCGCTTCGCCGCGTCGATCCTGCGGGAGATCCTGGCCGTGGGCTCCGCGTCCTTCGTGCGCATGATCACGGGCAGCGTCCTGGCCGTGGTGATGAACCACACGCTCGGCCTTCACGGCGGCGACACGGCCATCGCCGCCTACGGCGTCATCAACCGCTTCCTCATGTTCACCTTCACGCCCCTGATGGGCCTGGCGCAGGGCCTGCAGCCCATCGCCGGCTTCAACTGGGGCGCCCGCCGCTATGACAAGACCCGCCGCGCCGTCCGCCTGGCCGGCCTGGCCGCCACGGCCATCGCGTCCGCCGCCGGCCTGCTGCTGGTCCTGCTGCCGCGGCCGGCCATCGCCATCTTCACGCGGGACCCCGCCCTGCTGGCAATGGGCACCCGCGCGCTGCGGATCATGGTCCTCGCCCTGCCGGTGGTGGGCTTC
>JAFGBK010000101.1 GCA_016933175.1 Candidatus Krumholzibacteriota bacterium | reverse complement strand
TGTCCACGGCGTCGCGCGTGGTGCCGGGCGTCTCGCTGACGATCATGCGCTCCTCGCCCAGCATCGCGTTGACCAGGCTGCTCTTGCCCACGTTGGGCCGGCCCACCACGGCCAGGCGCAGGATGCGGCGCCGCTCCTCGTCGTCCGGCAGGGGTGGCACGCGCGCGAGCAGGCGGTCCCAGAGATCGGCGACGCCCTGGCCGTTCAGGGCGCTGATGGGCAGGGGATCGCCCAGGCCCAGGGAGTGGAACTCGTGGACGGCAAGATCGTCCTCGCCCCGCTCCACCTTGTTTACCAGGAGCCAGACCTTGTCCGCGTGGCGGCGCAAGCGGCGGGCCACCTCGAGGTCCTCGTCGGTGACGCCCGTGCGCACGTCCACGAGAAAGAGCAGCAGCCCGGATTCCTCCAGGGCGGCCAGGGCGCTCTCGGTGGTCTTGGCGGTGATCTCGTCGCGTGTGGTGCTGATGCCCCCCGTGTCCACGAAGTAGAGGCGGCGGCCGTCGCGATCCACGCGTGTCACCAGCCGGTCGCGCGTGACTCCGGCGCGCTCGTGCACCACGGCGAGACGCCGCCCGGCGAGGCGGTTGAAGAGCGTCGACTTGCCCACGTTCGGGCGACCGACGATGGCGATCGTCGATGAAAGCGACACCTGAAGCTATCCGTGAAAGATGATGAAAGAGTGTGCGTTGAATCGACCCTATCACTGGCCGGAAGGGCCTTCAAGGAGATTCTGGCTTCACGTGGCGCGCGAAGTCGGAGAGGACGCCCAGCATCCCGGTCTCGGGAACGAGAACGGGCAGCGGCGAGGCCTCGTGCAGCTCGGCCAGGGTCAGGTCGTCCAGGAAGCGACCGGCGGCATTGAGGACGTTGGGCGGCAGGACGGCCACGTCGGCCTCGCCGGCCAGACCCTGCAGGGCCGCCAGGATGGCCCGCCCCGGCAGGAGGCCGCTCACCGTCACCGGCGCGCCGTAGAGGGGATTGTCCAGGGCGACGAGGCGCGTCAGGAGCCCGGGCAGGGACGCGAGTTCGGGCAGCAGGACCTCGCGCCAGAGACGCTCCCCCAGGCGCCCCGTGACCAGGGCCGCACGCAGGGTGCGCCGCGGCGGTCGCCAGGCGGCGGCTTCCTGCGCGAGCAGGGCCGCGAAGTCGCGGGCCATGCCGATGCCGTTGTCGATCTGGGCCAGGTCCTCGTAGTGTTCGAGTCCTGGCAGGGGCCGCCTGCCCTGGAGGTAGAACTCGTCGGCCAGGAAGGCGAAGCGCGTGCCCAGGACGGCCAGCCAGCGCTCCTGGCGCGGCGCCACCTGGTCGATGACGCGCGCGCAGCCGGCGGCGTCGTAGGCCGCCAGCGGTGTCAGGCCGCCGCGGTGGACCGTCAGCCCCACGGGCACCACCCCCACGCTGGCCAAGCAGGGATGGCGCGCCGCCAGGTCGTCCAGGGTGCGTTCGAGCTGCGCACCGTCGTTCCAGCCGGGCACCAGCACCACCTGGGCGTGGAGGGTGACGCCGCCGGAGGCGAGCCGGTCGATGACCGCCAGGACGTCGCGGCTCCGCTTGATGCCCAGCAGGCGGTTGCGCAGTGCCGGGTCCGTGGCGTGGACGCTCAGGTAGACCGGGCTCAGGCGGAGGCGGACGATGCGGTCCAAGTCGCGGTCCTTGGCCAGGGCCAGCGTGACGTAGTTGCCGAAGAGGAAGCCCAGGCGGTAGTCCTCGTCCATGAGGTAGAGCTCGTCGCGCAGCCCCGGCGGATTCTGCTGGATGAAGCAGAAGACGCAGTCGTTGCCGCAGGTGCGGAAGGCCAGCGGCGCGAAGGCCAGGGCGTCTCCCGCCAGTTCGCCGGGCGAGAAGGTCTCCTCGCGCTCGGCGCCGTCGACCGCGCGGATGCGCAGGCGGGGCCGCTCGCTGAAGCTCGTGAAGTAGAGATAGTCGAGGCGGTCCTCCAGCGCGTGGCCGTCCACGGCCAGGACGCGCTCGCCCGCCCGCGCCCGGCCGGCCAGCGCCTCGCCTACGCCCAGAATCTCCAGGCCGGGCTCGCCCCGACCGCGCGCCACGCGCAGGCCGGGGTGCCGGCAGGAGCGGAGTCGGCGCTCCTCAGACATCCCGGGCCAGGAGGAACCTGCGGGCCATGCGCCCCTGCAGCCGCCCGAGGCCTTTGCAGATGTGCAGCGTAACGACCAGGTCCAGGAAGCCCGCGATGAAGAGGAGGGGCAGCAGCCAGTCCGGCGCGTACCAGACATGGCGCCCCGTCGTCACGATGGGCAGATCGAAGATGGGGATCAGGATGGGCGCGGCCATCATCTCGAGGGAATAGCCCAGCAGGATCATCAGGATCGCGAAGCTCACGATGCCTATCGGGAGCTTGAGAAGCAGGTAGAACAGCGCCCGCCAGGTATGGCCGTCCTTGAGAAGGGCCCACAGCTCGCGGTAGCCGATCCCCTTCTTCTTGCGCACCGGGCTGCGGCGCGGCATGCGGATGCCCAGCATGCCCTCCACCATCCGCCCCTCGACCACCAGCAGGCCTCGCGAGGCCCAGAGCATCAGCACGGCCAGGGGCGCGCCGAAGATGAAGAGGAGAAACACCAGGCTGAGCGAGATGCTCAGGGCGAACCAGTAGAAGAAGACGATGCCGGTCACGAGGGAGATCAGCAGGAAGAGCAGGGCGGACCAGGCGCGCGGGTCCCAGAGGGAGCCGAAGAAGCGCAGGAGCATGCCCGCTCCCTCGCGCGACGCCGAGGGGAAGCGTGGCGCGCTCAGGCGCTCGTACGCACGGTAGGCGCCCGCCACCTCGGAGGCGGCGCCGTAGTCGGCCAGGGCGCGCGCGGCGGCCGCATCCTCGTCCAGGCTCTCGGCCTCACGCAGCTGTGCCACGGCGCTGCGCAGGTGATCCTCGGCGTCGGCCAGGGCGTCCTGCACCGTGGCCGGGTCGCTGCCGGCCAGGGCTCGGCGCAGCGCGTCCAGGTAATCGCGAATGGCGTCAGACATGGTAGTCGCCTCCGATGACGGCGTCGACGAAACGGCGGTTGCGCTCCCAGATGGCGAGCCAGCGCTCCAGGGCACCGCGGCCCGCCCGTGTGATGCGGTAGTAGCGGCGCGGCGGCCCACTCACCGAGGGCTCCACGCGACTGGCCAGGAGCCCGCTCCGCTCCAGCGAGCGAAGCACCGGGTAGAGAGCCCCCACCTTTGCGGCGGGCCCCTCGCTGCCGGCGTCCAGCTGCTTGGCGATCTGGTAGCCGTAGAGAGGCTCCTGCGCCCGCGCCAGGATGCTGAGCAGAACCAGGGACGTGGCCCCTGAGTTCAGCTCCCTCTGGAACTTCTTGTCGGCCGTGCTGATTGCGCTCATGGGTTCCCGCTCCTCGCTGCGCGCGGCGCCGGGCGCCGCCGGTTATGACGACCCTACGAGCTTGGGAACCTGATGTTACTGACAAACTGAGAATAGTCAAGACTGGATACTATCAGCAAGCAGCGAGGCCCCGCCGGCAGGCGGCGGGGCCCCGCTTCAAAGCATGCAATGACAATCAGTTAACCGTTCTTCTTCGCGAAGTCGCCCATGAAGTCGGCCAGGGCCTTCGCCCCCGCCACCGGCATGGCGTTGTAGACGGAGGCGCGGCAGCCCCCCACGCTCCGGTGGCCCTTGAGCCCGCTCATGCCGGCTGCCAGGGCCTCGGCGACGAAGGCCTTCTCGAGATCCTCCGTCGGCAGGCGGAAGACGACGTTCATCAGCGAGCGGCAGTGCGCGGGGACCGGACAGCGGTAGAAGTCCGGATGCCGGGCGACGGCGTCGTAGATGAGCCCGCTGCGCTCGGCCGCCAGCTTCTCGGCCGCCGGCAGGCCGCCGATGGACTTCAGCCACTTCAGGGTCTTGCCCACCATGTAGATGGGGAAGACCGGCGGCGTGTTGTAGAGGCTGTCCTTGGACGCGTGGATGCGGTAGTCCAGGTAGGCAGTCAGGGTGTCCGGGCAGCGCTCCAGCATGTCCTCGCGCAGGATGACGATGGCCACTCCCGCCGGACCGGCGTTCTTCTGGGCGCCGGCATAGAGCATGGCGAACTTCGCGACGGGCAGGCGCCGGCTCATGAAGTCGGAGCTGCAATCGCAGATGAGCGGCACGTCGCCCGCGTCGGGCCACCCCTGCCACTGCACGCCGCCGATGGTCTCGTTGGACGTGACGTGCAGGTAGGCGGCCTCCGGGTCCAGGTCCAGGGCGGCCGGATCGGGCAGGTTCATGTAGGACTCGGCCTTGCCGTCGTAGACGACGCGGACCTTGCCCACCTTGGCCGCGTCCTCGCAGGCCTTCTTGGCCCAGGAGCCCGTGACGGTGAAGTCGCAGCTGCTGCCGGCCGGCAGGAAGTTCAGCGGGATCATGCTGAACTGGAGCGTGGCGCCGCCGCCGAGGAACAGGATCTTGTAGTTGGCCGGAACGGCCAGCAGCTCGCGGACGAGGTCCATGGCCTCGTGGTGCACCGCGTCGTACTCCTTGCTGCGGTGGCTCATCTCGATGAGGGACATGCCCTTGCCCTGATAGTCCACGAACTCGGCCGCGGCCTCCTCGAGGGCCGACAGGGGCAGGGTGCAGGGACCGGCGGCGAAGTTGAAGATGCGGCTCACGCCTGACCTCCTTCCAGGAAGCTGCCGATGATGGCCTCGACCTCCGCGCCGATGCGCAGGAGGTTCTCCTTGCTGCTGGCGCCCAGGTGCGGCGTCATGACGACGTTGGGCGCCTTCAGCAGCGGGTAGTCCTCGGGCGGCGGGTCCGAGGGCCAGACGTCGGCGGCGTAGGCCCGCAGCTTGCCGCTCGCCAGGGCCGCCGCAACGGCGTCGGCGTCGACGCAGGCGCCACGACCCGTGTTGACGACGACGGCGCCGTCCTTCATGCGGCCGATGAGATCCGCGTCGATCATGCCGCGCGTCTCGTCGGTGAGGGGCACGTGCAGGGAGAGGTAGTCGGCGCCGGCCGCCAGCTCCGCCAGCGAGCCCACCATCTCGGCGTGGGCCGACTCGCTGATGTACTTGTCGTAGGCGGTCACCTTCATGCCGAAGGCCGCCGCCCGCCGGGCCACCTCCGTGGCGATGTTGCCGATGCCCACCAGGCCGAGGGTCTTGCCGAACAGCTCCGTGCGCTTGAGCTCCTTCTTGAGCCACATGCCCGCCACCATGCCGGCGTGCCCCTCGACGAGGCGGTTGGGCACGGCCAGCATCAGGGCGAAGGCCAGCTCGGCCACGGCGATGCCCGAGGCCTTGGGCGTGTTGCACACGGTGATGCCCTTCTCGGCGGCATGGGGCTTGTCGATGTTGTCGGTGCCCACCCCGCCGCGGATGATCAGCTTCAGCTTGGGCGCCGCGTCGATCCACTCCTTCGTGCACTTGGTCTTGCTGCGGACCAGGGCCACCGCGGCCTCGGCCAGGCGCCCCGTGTCGTCGGTGACCTCCCCGAAGCGCTCCAGCTTCCCGGCCAGGGAGGGATCGAAGGCATCGCAGATCAGAATCAGCATGGCGTTCTCCCGTGTGGCTGTCCCCGCGCGGGCGGGGGACTCAGTCCGCCAGGCTGCGCACGACGAGGCCGGAGCGCAGCTTGGGCTCGAACCAGGTGGATTTTGGCGGCATGACGGCGCCCGCGTCGGCGATGGCCATGAGCTGCGAGACGCTCACGGGCGCGAAGGCGAAGGCCACGCGCATGTCCTCGCGGCAGCGCCGCTCCAGCTCGGCGGCGCCGCGGATGCCGCCGACGAAGTCGATGCGCGGGTCCGTGCGCGGATCGCCGATGCCCAGCACCGGCGCCAGCAGGCTCTCCTGCAGGATGGCCGCGTCCAGGCTGCGCACGGGATCGTCGGCCGGGTAGCCGCCCGCGCGGGCGGCGAGGCGATACCACTCGCCGTCCAGGTACATCCCCCACCGCTTCTGGCCAGGCGGCTCGGGCGTGTCCGTGCGCTCCAGGTCGAAGCGCTCGCCCACCGCCGCCAGGAAGTCCGCCGGCGCGAGGCCGTTCAGGTCCTTGACGACGCGGTGGTAGCCCATGAGGCGCAGCTCGTCGTCGGGGAAGAGGACGGCGAGGAAGTGGTTGTAGGGCTCCTCGCCCGTGTGCGCGGGATTCTTCGCCTTGAGGATGTCCCGCACGCGCTGCGCCGAGGCCGTGCGGTGGTGGCCGTCGGCCACGTAGAGGGCGTCCAGGGGTGCGAAGGCACCCTGCAGGGCCGCCACGTCGGCGGCGGCGTCGACCACCCAGAGGGCGTGGCGCACGCCGTCGGCGGCGGCGAAGTCGCAGGCGGGCTCGTTTTCGGCCTTGAGGCCGTCCACGAGCGCCTGGATCTCGTGCCGCTGTCGGTAGGTGAAGAGCACGGGACCGGCGTTGGCCATGAGCTCCTCCACGTGCCGGGCGCGGTCGTCCTCCTTGTCCCGGCGCGTGTGCTCGTGCTTCTTGATGCGGCCCGCGACGTACTCCTCGACGCTGCAGCCCACGACCAGCCCCGTCTGCGCGTGGCCCTGCATGGTGAGCTGGTAGAGGTAGAAGCTGGACTTCTCATCGCGGACGAGGACCCCGTCGGCGATGAGCCGCCGGTAGTTCTCGGCGCTCTTGGCGTAGACCGGCTCGCTGTGGGTCTCCACGCCGGGATCGAGGTCGATCTCGGCCTTGACGACGTGGAGGAAGCTGAGCGGGTTGCCCGCCGCCATGGCGCGGGCCTCGTCGGAGCTGAGCACGTCGTAGGGCGGGCTGGCCACCTTCTCGGCCAGGTCCGGGCGCGGCCGGTAGCCGCGGAAGGGCCGGATGTCGGACACGCGTTTCCTCCTGCGGGCTCGGCCCGGCGGGAGCCGGGCCGCGGGCCGCCTCGGGCGGCGCGATCTAGCGAGGGATTCGCGCACGGCGCGCGACATCAAACCTACGCGGATCGCCGGGTGCTCCGGCCGGGGGCCGGACGCCCTGCATGATATGGCGCAACTCGTGGCTTCGCAACACCCTGCTTTGATCGGCGGACATACGGAAAGCCCCCGGCGCGGGCGGCGCCAGGGACCTCGCGGAGCGGGAAACGGGGTTCGAACCCGCGACCTCCGGCTTGGGAAGCCGATGCTCTACCAACTGAGCTATTCCCGCGGGGCCTTACGAATCTAGCAGCGGCCCTGGGGGGTGTCAAGAAGCGCCCGCAACCGGTCCAGGGCGCCGGGCGCGTCCGGGTCCAGCTCCAGCTCGCGCGTCTCGCGGGCGAACCAGGTCTCCTGCCGCTTGGCGAACTGGCGCGTGCGCACGACGATTCGCGCCGCGAGCGCGTCGCGGTTCAGCTCCCCGCGCAGGTGGGCCACGATCTCCGGGTAGCCCAGGGTCCGCATGCCTGGCGAATCCGCACCGGCGCCGCCGCCGAGCAGGCCCCGCACTTCCTCGATCCAGCCCCCCGCCAGCATGGCCTGCGTCCGTCGCGCGATGCGCTCGCGGAGGTCCGCGCGCTCGCGCCTCACCAGCACGCGCCGCCAGGCGAAACCCGTGGGACGCTCGCGCGGCCGGCGGTGATGCTCGGACAGGGGCACTCCCGTCAGCTGCACCACTTCCAGGGCGCGCAGGATGCGCTGGCGGTCGTTGGGATGCAGGCGGCGGGCCGTCTCGGAATCCACCGCGGCCAGGCGCGCGGCCAGGTCGGGCGTCGCCAGCGCGCCCAGCTCCTCGCGCGCGGCGGCCAGCTCGGCGGGATCGGCGTCCAGGGGGAAGAGTCCCTCCCAGAGGCTGCGCAGCCAGAAGCCCGTCCCCCCCACCACCAGGGGCGGCGCCGCGGGCCGCGCGCGCAGCAGGGCCAGGGCCGCGTCGGCGAAGCGCTGCGCGGAAAAGTGCTCTCCCAGGGGCAGGAAGTCGACGAGGTGATGCGCGACACGGGAGCGCTCGGCGGCCGTGGGCTGCGCCGTGCCGATGCGCAGGCCGGAATAGACCTGGCGGCTGTCGGCGCTGACGATCTCCCGGCCCGCCGCCTCGGCCAGGCGCAGGGCGAGGTCGCTCTTGCCCGCGGCCGTGGCCCCCATGACGACGAGGACCGGCAGGTCGGCCATCAGCCCGCCCCGTCCTCCGCCGCCTGCCCGGCGGGACCGGGCACCTGGCGCTGGAAGCGCTTCTCCAGCTCGTCCATGCTGATGCGGATGACGATGGGCCGGCCGTGGGGGCAGGTGTAGGGATTCTCGGTGCCAAAGAGCCGGTCCACCAGGTTGCGCATCTCCTCCTCGCGCAGCGGCTCGCCGGCCTTGATGGCGCTCTTGCAGGCGTAGCTCATGAGGGCGCGGTCGCGCTTGGCGCCCGCCCCGCCGCGCTCTTCCAGCAGGTCGTCCAGGATGTCGCGCAGCGTCTCGCCGCCGTCCCAGCGCTGCAGCCCGTCGGGAATCCCCGAGACGGAGAGGGTGCTCTCGCCGAAGGCCTCGATGTCGAAGCCCAGGTCCTTGAAGAGCGGGGCCTGCTCGCGCCAGGCGGCCATCTCCTGGGCGCTCAGCTCCACGGTGTGCGGGAAGAGCAGGCGCTGCGTCCCGGCCGGACGACCGGCGAGGGCGGCCCGCGCCCGGTCGTACAGGACGCGCTCGTGGGCGTTGTGCTGGTCGATGATGACCAGGCCACCGCGGATCTGGGTCAGGATGAAGGTGCTGTGGAGCTGCCAGAAGAGGCGTTCCTCGTGGCGCATGGCCTCTCGCTCGCCGCCCTCCGCGCCGGCGTGCAGGCGCACCAGGTCCGCGGTGTGCCAGGCGCTCCCGGCTCCCGCCGGCCGGGGCGCTCCCCGCCCGCCGCCCGGCGGCAGGTCCATCTCGGCCTGGCGACCGCCGGCGGCGGCCCGGGCCCCGGCGGCCCGGTCGCCCGCCGCGGCCTTCGCCGTCGCTCCGGCCGCGTCGCGCGGCGCTCCCACCTGCAGGTCGCCGTGCTCGGCCAGGAAGCGACCCAGGTCGCCGCGGCCGCCGATGGCGTGGCGCAGGCCTTCGCCGACGAGATGGTGAATCCGCCGGCCGTCGCGCCAGCGCACCTCCCGCTTGGCCGGGTGTACGTTTACGTCCACCTGTCCCGACGGCAGTTCCAAAAAGAGCAGGCAGGCGGGATACCGGCCCGGCGCCAGGACCTCGCGATAGGCCTGGCTGATGGCGTGGGACACCTGGGCGTCCTGTATGGGACGCCGCCCCAGGAAGAGGAACTGGTGGCTGCGGTTGCCTCGGCTGACCAGGGGCAGGCTCGCCAGGCCCGTCAGGCGGGTGTCGCCGTCCGCGGCGTCCACCTCGACCATGTGGCGCACGGTGCCTCCGCCGAGGATCTGCCCCGCCCGCTCGTGCAGGCCCGCCGCGGCCACGTGGCGCGACAGCTCGCGCCCGCCCTCGCGCAGGACGAACTCCACCTCGGGGTAGGCCAGGGCGTAGGTGTGCCACAGGGCGAGCAGGCGCCGCTTCTCCGCCGCCTCGCTGCCCAGGAACTTGCGCCGGGCCGGCAGGTCGGCGAACAGGTCCCGCACGGCGACGGTGGTGCCGCGGCCGCGCGCCTGGGGCCGGACCGTGCCCGATTCGCCGCCCCGGGCCGCGAGGATCCAGCCGCTCTCGTCCTCCGCCACGCGGCTGGACAGCTCCAGGCGGCTCACGGCGGCGATGGCCGCCAGGGCCTCGCCGCGGAAGCCCAGCGTCTCGCCCTTCGCCAGGTCGGCCAGGGTGGTGATCTTGCTGGTGCTGTGGCGCTCGAGGGCCTCGGCCAGTTCGTCGCGGGGGATGCCGAACCCGTCGTCGGCCAGGCGTACCAGGGCGACGCCCCCGCCGGCGATCTCCAGCTCCAGACGCCGCGCGCCGGCGTCGAGGGAGTTCTCCAGCAGCTCCTTGAGCACCGAGGCCGGCCGCTCCACCACCTCGCCGGCGGCGATGCGGTTGACGGTCTCAGGAGCCAGGGGGCGGATGGGCCGTCTCACGGCTCGGTCTCCCGGGCCGTGGCCAGCGACCGCTCCAGGCTGCGCAGGGCGGCGGTCAGCAGGCCCCGCGCGTCCTCGCCGTGCTGGGGATAGCGCGCCTGGCCGGCGAAGGTCCGCCACGGGCCGCCCGGCAGGTCCGCGCACTCGGCGTTCAGGACCTCCACCAGGCGGCGGCGGAGCTGGGCGGCTTGCTCGATGGTCTCCGGCGCCAGGTGCAGCAGGTAGCCTTCGACGGTGAGGCCCCAGCTGTCGGTGGCCCGCCCCACGCGCTGGGGCAGGGATGCCAGGGGCTCGGTGCGGAAGCGGTCGGCGGACATGGTCCGACCCGCCGCATCCAGCACGCGCAGGACGGTCAGGCAGAAGCCCAGGTGGTAGCGCTTGCTGCGGAGGATCTCCCGCTGGAGCTCGCGCGGGAAGGCCGTGGGATCGCGCCGGACCGTGATGCCGCGTCGCGGCTCCGCTCGCGTCGTCTCACGCTCGCCGGCGTCCGGCGCGGCCCCGCCCGCCGGCGGCGCTTCGCCCGCGGGCGTGGCCGGTGCGTCGGCGGCACGCTCCTCGGCCGGCGCCGCTGGCACCGTGTCCGCGCTGCGGACGGGCAGCGGGCGCTCGACGCGGGCACCGGCGCCCCGGGGCGGCTCGGGCGGCGCCGCGACCGGCTCGCCCAGCAGGCGCGCCTCGGCCTCATCGGCGTCCACGCGCGGCAAGTCGGGCAACAGGAGGCCGCCGGCGCCCTCGCCGGCGACGATCAGGTCGGCGGACTCGGCCCAGCCGGCGGCGTCGCGCTCGTCCAGGAGCGGGAGGCCGGCGATCTCGGCGTATACGCCCATCAGGCTGCCGCTCTCGGCGGGGCCGAGGCCCACCACCTCATGGCCCCCATGCAGGCGGATGCGCTCCAGCAGGAGCAGCATGACGGCGTCGCTTCCCACGAGTAGCAACCGGCTCAACTTACACCATCCCATCATCTTGCAACGCTTTCTTGAAGCGTTGCAAGAGATTCAGGGCCTCCAGGGGAGTCAGCCGTTCGGGTTCCAGGGAGCGCAGCGCGTCCAGCACCGGGTGGCGATGCGCGGTCGTGAACAGCTCCATCTGGGGCCGCGCGGGCGGCGTCCCCGCTGGCAGCTCCCCCTCCATGTTCCTCTCTTGCTCGATCCAATGCAAGAGCTGAAAGGCCCGCTCGATGACCTCCCGCGGCAGTCCGGCCAGGCGCGCCACGTGGATCCCGTAGCTGCGCTCGGCGGGGCCGGGCTCCACACGCCGCAGGAAGACGATCTCGTCCTGCCACTCCTTGACCGTCACGTGGCGGTTGACCAGGCGCTCCAGCTCCCCCTCGAGCCGCGTCAGCTCGTGGTAGTGCGTGGCGAAGAGGGTCTTGGGATGGGGCCGCCCGTCGGCGTGGAGGTGCTCCACCACGGCCCAGGCCAGGCTGAGTCCGTCGTAGGTGCTGGTGCCGCGGCCGATCTCGTCCATGAGGACGAGGCTGCGGTCGGTGCAGTTGCGCAGGATGGTGGCCGTCTCCTCCATCTCGATGAGGAAGGTGGACTGGCCGCGGGCCAGGTTGTCGCTGGCTCCCACGCGCGTGAAGATCTTGTCGGTGAGCCCCACGCGCGCCGCCGCCGCGGGCACGAAGCTGCCGATCTGGGCCATGAGGACGATAAGCCCCGCGGCCCGCAGGTAGGTGCTCTTGCCGCCCATGTTGGGGCCCGTCAGCAGCAGCACCTGCTCGCGCTCCGTGTCCAGGGCGAGGTCGTTGGGGATGAAATCGCCCTCCAGGAGCTGCTCCACCACCGCGTGCCGGCCCTCGCGGATCTCCAGGACGGGCTCCTCGCAGATCTCCGGCCGCACGTAGCGGTTGCGCTCGGCCAGCTCGGCCAGGGCGCGCAGCACGTCCAGGGTGGCCAGGACCCGCGCGTCGGCCTGGATGGCCCGGTGCTCGGCGTAGGCGCGCGCGCGCAGGCTCTCGAGCAGCTCGAGCTCGCGCCGCGCCAGGCGCTCCTCGGCGCCGAGGATCTCCTCCTCGCGGCTCTTCAGCTCGGGCGTGACGTAGCGGTGGCTGCCCACGAGCTGCTGCTTGAGGACGTAGTCGTCGGGCGCCTTTTCCGCCTGGCCCTTGCTGACTTCCAGGTAGTAGCCGAAGACCTTGTTGTAGCCGACCTTCAGCTTGGCGATGCCCGAGCGCTCGCGCTCCTTCTCCTGCAGGGAGAGGATCCAGGCGCGGCCGTCGCGGCTGAGGGAGCGCAGGCGGTCCAGCTCGGCGTCGTAGCCCCCGGCGATGAAGCCCCCATCGGCCAGCTTGGCCGGGGGCTCGTCCACCAGGGCCCGGTCCAGCTCCGCGCGCAGCTCGGGCAGGGGCGCCAGCTCGCCCGCCAGCCCGGCGAGCAGCGCCGATGGCGCGCCCGCCAGCAGGTCGCCGATCTCGGGCAGCAGGGCCAGCGTGTCGGCCAGGGCGCGCAGGTCGCGGGGCCGGGCCTGGTGGCCGTCCAGGCGGCCCACCAGGCGCTCCAGGTCGGCGACGCGGCCCAGGCGGTCGGCCAGCGCCTCGCGCCGCTCGCGGTCGCCCAGCAGCGCCTCGACGGCGTCGTGGCGGGCCTGGACGCGTTCCCGCTGCATGGGCGGCGCCAGGAGCCAGCGCGACAGCAGCCGGGAGCCCATGCGCGTCACGCAGCGGTCCAGCTGGCCGAAGAGGGTGGCCCGGCGGTCGTCGCCCCGCAGGGGCGCCATCAGCTCGAGGTTCTCGACGGTGACCCGGTCGAGCACCATGGTCTCGTCCTCGCGGAGGAACTGGATGCGGTCCATGTACGCGAGGTCGCCGGACTTGAGCTCGTGGAAGTAGGCCAGCAGGGCGCCCGCCGCGCGCAGCAGGGGCTCCTCGCCCTCGCGCAGCCCCACCATCTCGCTGCGGGCCACGCCGAAGTGGCGGCGCAGGACGGCCTCGGCCTCCTCGGGCAGGAAGTCCCAGGTCCGGCGCGACGCGTAGTGGAGCTCGGGGTAGAGCCGCTTGAGCTCGCCGACGAAGCCCGCCTCCTCCAGGCCGTCCGGATGGATGATCTCGCGCACGCGGAAGCGCGCCGGCAGGCCCAGCACCACGGTCGGATGGTCCTGGCCGGCCAGCAGCTCGCCCGTGGAGACGTCGCCCAGAGCGTAGCCGACCCGGTCTTCCCCGGGCTGCAGGGCGAGGCAGTAGGCGCCCTGGTGCGACGGCAGGAACGCCTCGATGGCCACGGTGCCCGGCGTGATGACCTCTGTCACCTCCCGCTTGACCACCCCCTTGGCCAGGGCGGGGTCCTCCACCTGCTCGCAGATGGCGACGCTGTGGCCCGCCTGTATCAGGCGGTGCACGTAGGTCTCCACGGAGTGGTGCGGCACGCCGGCCAGGGGAACGGGCTCGCCCTGGCTCTTGCCCCGCGTGGTCAGGGCGATGCCCAGCACGCGGCTCGCGGTGACGGCGTCGTCGTAGAAGGTCTCGTAGAAATCGCCCATGCGGTAGAGCAGGATGCGGTCCGGGTGCTGCTGCTTGATCCGGCGGTACTGCTCCATCATGGGCGTCAGGATCCCGCGGGCGCGGCTCATGGGCCCTCTTCGCGCAGCAGGACGAAGTCGAGGCCATAGCGCTCGCGCAGTTCCTCGCCCCGTGCGCGCGCCCCGCCCTCGTCGGCGAAGGGCGGGCTGACGACGCGGTAGAGATCCTCGCCGCCGCGACGCAGGAGCAGGATCTCGGCCTTCTGCCCGTAGGCGGCCAGGGCGTCCGCGTGCCGCCGCGCCCCGTGGGGGTCGCGGAAGACTCCCCACTGGACGCGCACGCCGTCGGCGTCGGCGGGCGCCGCCTCCGCAACCCGGTCGGCGCGCTGAGCGGGCGCCGGGGGCAGCGCCTCCATCAGCTCCAGGGCCGCCGGCGCGAAGACGGAGCCCGGCTCGCGGCGCAGGAGGGTCCGCAGGCGCTCCCGTGCCGCCGCGCCGTCGCCCAGGGCCAGCTCCAGGCGGGCCCGCCAGTAGAGGCTCTCGCCGTCCCCGCCGTCGAGGATCCGGCGCCATCGCTCCCGTTCCAGGTCGCTCCAGGGACGCTCGCTCTCCGCCAGGCGCAGCACCAGCGCCAGGTCGGCGGGCAGGGAGTCGCGGCCGGCCAGCAGGCGCCGCGCGTGATCCTCCTGCCCCTGGCCGGCCTGGGCTCGGGCCAGGCGCAGGGCCTCGGCGTCCGTGGGGGCGTCGCCGGCCGCGGCCTCGAGGGCGCGGTAGAGGCCCGCCGCGTAGCGGTAGTCGGCCGCCGCCTCCCCCTCGGTCCGCCCGCGCCGAGCAGCGTCCTGATCCGGTGACTCGGGCCAGGGGCCGGCGGCGACCAGGCCGAGCAGGACCAGCAGGAAGACGGGAAGGAGCAGCAGGGATCTAGGCGCCCGCCGCTTCGCTTTCTTCGCGGATGGGCTCATAGCTCTTGAATCCATGGCAGGAAGGACAGTACCAGCGCGGGCGGGTGTGCTCCATCCCGCAGTTGCGGCAGCGATAGCCACGGGTGGCGGGGGCGAGCGGATCCCGCCAGCGCTCGAGCCAGCGCGCGGCGGCCTCCGTCTCCCCCCACGCCAGCAAGCGGCCGGCGGCCCGGCCGGCCACGGCGTCGGGCGCCTCGCGGGAGAACTCCAGCAGGTGCGTCGCCTCGTCGCGGCGGCCCCGCTTGTCCAGGAGATCGGCCAGGGCGAAGCGCGCCGGCCAGAAGCCCGGCACTTTGCTGAGCAGCTCCTGGTAGACGAACTGGATCTCGTGGAAGCGTCCCAGCTCGAAGAAGAGCTTCTCCATGCGCGGGTAGTCGAGCTCGCTGCCGGGCTGGCCCGTCAGCACCAGACGCTGGATCTCGTCGGCGGCCTTCTGCTCGTCGCCCTCGCGGATGTGCAGGTCCACGGAGAGGGCCAGCGCCGGCAGGCAGTCGCCGTCCTGCTTGAGTGCCTCCTGGAGCGCCTTGCGGGCCTCCCTGTGGCGCTGCTCGCCGATGAGGCGCCGCGCGTGCTCGGCAAGGAGGATGGCCAGCTCGTCGGGCTTCTCCTCGCCCTCGATGCGATGGGCGCGGCGCAGCATGGACTGGGCCCGCTCGCCGTCGCCGCGGCGCAGGTGAACCTGGCTGAGGCGGCGCAGCAGGCCTGGATCGCGCCCCCCCAGCTTGCGCAGCTGCTCGAGCTGCCCCAGTGCGTCGTCCCAGCGGCCCGCGGCCAGGTAGTCCTCGGCCAGGCCGCGGAGGATGCGCTCGCGCACGGTCTGGCTCCAGTTCTGGCCCACCTCCAGCGCGCGGTGGAGATGGATGGCCTTCTTGAGCTGCCCCTCGGCCCGGTAGAGGTCGGCCAGGCGCAGGTAGGCGTCGGCGCCGCCCTGCCCGGCCTGCACGGCCAGCTTCAGCTCCTCCCGGGCGCGTCCGCTCTCGCCGTCGGCCAGGGCCTCGAGTGCCACCAGGTGGTGATCCACGACGGTGCCGGCGTCGCGCCGGCCGCCGCCGAGGCGCACCAGTATCCACACGGCCAGGATCGCGGCCAGCAGGATGGCGACGCCCAGACCGATGAGCTGGAGCTGGGTCACGGACCCGCCCTCTCATCGTCCGGAAGAGCCGGCTCGGGACCCAGATCCTCCTCGAGGGAGATCCGGCGGAGCTGCTGGATCTCGCTGTCGGTGCTCCGGGCGACCCGGCGCAGGCGCCGGATCTCGGCGCGCAGTCGCCACTCCCGCGCGACCGAGAAGAGGTAGTAGAAGAGCACCCCGATCAGGAAGAAGGTTACCATGACCAGGGGCAGCGGACTGTTGGCGAAGCTGTAGCCGAACCAGTAGTGGACCGTCACCTTCTCGCCGGCGTTGAGCATGCCGAACAGGAGAACCATGGCCAGGGCCAGCACGACCAACAGGCGTTGGAGGATCCACATCCCTCGCCTCCTCAGGCTTCACCCGCAAGCGTTCCGATCAGCGTGGTGCCCGCGATCGCGTTGATGCGCGCGCGGACACGGACCCCCAGCCTCAGGCCCGGCGCCCGGTCCACGATGACGCGCAGGTTGTTGCGGCTGCGGCCGCGGAGCTGAGTCTCCCGTTTTTTGCTGGGCTCATCAAGCACTATCTCCAGGGTGCGTTCGAGCTGGGATTCCAGCAGCTCGCGCGTCTTGCGGGACTGCAGCGCGTTGAGCCGCGCCAGGCGCTCCTCCTTGACCGGCCGGGGCACGTCGTCCGGCAGGCGCGCGGCGCGCGTTCCCGCCCGCGCGGAGTACTTGAAGGTGAAGGCCGAGGCGAAGCCCTGGCGCTCCACCACCGACAGGGTGCCCGCGAAGTCCGCCTCCGTCTCGCCGGGGAAGCCGACGATGATGTCCGTGGTGAACAGCGCGTCCGGGATGAGGCCGCGCGCGCGGTCGAGCACGGCCTCGTATTCGGCGACGGTGTAGCGGCGGTTCATGGCCGCGAGGATCCGATCGCTGCCCGCCTGGAAGGGCAGGTGAAGCTCGGTGCCCACCTTGGGCAGGGCGGCGACGGTCCTCAGCAGGCGCTCGCTGGCGTCCGTGGGGTAGCTGGTGAGGAAGCGCAGGCTCTGCAGCCCGGGGATGTCATGCAGGCGCTCGAGCAGGCCCGCCAGGTCCACGTCGCCGTCGCGGTAGTTGCTGACGGACTGGCCGAGCAGGACCACCTCGAAGGCGCCGCGGGCGGCCAGGTCCGCCACCTCGTCCCTCACCTGGCGCCAGGGCTTGCTGCGCTCGCGGCCGCGCGTGTAGGGCACCACGCAGTAGGCGCAGTAGTTGTCGCAGCCGCGCATGACGGCGACGAAGTGGGAACCGCCAGGGGGCGCCGTCCTGGGTTTGGCGCGGTAGACGGCGCCGTGGTCGCGCTCGGTGCAGATCAGCGCCTCGCCGCGGGCCGCGGCCGCGGCGGCCAGGTCCGGCAGCCGGTCGTACTGGTCGGGCCCCACCACGAGGTCCACGCAGCCGCCGGTGGCGGCGACGAGATCGGCGCCGAGCCGCTGGGCCATGCAGCCGACGACGCCGAGGACCAGCGGCCGCTCGCGCCGTCGCCGCAGCGCCGCCAGCTGGCTCAGCCGGCCCAGGACGCGCCGCTCGGCGTGCTCCCGCACGGCGCAGGTATTGACGAGGACGAGGTCGGCCTCCTCGGGGCACGCCGCCGGCTCCCAGCCCGCCCGCTCGAGCCCCCCCGCCATTACCTGGGAGTCATAGGCGTTCATCTGGCAGCCGTAGGTCTCCACGTAGAAGCGGCGGCTCATGGCGCGCCTCCCGCCGCCTCGCGCCCGGCGTCCGCCCGGGCCGTCAGGCGCGATCCCTCGACGCCCGTGACCGACGCCGCCACCAGGTCGCCCGCGCCGAGCGGCGACGCATCGCGTCCGCCCCCGCGCAGCGCCGGCGCGGCCAGGACGACGCGCTGGTAGTTGCCGCTGGTGCCCAGCCAGCGACCGTCGGCCAGGCGGCGCTCGATCACCACGCGCAGGGTCCGTCCCGCCTGCCGCGCGCGGTAGGCCCGCCCGCCCGCGGCGAGCAGGTCGCGCAGGACGTGCCCGCGCCGCGCCTTGTCCGCGTGGGGCACGTCGTCGAGCAGTCGCGCGGCCTCGGTGCCCGGCCGCGGCGAGAAGGGAAAGACATGCCCGTAGGCCAGTGGCAGGGAAGCCAAGAAGTCACGTGTGCGCGCGAAGGCGGCCGCGTCCTCGCCGGGAAAGCCGACGATGACGTCGGTGCCCAGGCAGGGATCGTCCAGTTCAGCGACCAGGCGCGCCAGGAGATCGCGGTACTCCTCGCGGCGGTAGGGCCGGCGCATGGCGGCCAGGACGCCGTCGTCGCCGCTCTGCAGGGAGACGTGGAAGTGCGGGCAGAGCCTCGCCGGCTCGTCGCGGAAGAGCGCGATGAGGTCCGGCGTGACGTGACGCGGCAGCAGGGACCCGAGGCGCAGGCGCAGGCGGCGGGTGCCGGCCAGCAGGTACGCCAGCAGGTCGGCCAGGCCCCGGCCGGGCGGCGCCGGATCGCGGTAGAGCCCGAGCTGGATGCCCGACAGGACGACCTCGCGGTAGCCTCCCGACTCCAGCCGCCGCGCGACCGCGAGCACGTCCGCCGCGGGCCGGCTGCGCGCCGGCCCGCGCGCCAGGGGCACGATGCAGTAGCTGCAGCGCAGATCGCAGCCATCCTGGACCTTGAGGATGGGACGGCTGCGCCCCGCGAGCCCCGTCACCGGCGCCATGGCGGGCCGGGCGCCGCCGCCAGCCAGCCGCTCCCAGCCGCCGTCCGTGGCGGCCGCGGGCAGGTCGAGCTTGCGGGCGTTGCCCACGATGCGATCGACCCCGGCCAGGCCGGCACAGCCCGCCGGATCGACCTCCGGCCGGCAGCCGGCCACGATCACGCGCCCGGCGGGGCTCGCGCGGCGCGCCCGACCCACGAGCTTGCGCAGGTCGCGGTCGCTGCCCGCGGTCACGGTGCAGGAGTTGATGACGGTGAGATCCGCCTCGCGGCCGAAGGGCACCTCGGTCCAGCCGCGGGCCAGGAATCCCTCGCGCAGGACCTGGGTCTCGTACTGGTTGACCTTGCAACCCTGGGTGACCAGGGCCACGCAGCGTCGCTGGGCGGCTGCGGTCTCCGCTGGCAACAGGCACGCTCCTGGAAATACGAAGGGGAGGCCGGCGGCCCGGCCTCCCCGTGATGTCGACGCGAGGACGCTAGGCGCCGGACTCGCCCTCGGGCTTCTTCTCGGGCTCGGCCTCGGGCGGCGACTCCGGCGCGGGCGCGGCCTCGGGCTCGGCCGGCGGCGCCTTCTCGACCTCGGTCGCCGGCTCGGCGTCCGCCGCGGCCAGCTCGGGCACGGCCACCGGCTCGTCCTCAGCGGCGGCTTCGAGCAGGTCCTCCGGCGCGTCCTCGTCGGGGGCCTCGAGCAGGTCCTCCGGCGCGTCCTCGTCGGCCGTTCCGTCCGCCGGCTTCTCATCCTCGGCGGACTTCTCCACCTCGGATTCGCGGAAGCGGGGCTCGCCGTACTTGGCGAGGTACTCGGTCAGGGCCTCCTGGCCCTCCTCGCGGAGACGGTCGGTCACGGAGAGGACGATGCGCCGGCCGTCGTGGTCCACCTTGATGACCTTCACCGGCAGGATGTCGTTCTCGGCGAAGTGCGCCGGCGGCTTCTTGATGCTGCGATCGCCCAGGTGGCTGACGGGGATGAAGCCCTCGACTTCATCCTCGACCTCGACCACCACGCCGCGCTCCAGCGGCCGGACGACCTTGGCGTCCACGAAGGTGCCCTCGACGTACTTGGCGCTCAGCTCGAGCCACGGGTCGGGCTGGAGCTGCTTGATGCCGAGGCTGATGCGGCGGATCTCCTTGTCGATGGCCAGGATCACCACCTCGATGTCGTCGCTCTTGTTCAGCATCTCGCGGGGATGGCGCACGCGCTTGGTCCAGCTCATGTCGCTGATGTGGACCAGGCCGTCGATGCCCTCCTCCAGCTCCACGAAGGCGCCGAAGTTGGTCAGGTTGCGCACCTTGCCCGGCACGATGGCGCCGATGGGGTACTTCTCGTCGAGGGTGTCCCAGGGATCGGGCTCCGTCTGCTTGAGGCCGAGGCTGATCTTCTCGTTATCCCGGTCCACCGACAGGACCATGGCCTCCACCTCCTGGCCGATGGAGACGATCTTGCTGGGGTGCTTGACGTGGCGGGTCCAGCTCATCTCGCTGATGTGGATGAGCCCCTCCACGCCCTTCTCCAGCTCGACGAAGGCGCCGTAATCGGTGATGGAGACGACCTTGCCGATGACCTTGGCGCCGATGGGGTACTTGGTCTCCACCTCGTCCCAGGGATAGGGCGTCAGCTGCTTGAGGCCGAGGCTGATCCGCTCGCGATCCAGGTCCACGTCCAGCACCTTGATCTCGATCTCGTCGCCGATGTTGACCAGCTCGCTGGGGTGGCTTATGCGGCCCCAGCTCATGTCCGTCAGGTGCAGGAGGCCGTCGATGCCGCCCAGGTCCACGAAGGCGCCGAAGTCGGTGATGTTCTTGACCGTGCCCTTGCGCACCTGGCCCTTTTCCAGCTCCTGGATGATCTGGGCCTTGAGGCGGTTGCGCTCCTCCTCGAGGACGGTGCGCCGGCTCACCACGATGTTGCGACGCCGCTTGTTCAGCTTGATGATCTTGAAATCGAAATCCTGGTTGATGAGGGCTTCCAGATCGGGCACCTGGCGCAGGGCCACCTGGCTGCCCGGCAGGAAGGCCTCCACGCCGAGGAAGCGGACCACCAGTCCGCCCTTGATGCGCCGGTCGACGGTGCCGGCCAGCACCTTGCCGTTGTCGTAGGCGTCCTTGATGGTGTCCCATACCTTGAGAAAGTCGGCCTTCTCCTTGGAGAGCACCACGAGTCCGTCCTGGTCCTCGAGGCTCTCGAGGAAGACGTCCACCTCGTCGCCGGGCTGCACGGGCTCGCCGCCGAATTCGCTGCGCGAGATGTAGCCCTCGCTCTTGAATCCGACGTTGACCTGGATCTCGCTGTCGCCGACATGGAGGATGGTGCCCTTCACGATCTCGCCCTCCTTGATCTCCTTGAGGGTGTTCTCGTACTGGAGCATCATCTCCTCGAAATCCTCGGCCTTGCGCATGTCCGCTCTGCCGACGCCGGCCTCCTCGGTGGGAATGCCCAGCGTCCGGTTGAGGATCTGGGCCTTGGACGGGGCCGCCGCCGCGCCCGTCGTCTCGACGGGTGCCTGCTCGAACTCACCTCCCTTCTTCGTGGATTCGTCGGCCGCCGGAGGCGTCTCCGGGGCCTGCGGGGGGTCCTGTTCGAAAGTCATGGGTGGTCATCCTCCTGTTCCACGCACGAAAGGCCCGGACGCGTCTCCGGGCAACCCCGAGACGATAGTGCAAAACAACCGGAAAAGCAAGGGGGGCAAGGGAATCCGCCAGAAGCGGGCGGCCGCGCCGGTGGCGAAAACGGGATCGGCGGCCGGCTCAGGCGGCCCCGGATCCCCGGATCCCCCCGGCCTCGTCCTGGAGCCGGGCGATCTCGGCCATGACCCCCTCGCCGAAGAGGTCGTAGAGCTCGCGGCCCCTCACGCCGCGGTCCAGGAGCGGCGCGATGTGCAGGGGGCGGCCCAGGTAGACATCGATGCGGCTCCGGCGCAGCACGGCGCGCAGGGGCCGGTCGGTGCCGCGCAGGTAGACGGGCAGCACGGGCGCCCCGCTCTCGTGGGCCATGAGGCCGAGCCCGAACTTGGCGCGGCCCAGCCAGCCCACCGGCTTGCGCGTGCCCTCGGGGAAGAAGAAGACGGCGCCCCCGGCCTGCAGCCGCCGGCGCAGGGTGTCGAAGCAGGCGCGGTCGAAGGCGCCCCGCTCGATGGGCACGGCGTTGTAGTAGCGGATCAGCGCGGCGAACGGCGCCAAGCGGAACAGCTCCCGCTTGGCGACGAAGGTCAGCTCGCGATGGACCGCGCTGCCCGCCGCGGGCGGGTCCAGGTAGCCGATGTGGTTGCTCGCCACCAGCAGCGGCCCCGGCACGCGGCCGCGCTCCTCGTGGTGGTAGCGCGTGTTGAAGACCAGCTTCATGACGCCGCGCAGGAAGGCCCGCGTGACGCGATAGCCGGCGCGCATGCGCTCGGCGCGCGCCACGCCCGCGGCGTCGTCCGTCACGGGCCACAGCAGCTCCTCGGGCGAAACGCGCCGGGCGGGCCGCCGCTCTGCCGCGAGGCGCATCACGGCCGCGACCTGCTCGTCGATGGTCATGCGGCTGTTGTCGATCTCCACCGCGCCCGCGGGACGGATGAGGGGCGAGTGGTCGCGGCCGGAATCCAGGGCGTCGCGGCGCTCCAGCTCGGCCTGTACGGTGCCGGCGTCGACCGCGCGCCCCTGGCCGCGGAAGTCGCGGGCGCGGCGTCGCGCGCGCTCGGTCGGATCGGCCACCAGGAAGATCTTCAGCTCGGCGTCGGGGAAGACGACGCTGCCCATGTCGCGCCCCTCGGCCACGAGGTCCCGGCCGCGCGCGTACTGGCGCTGGAAGGCCACCATGTGCTCACGCACCGCGGGCAGGGCGCTGTAGGCGCTGGCCCCGGCCGTCACCTCGACGCCGCGGATGGCCTCGCTGACGTCGCGGCCGCCCAGGCGCAGGAAGATGCGCCCCTTGTGGTAGCGGTACTTGATGGTGAGGCCTTGCAGCAGCGCGTCGAGGGCGTCGCCCGCCTCCGGCGGCACGCCCGCCTCGAGGGCGGCGAGTGTGAGACAGCGATAGAGGGCGCCCGTGTCCAGGTAGTCGAAGCCCAGGGCCAGGGCCACGGCGCGGGCCGTGGTGCTCTTGCCGCTGGCCGCCGGGCCGTCGATGGTGACGATCATGCTCCCTCCGCCGCGGCCTGGGTCAGGGCGCCGCCGGAGAACCGGCGCGCGAGGGAGAAGAACTCGGGGAAGCTGGCGGCGGCGCACTCGGCCCCGCGCACGACCGTCCGGCCCGGGACCGCCAGGCCCAGCACCGCCGCGGCCATCGCCAGCCGGTGGTCGCCGCGGGGATCGACCTCGGCGCCGCGCAGCGGGCGCCCGCCCTCCACCACCAGGCTGTCGGCCTCCACGCGGGCCCGCCCGCCGAAGGCGGCGATCAGGTCCGCCGTGCCGGCCAGCCGGTCGCTCTCCTTGACGCGCAGCTCGCCGAGGCCGTGGAAACGGCTCGTGCCGGTCGCGCGCGCCGCCAGCAGGGCCAGCAGGGGCAGCTCGTCGATGAGGGACGGCACGTCGTCCGGCGCCACCTCCACCGCGCGCAGGCGCGAGTGCTGGGCGAGCAGGTCCGCCACCGGCTCGCCGGCCTCCTCGCGGGGGTGATAGGCGGCCAGGCGCCCCCCCATGCGCTCCACGATGCGCAGAAAGCCGTCGCGCGTGGGATTGATCCCGACGCCGCGCACCACGACGCTGCCGCCCTCCACGAGCAGGGCGGCCCCCAGCAGGAAGGCCGCCGCGCTGAGGTCGCCCGGGATCGCGAGGCTCACGCCGCGCAGCGCCTGCGGCCCGGCCAGGACGAGGGTCTCGCCGTCGCGCGCGATGACCGCGCCCATCCGCGCCAGGAGCCGCTCGCCGTGGTCGCGGCTGGGCCGCGGCTCGGTGAAGCGGCTCTCCCCCGCGGCCTGGAGGGCGGCCAGCAGGAAGGCCGTCTTCACCTGGCCGCTGGCCACGGGGCTGGCCACGGCCGCGCCGCGCAGGGCGCCGCCCTGCACGCGCAGGGGCGGCGTGCCGCCGTCCGCCGGGGTCACCCGCGCGCCCAGGGCCGCGAGGGGTTCGGCCACGCGGGCCATGGGCCGCCGCCGCAGGGAGGCGTCTCCATCCAGGACCGTCTCGAACGGCTGGGCGGCCAGGAGGCCGGCGGCCAGGCGCAGGGTCGTGGCGCTGCCGCCGGCGTCCAGGGGACCCGCGGGCGCGCGGAAGCGGCCGCCGCGCCCCGTCAGGCGCAGGTGCCCCCGGCCGAGGTCCTCCACCTGGATGCCGAGGGCTTCGACGAGGGCCCGCGTGCGCGCGCAGTCCTCGCCGCGATTGGCGTTGCGCAGCTCGGTGACGCCCTCGGCCAGGGCTCCGCAGAGCAGCGCGCGGTGCGTGATGGACTTGTCCCCCGCGGCAGGCCAGCGGCCGCGGAAGCGCAGGGCGGGACGGATGCGGTAATCCATGGGCGCCTCAGGACACGGTCTTGCGCCCCAGGAGTTCCTCCAGGGCCGCCACCGCGCGCTGATTCTCCTCCTCCAGGCCGACGCTGATCCGCACGGCGTTGATGTCGGTGCCGAAGCTGGGCATGGGACGCACGATGACGCCGCGGTCCAGCAGCTTGTCATAGGCGGCGGCGGCGTCGATGGGCAGGAAGACCATGACGAAGTTGGTCTGGCTGGGCAGCACCCGGCAGCCCAGAGTCGCCAGTCGCTCGCTGAGGAAGGTGATGCCCAGTCGGTTCTCGGCGGCGATCCGGCGGACGCGCTCGGTCTCGCCGAGGCTGGCCAGGGCCGCGGCCTGGGAGAGGGAGTTGACGTTGAACGGCGGCCGCACGCGCTGCAGGAGGCCCACCAGCTCGGGGTGGCTGATGGAGTAGCCGATGCGCAGTCCGGCCAGGGAGTGGATCTTCGAGAAGGTGCGCAGGACCACCAGGTTCGGATAGCGCTCGAGCCATTCCAGGGTCTGGGGGTAATCGGGCGCGTCCACGTACTCGTAGTAGGCCTCGTCCACGACGACGAGGACCTCCGGGGGCACGGCGTCGAGGAAGCGGCGCAGCTCGGCCTCGGTGACGTAGGTCCCCGTCGGGTTGTTGGGATTGCAGACGAAGACGAGCTTCGTCCTGTCGTCCACCCGCGCCAGCATGGCGTCCAGATCGTGGCGGAAGTCACCGTCGCAGGGCACCGGGCGCCCCTCGCCCAGGCTCAGCGTGGCGACGATGTCGTAGATGACGAAGGACGGCGTCGCGTAGACGAGGTTCTCGCCGGGCTTCACGAAGATGTCGGCCAGGAAGTAGAGGATCTCCACGGAGCCGTTGCCGACCAGGATGCGCCGCTCGCTCACCTGCAGATGCTTGGCCAGGGCCCGGTAGAGGTAGAAGGCGCTGTCGTCGGGGTAGCGGTTCAGGGCGCGGATGTCCCGCTCCAGCACCTCGATGACGGCCGGCGCCGGGCCGCGGGGATTCTCGTTGGAGGCGAGCTTGATGATCTCGGACAGGCCCCGCTCCCGCTGCAGCTCCTCGACGGGCTTGCCGGGGATGTAGGGCCGGACCTTCAGCACTTCCTCGCGGGCCAGCTTCTCGAAATCCAAGGCGACCTCCCGGTGTCGGTGGCGCGAGCGCGCGGCGTATCAATCTAACGCAGGCCCACGGCCCTTTTCAACCGGGCCCGTTCCTCCGCGGTCAACTCGCGCAGCGCGCCCTCGGGCAGGCGGCCCAGGGACAGGGGCCCCAGCCGGTGGCGCTTGAGCCAGTCCACGCGGCGGCCGAGGGCCTCGAACATCCGCCGCACCTGGCGGTTGCGTCCTTCACCGAGCGTCACCTCGTAGCGAGCCCGGCCCGGCAGGGCGCGGATCCGGCAGGGTCGGGTCGGGCCGTCCGCCAGCTCCAGGCCGGCGGCGAAGCGGCGCATCTGGGTGCGGGTGATGGGCAGGTTGAGGCGCGCCTCGTAGACGCGGGGCACCTCGTAGCGAGGATGGGTGAGGCGGTGGGCGAGCTCGCCCTCGTTGGTGAGGACGATCAGGCCGCGCGTGTGCCGGTCGAGGCGGCCGACCGGGTAGACGCGGGCGCGTACGCCCGCCTCGCGCGCCAGGTCGAGGACGGTGCGCTGGCCGCGGGCGTCGCGGGCCGCCGACAGGACGCCCACGGGTTTGTTGAGCAGGTAGCTGACGGGGGCCTCCAGGCTCACGGCGCGGCCGTCGACGCGCACCGCCTGCCGCTCGGGATCGACCGCCGTGCCCGGCGCCGTCACCACGACTCCGTCCACGCTGACGCGGCCGGCCCGCACGATCTCGTCGCAGCGCCGCCGGCTGGCGACGCCCGCGAGGGCGAGCAGGCGGTTGAGTCGGATGCTGCTCAAGGCTCGGTGTCGTCGTCGCCGTCGACGTCCGCCCGGGCGAGCGCCACGGCGACCGGGACCGCGTCCGCGGCCAGGTCCGCGTCGGTCTCTTCCACCAGCGGGACGCCGTCGTCCGGCAGCAGGTCGCCGCCGGCGGGCGCGGGAGCGGCCTCCAGGCCGGCGCGCTCCTCGGCGTAGCCCTCGCGCAGGGCCGCCGCCAGGGCCGGCTCGTCGGGCTCGCTGGTGTCCGTCGCCGGCGCCGCGGCGACCAGTGCCCCGGCCGGCACCTCGTCCAGATGATCGCCGTCGCCCTTGCCGTTGCCGCCGTTGCCGCCGGGGGCCTCCAGATCCCCCATCACCTCCGCGATCTGGTCCATGTTCTCCACCAGGCGCAGGCGGCGCTCCTCGGGCGCCAGGGGGCTCTCGTCGGGCCTCTGGGCGGAGACGAGCAGGGCCTCGATCTCGGCCAGGTTGGGCAGGTCGTCCAGGGAGTTGAGGCCGAGGTGCCCCAGGAACTCGTCCGTGGTGGCGTAGAGCAGGGGCCGGCCCAGGGTCTCGGCGCGCCCGGCTATGCGCAGCAGGCCGCGCTCAAGCAGCGTCGCCAGGGCGCCGCCGCTGTTGACGCCGCGCACGTCGTCCACGTCCACGCGCGTGCAGGGCTGGCGGTAGGCCACCACCGCCAGGACCTCCAGGGCCGCGCGGCTGAGTCGCACGCGCCGCTCGCCCTTGAGCATCTCCTCGATGCGGCGGGTGTGCTCGGGGCGGGTCATGATGCGCCAGCCGCCGGCGAGTTCCGTCAGCTCGAAGGCGTGGCCGGCCTCGTCGTAGTCCCGACGCAGCTCGTCGATGGCCGCGCGCAGGCCGCGGCGGTCGCAGCGCGGGATGATGTTCTGCAGGCTTCCCAGGCTCAGGGGCTCGGGAGCGGCGAAGAGCAGGGCCTCCACCGTGCGCTTGAGGTCGGCTGTCATTCTCTCACCCTTTGGTCAGGCGCTGGCGGCCTGCGCCAGCGGCGCGGCCTGACTGCCGGGGAACCCATCCACCCCGGCGGCGGCCGCCTCGATCCATATCTCCGCGAAGGCGCCTTCCTGGCGGACCCGCACTTCGCCCTCCTTCATCATCTCCAGCAGGGCCATGAAGGTGACCACCAGGTGCAGGCGCGAGGGCGCCTCGGCGAAGAAGTCGCGAAACAGGAAACGGCTTTCCCTGATGAGCCTTGCGCGGATCACCTCGAGCTTTTCCTCGAGCGTCACTGTCTCCAGTTCCACCCGGTGGCGGGCTTCCCGCTCGGCCACCAACCCCATGACCTCGCGCAGGGCCCCCAGGAGCTCGGGGAAGCCCACATCGAAGACCTCGTCGCGGCTGCGCAGGGCATCCAGGCGCATGGCGGGGACGAACTCGTGGCGCTTCTCGCGCTCGCGGGCCAGGGTGTCGAAGCGCTCGGCCAGCTCCTTGAACTTCCGGTACTCCTGGAGCTGGCGGACGAGATCCCGGCGCGGGTCCTCCTCGTCCTCCTCGTCGTGGCGGGGCAGGAGCATGCGGCTCTTGATGCGCAGGAGGGTGGCCGCCATGAGCACGTACTCGCCTGCTCCGTCCAGCTCCAGGGCCTGGAGGGTCTTCAGGTGGGAGAGGTACTGGTCGGTGATGCGGGCGATGGGAATGTCCGTGATCTCGATCTCCTCCTTGCGGATCAGGTACAGGAGAAGGTCGAGGGGCCCCTCGAAGAGGTCCAGGCGGACGGTGTAGCTCATAGCTTTCCCTCGCTGCGGCCCCGCGGCCGCGTTCCAGGCACCTGCAGGTAAGCAAAGGGCTCGTATCCTGTCAACGAAATGCTGGGGTCAGCCGCGTCTTACGCTTCCGCTCCGCCGCGCGCGGCCGCATCTCCGCCGCGAGGCCCGTCGGCTCAGGCGCCGGCGCCCTCCCCCGCCGCGCGGCCGCGAGGATGGAAGCTGCGGTGGACCTCCTTGAGATAGAGGCGATCCACCTGGGTGTAGATCTGCGTCGTGTTGATGGACGCGTGCCCCAGCATCTCCTGGACGGCCCGCAGGTCGGCGCCCCCTTCCAGAAGGTGGGTGGCGAAACTGTGGCGCAGGCTGTGGGGCTTGACAGCCCCGGCCAGGCCCGCCGCGGCGGCCAGGCGCTGGAGCAGCTTCCACCAGCCCACGCGGCTCAGGGCGCCGCCGCGGTAGTTGAGGAAGATCGCGGGCGGGCTCGCCACCCGCGCCAGCGCCGGGCGCTCCAGGGCTAGGTAGACCTCCAGGGACTGCGCGGCCTGCCGGCCCACGGGCACCCAGCGCTCCTTGCGCCCCTTGCCGACGACGCGCACCAGGGACTCCTCCAGGTAGAGGTCGGCCAGGGGCAGGCCCGTCAACTCGCTGGCGCGCAGGCCCGAGCCGTAAGCAAGCTCCACCATGGCCCGGTCGCGAAGGGGGTGCTTCGTCCCGCCGGCGGCGGCGATGAGGGCCTCCACCTTCTCCACGGGCAGCACGTCGGGCAGGGACTTGGGCAGGCGCGGCCCGTCCAGGAGCTCGGCCGGGCTGTGCTCCAGGCACCCCTCGGCCTGGAGGTGGCGGAAGAAGCTGCGCCAGGCGCTGAGCAGGCGGGCGCGGCTGCGCGGGCCGAGGCCGGCCAGCTCGGCCTCGCGCAGGGCGTCGCGCAGGACGCGCTCCGTGGCGCGGACCGGATCCTCCATGCGCGCCGCCAGGCGCTCCACGTCGCGGCGGTAGGCCTCCAGCGTGTTGGCGCTGAGGCTGCGCTCGACCAGGAGCTGGTCCAGCCAGTCGTCCAGGGCCGCCCGCCAGGCCGCGGTCACGGCGCGAGCTCCGGCGTCGTTCCGCCGCGGCCGCCCTCTTCCCCCTCGACCTCGCGCCCCTCGCGCGCGGCGCTCCCCGCCTCCCGCGGGACGCCGCCCGGCGCGCCGTCGCCCCGCAGATGGGCCTGTACGGCGCGGGCGAGCCTGGGGCCGATGCCCGGCAGGGCCGTCAGCTCGGGCAGCCCGGCCGCGGCGATGGCCCGGACGCTGCCGAACTGGCTCAGCAGCAGGCGGCGGCGCGCCTCGCCCAGGCCGGGCACGCCGTCCAGGGCCGAGGCCACGCTGGCCCTGCCCCGCCGCTGGCGGTGGAAGGCGCGGGCGAAGCGGTGGGCCTCGTCCCGCACGCGCTGGAGCAGCTTGAGGGCGCCCGAATTGAGGGGCAGCAGCAGGGGCTCGCCGGGCCTGTCGGCGCGGAAGACCGTCTCCTCGCGCTTGGCCAGGGAGATGAGGGCCTGCGCCGCGGCCCCCGCCGCGGCCAGGGCGCCTGCGGCGGCGGCGAGCTGCCCCGGCCCGCCGTCGATGAGCAGCAGGTCGGGACGCGGTCGGCCCTCCTCGGCCAGGCGGCGGAAGCGGCGCCGCACCACCTCGGCCACGGAGGCCAGGTCGTCCTGCCCGGCCACGTCCCGGATGCGGTACTTGCGGTAGCCGCTCTTGTGCGGCGCGCCGTCCCGGAAGACGACCAGCGAGGCCACCACCTCGCAATCGCCCGTGTTGGAGACGTCGATGCCCTCGATGCGCCGCGGCAGCGCACTCATGCCGAGGGCCTCGCGCAGCTCGAAGACCTCCGGCGGCACGCGGCCGGCCTTGGAGCCCCCCGTGGCGAGGGCCTCGTCCAGCTTGGTGCGCGCGTTGTCCCGGGCCAGGGCCAGCACCTCGCGGCCCAGCCCGCGCTGCGGGCGACGGATGACCACCTTGCCGCCGCGCTCCCGGGTCAGCCACTCCTCGAGCAGGTCGCGCTCGTCCAGATCGAAGGGCACCAGGATCTCCGGCGGTGGCGAGGGCGCGCGGGCGTAGTACTGCTGGAAGAAGGCGCGGAAGGTGGCGGCGTCGCTCGTGCCCTCGTCGCCGCGGAAGTGGAAGGTCTCGCTGGCCAGGAGGCGTCCTTCGCGCAGGCGCATGACCACGCCGCAGGCGTCGTCGCGGTCTCGCGCCAGGGCCACGGCGTCGCGATCCCCCTCGCCGTAGGTCTGGGTGCGCTGTCGCGCGCCGAGCCGGTCGAGGGCGAGGATCTGGTCGCGCAGGGCGGCGGCCTGCTCGTAGCGCTCCGCGGCCGCGGCCCGGGCCATCTCCCCCTCGAGGAGGGCCTTGAGCCGAGTGCCCTTGCCCGTCAGGTAGAGGCGCAGCTTGTCGATGCCCGCGCGGTAGTCCGCGGCGCTCTGGCGACCCGTGCAGGGGGCGCGGCAGCGGCCGATGTGGTAGTAGAGGCACTCGCGCTCGAGGCCGTTCCAGGGCAGGTCGCCGGGGCACTCGCGAACGGGGAACAGAGTCTTCAGCACGCGCAGCGTCTGGCGGATGGCGCCCACGTCCGTGTAGGGCCCGAGGTAGAGGCTCTCCTCCCCCTCCATGCGGCGGGTGAGGAAGACGCGGGGCAGATCCTCCTCCACGGTGATGCGCACGTAGGGGAAGGTCTTGTCGTCCTTGAGGCGGACGTTGTAGCGCGGGCTGTACTCCTTGATGAAGTTGTTCTCGGCGATGAGGGCCTCGACGGGGCTGCCCAGTACGACGTAGTCCAGGTCGGCCACCCGGCGCACGAGCAGATCCGTCTTGGGATCGCGGGCGCGGCTCTCCTGGAAGTAGCTGCGGACGCGGGCGGAGAGGTTCTGGGCCTTGCCCACGTAGATGACCTTCCCCCGCTCGTCCTTGAAGAGGTAGACGCCGGGCTGGGTGGGCAGGCGACGCAGCTTGGCCAGGATGCTCTCGGGAGGCGCCACGGCGCGAAGGTAGCCCGGAAACCGCCGTGCGACAAGGGGTTTCCCCCTTGACAGGCCCCTGGCGCCTTGCTAGATTGCACGGCCTGTACGCCAGCAGTGGAAGGGATCGGCATGCCTCATCACAAGAGCTGCAAGAAGCGCCTGAAGACCAGCGTGGAGGCCCGCGCCTACAACCGGGCCTACAAGAGCGCCCTGCGCAGCAGGATCAAGCAGTTCCGCGGCCTGACCAGCGCCGAGGAGGCGGCGGCCCAGCTGCCCGGCATGGCCTCCATGCTGGACCGCCTGGCCAAGAAGCGCATCATCAAGCGCAACCAGGCCAGCCGCCTCAAGAGCCGTCTCCAGGCCCGCGTGAACGGCCTCTCCTCGTAGCGCGCGCCCCCCAGGCTCCGGTTTCCCCACCGCCCTCCCCATCGCCGGGGAGGGCGCCTGCGTTCTGGGCGCCGCCTCCCCCCACATCGGTGGCGATCTCCGGCGGACCACCGGCCTAGAAGTTCCAGCCCAGGAAGACCTGGTGCTCCGTGTCGCGGCTGATGCTCTCGAAATCGGTGCGGCGGGTCATGTTCCAGCGGATGACGATCGGCGGCCCGAAGCCCAGCTCCAGGCCGGCGCCGAAGCCCCCCGCCCAGCGGCCCTCGGGCCGGCTGTAGGGATGGTAGAAGAGGTGCGCGGCGTCGAAGTAGAGGCTGCCGCGGATGGCGGGAAGGTCCAGGTTGCCGAAGGGCGAGTAGAAGCGCAGGCCGTGCAGCACCGGGAAGCGCACCTCGCTGTTGGACA
Source organism: Candidatus Krumholzibacteriota bacterium (assembly GCA_016933175.1). GTDB lineage: Bacteria > Krumholzibacteriota > Krumholzibacteriia > JACNKJ01 > JACNKJ01 > JAFGBK01. Next base: position 24,958 of record JAFGBK010000101.1, on the reverse strand, counting down.
GCAGCACGCCCCGCGAGTGGAAGTAGCGGTAGGGCCAGCCGCGCAGCTCCAGCGGCCCGCCCAGGTGGTAGAAGCGCGGATCCTCGCCGAAGGAGTAGTGCCCCACCAGGCGCGCCGCGAAGACCGACAGCCGCGACAGGCGCCAGTACTTGCGCGCGTCCAGGCGCGCGATGGCGTAGCCGTACTCCTTCTCGCCGAAGTCCTCGGTCCAGCCCAGGGTCAGGTTCACGCGCTCGCCGTCGAAGGGGCCGCCGTAGCCCCAGAGCACCGTGTCGTGCACCAGGGCCGCGTAGAACGAGGCCAGGGTGGCGTCGGGCCGGCGCAGGGACAGCTCGAAGTCCTCGTCCTGGAGGACGGCCCGCACGGTCAGGCTCAGCTCGAGCCGCTGGAAGAGGTTGAAGGGATAGCGCAGTCCCACCAGGCCGCCGATGCGCCGCTCGTGGCGGTAGAGCTCCCAGTTGGGATCGTAGTCGCTGGCCAGGTGGAAGACGGTCACGCTCCAGTTCCAGCGCCGGCTGAGGTTGTTGTAGCTCAACCCGACGTTCATGCGCTTGAAGAAGTCGTCCGAGGACTGGGCCGTGTTGGAGGCGGCCACCAGCACCTGGTGGTTGCCCAGCAGATCCGTGAAGCCCACCATGCCGCCCGCGGCGCTGCCGAACTCGGGATCGTAGGCCATGCCCGATTGCACGAAGTCCAGGCCCCAGCGCCGCGTGTAGGGAATGGGGCGCGGCAGCTCGGCCGCCGGCAGCGCGTAGGCCGCCGCCCGCGCGCTGCCGTCGGGCTCGGGCTTCTGCACCGTGGCGTCGCCGTCGGGCCGCAGCGCGAAGTGGTAGATCCGGTACGTCCCCCGCCGGTAGACCGAGGCCAGGAAGTCCTCGCCGATCCAGGCCGGGTCCTGGACGCCGCCGTAGCTGGCCGTCTGCCGCCGGTGCGCGGCGCCCTCGGCCAGGTAGACGTCCCAGGCCCCGCGGCGGTCCGACACGTAGAGGTAGCGCTTCCCGTCGAGATGCCAGGCGGGCTGCCGGTCCGTCCATTCGCCGCGCGTGAGGCGCCTGAGGGCGCCCGTCGCCAGGTCCATCTCGAACAGGTTGCGGTGCGGGCTGGCGTAATCGTGGCCGCGGTCGGAGCTGAAGACGAAGCGCTCCCCCGAGGGGTGCCAGCTCGGCTCGCGGTCGTCGCAGTCGTCGTCCGTGAGGCGGGTCAGACGCCAGGCGGGATCCTCGCGGCGCCAGTCGCCCGCGAGCAGGTAGAGGTCGCGGCGCCCGTCGGGTGTGATGCCGCTGAAGAGCACGCGGCCGCCCGGCCCCAGCGACGGGGACTCCACCTGCACCAGGGAATCCGCGCTGAAGCGCCGGATCACCTCGCCCGCGGCCAGGTCCACGAAGAGGAGCGCGTCGCGCGGACCGCTGGGGCTGGTCAGCACGGCCCAGCCGTCCCGCGCCGCGGGGCGGCTGCGGAAGAAGGGGATGTATTCCACGCCGGGTCCGCGTCCGCCGTGCACAACGGCCCGCCCGTGCGCGTGCCGCCGCGGATCGCGGGGCAGGTCGGCCACCGACAGGTCCACCCAGCCGCTCTTCGTCTCCAGGTAGACGAAGCTGGAGTCGCTGACCGCCGCCGGACCGGCCTGGAAGCCGGGGGATTCGAAGATCTCGCGGCCACGCTCCTGCGCCGGCGCGCGCACGCTCACCGTCGGGTAATAGCGGCGTCGCATGGCGCTGCGCCAGCGGCGGTCCAGCTCGGGCAGGTCCATGCCCAGGTTGAGCTGGAGGTTCTTCCCGAAGTCGTCACTGCGCCACCAGCTCGCGAGGATCCCCCGCACGGCCTCGGTGCTGTAGTTGCGGTCCAGGAAGGCCACCAGGGACTGGCCCATCTTGTACATGAGGTAGGTGCCGCGGATGCTCCACATCTCCGTCAGCGGCGGCAGGCGGTTCTCGAGGATGCCCTCGCGCAGGAGCATCTCGCCCTCGGCGTCGGGCGCGCCCACGCTGTAGAACTCCGCCAGGCCCTCCACGAACCACAGGGGCGGGTGCTGGTAGCTGTACTGCCGCCGCTCGCCCATCACCATGGCCAGCTTGTGCAGCATGACGGCGTGGACCAGCTCGTGGCGCAGCACGTGGCGCAGCATGCTCAGGCTGCCCGTGGACGGCACCACCACGCGCCCGCGGATGAGATCCGTGAAGCCCTCCGTGGACTCGGGGATCAGCGAGGGCAGGACATTGGTCTCGCGGAACTCCAGCTTGGATCCGTAGAGGATGATGGGAACGGGCTCGTTCATGGCGATGCCGAAGACGCCTTCCAGCTCGATCACGGCCGAGTCGGCCATGGCCAGGGCCAGCCTCGCCAGGTGCCGCTCCTCGGGATAGAAGAAGAGCTCCACGCGCTCGCCGCGGCTCACCAGCCACTCGCGCGTGTTGTAGAGGACCTTGTTCTTGCCGAAGAGGTACTGGGCCCGCGCCGGCAGGGCCGCCAGGGCCAGCAGGGCGAGGAGCAGCAGGAAGGCGAGGGGAAGCACGAGACGCGGCCGCATGATGCCCGCGCCGGTGCAAGCTTCCTGCCGGGCGGTCATCACGGGCCACCCCCGCCGGCAGGGCCGGCGCCGCCGACGGCGCTGTCGGCCGGCGCCGCCGACGGCGCGGGGAAGGCGATGCGTCCTAGGCCCAGCACGCCGCCCGGGGGCAGCCAGCGCGGGCCGGGCTCCAGGTAGGCCGGCTCGGCCGCGGGATCCCAGACCGTGTCGGCGCCCGTCTCCTTGAAGACGTGCAGCCACCAGGGCCCCGGCGGCGCGCCGTCCAGGCTGAAGTCGCCGCCCGCGGGCAGGATCAGGCGCCACTGGGCGCGGCGGTCCGCCAGGCGCCTCCGCAGGGAATCGGGCAGGTCCGCCGGATCGCGGCCGGGCAGGGAATCGCCCGCCAGACGCAGGCTGTCGGGGAAGAAGCGCAGGACGAGCAGCCCCGGCAGCGTGTCCAGGCAGGCTACGTTGCCCCTGATCTCGCCGGGCTCGTCCGGGTCGATGACGTCGATGGCCAGGGCCAGGCGGCGGGGCGCCGCCGGAGTCAGCACCAGGTTCGTGTCGCCCAGGGAGTCGGCGAAGTCCACGGCCGCGTCGTAGAGGCTGTCCCCGTCCACGTCCTGCCAGGCGACGAGGCGCAGCGCGCGACCGTCGGCGGGCAGGTGACGGATGACGAAGCCCCCCTTGCGGTCCGGCCGCAGGACGCGCCGCAGGTCGCCCGTTCGGAGGGCGGCCGCGCCGGCCGGCGCGGCCGCGACGAGGTCGACGAGCTCCAGGTGCATGGAACGCGAGGGGTTGCCCTTGAAGGTGACCGTCCCCGCCAGCCAGCCGGGCAGGAGGCTGTCCCCCGTGGCGAAGTGCACGGCCTCCCAGCCGGGCTGCTCCACCCGGCGGCGGTCCTTCCAGCCCGGCGCGAGAAAGACGGCGACGGTGGTGTCGGACGGGAAGGGCTGCCAGAAGCGCAGGGCGGCCAGGGTGTCGGCTTCCCAGCGCACGCTGCGCAGCAGGCGCGGCGGATCCGTGCGCAGGGACGCGATGACGCTGCCGCGGTCCACCCGCTCGCTGAAGGTGAGGATCACCGTATCCAGGCGGCCGTTGTCCAGCGAGCCGTCCGGCGGCCAGGCGTCCGCGATGATGGCCGGCGTCGCGTCCACGGGGCCGCCGGGCGGCGCCACCTGGCGGGCGCAGCCGCCGAGGACCGCCAGCAGCGCCGCCGCCCATGCGAGAGTCCGCGCGCGCATCTACATCAGTACCGACAGGATGGCCCGCTGCGCGTGGAGGCGGTTCTCCGCCTCGTCGAAGACCACGCTCCGCGGGCCGTCGATCACCTCGTCGGTGATCTCGTCGCCGCGGTGCGCGGGCAGGCAGTGCATGACGATGGTGTCCTTCTTGCCCGTCTTGCCGAGCAGCGACTGGTTGACCTGGTAGGGCCGGAAGATCTCCCGGCGCCGCGCGGCGTCGTCCTCCTGGCCCATGCTGGCCCAGACGTCGGTGTAGATGACGTCGGCGCCGGCCACGGCGGCAGCCGGGTCGGTCTCGTTCGCGTAGCGCAGGTCCGGATTGATGCGCCGCGCGCCCTCGAGGACGCCGGCGTCGGGCTCGAAGCCGCCCGGATTGCAGACCACCAGCGTGAAGGGGAAGCGCGCGGCGGCGTTGATCCAGCTGTTGGCCATGTTGTTGCCGTCGCCCACGTAGACGATCTTGAGCCCCTCCAGCCCCCCCTTGTGCTCCCAGATGGTCTGCAGGTCGGCCATGACCTGGCAGGGGTGGAGCAGATCGGTGAGGCCGTTGATCACGGGGATGCGCGTCGCGTTGCGGCCCAGCGCCGTCACGTGCTCGTGGTCGAAGGTGCGGATCATGATGCCGTGGACGTAGCGCTCGAGCACGCGGGCGACGTCCTGGGGCGCCTCGCGGCTGCCGAGGCCGATCTCGCGCTCGGTGATGTAGAGGCTGGAGCCGCCGAGCTGGCGGATGGCCACCTCGAAGCTCACGCGCGTGCGCAGGCTGGGCTTGTGGAAGATGCAGGCCAGCACCTTGCCCGCCTTGGACGCCGGCAGCTTGCCCTCGCTCTTGAGGGCGCGCTTCTGGCTCATGGCCAGCTCGAGGATCTTCGTCAGCTCCTCGGTGCTCCAGTCCGCGATGGAGATGAAGTCCTTGGGGTGGGACAAGTCCGTTCCTCCTTCGGTGCTGTCTATCCGCGGGGGTGCGCCTTGCGGTGCACCGCCTTGAGTTTCTCGGTCGTGACGTGCGTGTAGACCTGCGTGCTAGCCAGGCTGGCGTGGCCCAGCATCTCCTGGATGGCCCGCAGGTCCGCGCCCCGGTCCAGCAGGTGGGTGGCGAAGCTGTGCCGCAGCACGTGCGGGCTCACCCGCGCCAGCGTCGCCACCTGCCCCAGGGCGCGCTCCACGATGCGCTGGATGGTGCGCCGGCCCAGGGGGCCGTCGCGTCCCGGGAACAGGGGCGCGTCCCCCGTCGCCGGGCCCAGGTGGGCCAGCCAGCGCTCCAGCCAGCGCGACGCCTCGCCCTGCACGGGGACGAGGCGCTCCTTGTTGCCCTTGCCCAGGACCCGCAGCAGGCCGCCGCGCAGGTCCAGGTCGTCGCGGACCAGGCCCCTGAGCTCGGCCAGGCGCAGCCCGGTGCCGTAGAGCAGCTCCAGGACGGCCCGGTCGCGCAGGCCCCGCGGCGTCGTCGTGTCGGGCAGGGCCATCATGCGGTGGACCCAGCCCTCCTCGGCGAAGAGCGGCAGGGCGCGGCCCGTGCGCGGCACCTGGACCAGGGCGGCCGGATTGGCGGCCAGGCGCCCGGTGCGGTTCAGCCAGCGGTAGAAGGCCCGCAGGGTCGACAGCTTCCGCGCCACCGTCCGGTCGCTCAGGGACGGCTTGCGCGGCCGGCCGGCGGCGAAGGCGTCGCGGCGCACCAGGGCGAGGAAGCGGCGGACCTGGTCGCGCCCCGCGTCCAGGGCGGCCGCGTCGCCCATGTAGCCGAGGAAGTCGAGCCACTGGGCCAGGTCCCGCCGGTAGGCGGCCTGCGTCCGTGGCGAGTAGCCCTTCTCGCCGGCGAGGTAGGCCTCGAAAGCATCCAGAAGCTGTTGCACCCGGGGAAATTAGCAGAGCCGCGCGCGGGGCCGCAAGGACTCATGAGCGGCCGGCAAGGCGATTCGCCATTGCGCGGCCCGTCGCTTCCGGAGAAGCCGTACCGCCTCCGCCCGCGAAATCGGACGGGCGCCGATCAGCGCCGCCGCCGCTCATCGTGAAGCATGGTCCGCCCGACGTCGCGGCGTCGCGGCGTTCCTGCCAGCTTCCAGACGGCGACGGCGGTGGACCGCATTGCCCTGGTCGCGCCCGCGGCGCGGCGGGCCGCCCCCCGGATGGGACATACCGTAGAAACGAAGACATCAACGGCCAACCGGCGTTCCTGGGCCCGCCCGCACCGCCGGAAATCCCGGGCAGTCGCCCCGCAGCGGCCGCGGCATCCATTGTGGGATTCCCTTGGATCGCGTTCCCCGGTATGCTACCGAGCGAATCCCAGGTCTCCTGAAGCTTGCGAACCACCGCCCATCTCGACCGCAATCGCCGCGCAATCTCCGTTCGAAGTTGTGGCCGGGCATCGGCTCAGGCGGTGGAGACGGAAAACCGAACGGACCATCGCGGGCCCGAGGCTGGGGGTTGTCGTCAAGGTCGTACAGAGGATGTGACCTTCATGAAACGGCTTCTGCAATTCGTCACGAGGAACCACGGGGGCGGGCATGACGGAGCATAGAACCCATGATGTGCTGGTTTTCGGTACTGGGCTCGCCGGCCTGAGGGCGGCGGTCGAGATCGCCCGCAAGAGCGGCGACGCGATCGACATGGGCCTCATCTCCAAGGTGCAGCTCAACCGCGCGCACTCGGTGTGCGCGGAGGGCGGCACCGCCGCCGTGCTGCGCGAGGAGGAGGGCGACAGCCTGGACCTCCATGCCTGGGACACTGTCAAGGGATCGGACTTCCTCGCCGACCAGGACGTGGTCGACCGCTTCGTCCGGCTCTGCCCGCTGGAGATCCAGCAGCTCGATCACTGGGGTCTTCCCTGGTCCCGCCGGGACGACGGCCGCATCGCGCAACGGCCCTTCGGCGGACACAGCTATCCCCGGGCCACCATGGCGAGCGACAAGACGGGCTTCGTGGAGATGCAGACCCTCTACGACGTGCTCACGCAGTACAAGAACTTCACGCGCTACGAGGAGGTCTTCGCGACCGCCATCCTCGTGGAGGACGGCCGGTTCGCCGGGATGACCGTCATCGACGCCCTCAGCGGGAAGTTCCTGTGCCTGCGGGCCAAGGCCCTGATCATCGCCAGCGGCGGCCTGGGCACCCTCTACGGCTTCACCACCTACTCGCAGACCGTGAGCGGCGACGGCCAGGCCCTGGCATACCGCGCCGGCCTGCCGCTGGAGGACTCCGAGTTCCTGCAGTTCCACCCCACGGGGCTCATCCCCTCGGGCATCCTGATGACGGAGGCCTGCCGCGGCGAAGGCGGCTACCTTAAGAACCGGGACGGCGACCGCTTTATGGAGACCTACGCGTCGGCGAAGATGGAGCTGGCGCCGCGCGACATCGTCTCCCGGGCCGAGATGACCGAGATCATCGAGGGCCGTGGCCTGGAGGAACCCAACGGTCTGGGCTACGTCCACCTCGACCTGACCCACCTCGGGGCGGCGAAGATCAACCACCGGCTGCCCCAGATCCGCGAGGTGTGCATGAAGATGATCGGGCTCGATCCGATCCACAAGCCGATCCCGATCCGGCCGGTGGCCCACTACTCCATGGGCGGCATCGAGACCGACATCGACGGCAAGACCCGGGTGGAGGGCATCTGGGCCGCTGGCGAGGTGCAGTGCTCCTCCCTCCACGGGGCGAACCGGCTGGGCACCAACTCGACGGCCGAGTGTCTCGTGTGGGGCGCCATCACGGGCACGGAGGTGATCGAGTACCTCGACACCAGTCCGCCCCTGGCCGACTGCGCCGAAGCGAAGGTCCAGGCCGAGTCCGATCGGATCTACCAGGACCTGCTCCAGCGCAACGGCAACGAGGACCTCTACGCCATCCGCACCCGCCTGCGCGAGATCATGGACCTCAACATGGGCGTGTACCGCACCGGCGAGACCATGGCGGAGGGCCTGGAGAAGGTCAGGCAGCTCCAGCGGGCCTTCCGCGAGATCCGCATCCAGGATAAGGGCCGGATCTACAACACGAACCTGTTCAACGCCCTCGAGACGGAGAACCTGCTGCTGCTGGCCGAGGTGATGATCGTCTCGGCGCTGGCCCGTAAGGAATCCCGCGGCGGGCACGCGCGGCGGGACTTCCCCCAGCGCGACGACGAGAACTGGCTCAAGCACACGCTGGCCTTCCACACCGGTGACGAGCCCCGGCTCGAGTACAAGCCGGTGGCCATCACCAAGTGGAAGCCGGTGGAACGGAAGTACTGAGAGGAGCTGGGATCATGGCACTGGGAAAAAAGCACCCGAACCGCCTCGGGATCGCCGGCTGGCTCGCCGGGGGGCGCTACGGCGGCGAGCGCTATCTCTACACGCTGCACCGGCTCACCGGGCTCGGCATCCTGCTCTACTTCGCCCTGCACATCCTGGTGAACCTGTCGCGGGTCTTCGGTCGGGAATCGTGGGACAGCCTCATGGCGATCTTCGAGAGCCCGGCCTTCAAGATCGGGGAGTTCCTGGTGTTCGCCGCCTTCGCCTACCACGCCTTCAACGGCATCCGGCTCGTCCTGATCGAGCTCGGCCTGCCGTTCGCGGTGGGCAGGGCGGAGGAGCCGGTCTATCCCTACAAGAGCTCCCTGAACGTGCAGCGGAAGCTCGCGGTGATGGTCATCCTGGCCGCGGCGCTGCTGGTGGTGGTGGGCGGCTATGACCTCTTCATTCTCGGACACTGAGCACGGCACGGGAGGCGGCGATGATTCGTGAGACGACGAAGTGGACCTGGCACGTGATCTCGGGGCTGGCGGTCCTCGTCCTGCTGGGTCTGCATATGCTGGTCACGCACCTCGACGACGTGCTGGGGTGGTTCAACCCCCACCCCGGCGGGGCCGTCGCGTGGGAGAACGTCCTCCACCGGGGCGAGATCCTGCTGTTCCCCATCGTCTACGTCCTGCTGCTCGTGGCGGCCCTCTACCACGGGCTCTACGGACTGCGGACCATCCTGTTCGAGCTCGATCCTTCCCCGCGGACGCAGCGCGTCATCACCGGGCTGGCGTGGGCGGTCGGCATCGTCCTGCTCGGCATCGGCGTCGTCACGGTCATCTTCGCACCCGGCAGCGCCGGATCGGCATAGAGAGGCGGTTGGAACATGAGCACGCAATCGCAGAACCACCAGGTCGTCTTCCACGTCCGCCGGTACGACCCGGACCATGACGCGGCCCCCGCCTGGAAGGATTACCGCGTCCCGGTGCCCCCCGGCATGACCGTCCTGGACGGACTGCACTACATCAAGGAGCACTTCGACGGCACGCTGGCCTGGCGCTTCTCCTGCCGCATGGGCGTCTGTGGATCGTGCGCCATGCTGATCAACGGCATGGCCCGGCTGGCTTGCAACACGCAGATCCTGGACGTCAGCCGCACGGCGTTGACCATCGCCCCCCTGCCCAACTACGAGATCATCAAGGACCTGGTCCCGGACCTGGCGCCCATGTTCGCGCACCACGCGTCCATGAAGCCCTGGCTGATCCGGGAGGACCGCGACGAGATCCTGAATCCCACCGGCGAGTACAAGCAGACCCGGGAGGAGCTGGAGCAGTACATCCAGTTCACGAACTGCATCAAGTGCGGCGCCTGCCTGGCGGCCTGCCCCACGGTGGCCACGGATCCCACCTACCCCGGGCCCATGGCCCTCGCCCAGGCCTACCGCTTCTGCGTCGACAGCCGGGACGGCGGCCTGGAGGAACGCCGGGACGCGCTGGACACCCCCCACGGGCTCTACCGCTGCCACTACGCCGGCGAGTGCTCGCGGGTCTGCCCCAAGGGCGTCGACCCGGCCCGCGCCATCCAGCTGATGAAGCGGAACCTCGTCTTCAGCTACCTGAAGCTCGTCCGGCGCCGGGAACCCAGCCAGCTGCTGACCGGCCCCGTCCCGGGAGCCGAGCGGCGGTCCGAGATCCCGGCCCCCCCGCCCTTCACGGTGGAGGGCGCCGGCGACGAGGCCTGAGCGCCGCTTCCACTCGACCGCCTGCCTCTACAACGGAACGACCGGGCCCGGCCGCCACCGCGGCCCGCGCGTTCCCGTCCGTGCACAGGCGAGGCGCAGGCGCGCGCGGCCGCGCACGCCTGCGCCCCTTTTCCGGCTAGTGTGCCTCGAGCCAGTCAAGGACGGGCTGCCAGAACAGCGTCTGGGCGTCGCTCGCCGTGTAGATGTCCACGTGGCCGATGTCGAGCAGCATCTCGTCGGTCAGCGACACGGTGAGCGATGTGACGTCGTCGCAGCCGGTCAGCAGGGAGGCCGTGTAGCCCATCATGTCGCCCCAGCCGCCGCCGGCACCGAGGAAGAAGACGGGCACGTCGATCTGATCCAGGTGGTCGTCGAAGGGCAGTTCCACCTGGTCGCAGTGGATCCCCGTGAAGTCGTACTCAAACAGGTTCGATCCGTAGTTGTTGAAGCCCTGCAACCACTCCAGATACTGGACCAGTGGCGTGTAGGCCAGGTCCACGGGCATCCCGTCGTCGAAGACTCCGGCCAGGAAGTGGAGATCGCCCGGGAAGCCGAAGAGCAGGCCAGTCTGGGCCCCTGCGATGAGCGCGGCCTGGAGGTTCGTGACGCCCTCGATGATCGGCGACTCCCCGTCGGGATCGGTCTCCCCCAGGTAGCCGAAGGTCTGGAACAGCAGGCCGTAGTCGTTGGCATAGAAGCCCGCGTCCAGCCACGCGATGATATCCTGCAGGTAGGCGGATTCGCTCGCGATCCAGTCGGGATCGTCCGTCTTGACGTAGTTGTCGACGGGGATGAAGGCGCCGATCTGCCGCTGCCAGCGTGGCAGCTGCGTCTCGTGGTTCAGGGCGGAAAAGCCCGTGAGGAGTCCCGTGCTGTAGCCCATCACCGTCATCGTGCCGAAGCCGCTGCCCGTCAGCAGGCGCGTGAAGCGGGCGATGGCCAGGCCCGAGCGCAGGTTGTCCACGTCGAACTGCATGCCCCAGTCGGCCATGAAGCCGAAGTCCGCCACCGCCTCGGGCACCAGCGTATAGGCCTGGTCGATGCCCCAGACGTCGATGTCGTTCTGGGCCAGGAAGACGGCGATGGACTGATCATCCGGAGCCGACGTCACCGATCCGAACAGGAACATCACCTCGAAGTGGCCCGGCGTGCCGTGCACCGCGAACAGGTTCCGGCGCGCCCGGATCGGACGGAACGGATGCCGCTCCTTGACGACGCGGTGCAGGCCGAAGCGGTCGTGCTCGCCCTCCCCGAAGCGGACTGTCATCTTGTAGTGCGCGATGTCGCCGACGATCACCTCGCGCGCGAAGTCCTCGATCAATCCGCAGCGTTCGCCGGCCGCCAGATCGATCTCGGCACGGGCTTCCGCGTCCACGGGCCAGCCCGCCTGCTGGACGAGGGCGAGCGCTGCGGCCTCGGGATCCAGGAACGGCGTCAAGGCCTCGGTGCCACCGTCGGAGTCCGCCGGCGCGAGCGGCCGCTCCTCGCTGCAGGACAGCAGCACGCCTGTCGCGAGCAGCAACGCAACCAGAACGGATAGCCGTTTCATCACTTCCTCCCGTTCGTGCTAGAGATACGCTTGTCCCAGCCCAGGGCAAGCCATTGACGCTGCCAGCGGCAGGGTGCCTGCCTGCCCTGATCCGGGAAATCCTCCACCTGCCGAGCCGAACCGGGAACATTGCAAGATTATCACAATACCGTTTTTCCAGTATACGTTTTTTCGGTCGCCGTGCGACAAAGCGAAACTCGGGCCTCCGCGGTCGCCTTCGACTCGCTTCTCCCGAACGGGGAGCAGGCGCAGGCCAGGAGAACCTGTCGCCCCAGTGCCCGAGGCCGCGGCAGACGCTTCGCCGCGTCAGCCGCCGACAACGACCGGATATCACAATCCGGTTTCCCTTTCCAGCCACGGGCGCTAAGCTGGCACCTGTCCAGCCCTTGTCTGTCACACCAATCCTTAGCCGAGGCCGAAATGCCCATCACCGACGAGATGAAGAGGCGCAACCTCATCGCCCAGTGGGTGTTCGACACCCGCTCCATCCTGGGCCGCTTCCACCTGTGGCTCGAGGACGTGGACGTCACCTGGCTCGACGGCAAGGACCACGAGGAGCTGCGCCACGACATCTCCTTCGCCGGCGGGGCCATCGAGCGCCAGCTCATCATGACCGCCGGGGTGACGGCCCTGGGCACGCGCCTGTTCGGACGCTTCGGCGAGGCCGAAGGCCGGGACAAGAAGGAACGCAACCGGGTCAAGAAGGACGCCGACGCGATCAGCGCCTACATGATGAGCGAGGCCCTGTGGTACATGACGCGCGGGCTGCCGGAAAACCACGCGGTGATGGTCTGCCTGGGCGAGGGCCTGATGCCCAAGGTCGGCGAGACCCCGGAAATGGGCAGCAATCCGCTGCTGGGCTTCGGGCGCATCTACGCGCGGCCCCAGGTGGCGAAGTTCCTCGACCGCCTGGTGCAGAGTCTGATCAACGATCCCGGGTTCGTCTGGGATGACTTCATGCGGCGCGTCGACCAGGCCGGCATCACCATCTGGGGCGCGGCCATCGACACCCTGGAGAACACGACGCGCTTCGCCGTCGGCGCGCCCACGGGGCCGATGACCGTGCTGCACCTGTTCGACCAGCCGCTGGCGGTCTCCCGCCCCTACGAGGGCTACATGGGCAACCTGATCCTGCCCCGCGAGGTGGTCGCGGCCGGCGCGCGGCGCTCGCTGCTGATCAACTACCACACGCCGCGCAGCATGGTCATGCAGGCGATCCGCGAGACCTGGCCCGACATCGAGCCCGGGAACGTTCACGTCTGGACCCTGACCGGCAAGAGCCGCGTGCCGCGCATCGGATCCCTGTGGGATGAGTGGCGCGAGGCCGGCGCTCACGTCGTGGAGGATGGCTGGAAGCTGCCCGGCGGCAACGAGACCTTCAGCGACTCGGGCACCTACGCGCCGACCTACAAGGTCGGCACCTGGGTCGACGACGCGGGCGACCGCCACTGCCTGGTCAACGACGGCTACGCCGCCAGCGCCGAGGCCATGCAGGCCGCGAGCCTCGCGCCCATCCTCGACATCGACGTCTCCCTGGCCGTGTTCAGTTCCAAGTTCGACCTGCCCTGGACTGTTGAGTCCCGGATCATGCACCTCGATCCCGAGGCCCCCGACTTCCCCGTCCGGCTGAACGAGGCCGCTGGCCGGGACCTCGCCGATGCCGAGGTCGTCCGCTACCGCCAGTGCATCCGCGAGGCCCGTGACGCGGGCATACCGCTGGGCAAGTCCGTGCTCAGCGCCGAGGATTTCCTGCCGCGCAAGACCTGGGACGTGGTGGCCGTGGCCGGCTACATGCTCGACGATCCGTACACGGGCGCGCCCGGCGTCGAGAAGATCAGTGACGACATCTATCGCGTCTGGATCCGCCTCTCGACCCCGCACGGCATGAAGGAGGTCGCGCTGACGCTGCGGTTCATGGATGACGAAGCCGTGCGCCCGCTGGTCTGCAACCCGCTCCTGATCCGCTTCTTCCGCGGCGAGGACTACACGGCGCGGGCGGTGAAGATCTCCGACTCCGGCCGCATCCGCAACGAGCTGCAGACGCTCTGCTCCGAGGCCCTCGAACACTTCGGCGAGAACGGCATCCGCGTGCACTTCGACCGCATCAGCAGCGACGTGATCTCGCCCGAGGACCAGAAGATCCTGCGCCGGGTCCTGGCCTGGTACAAGGAGCACCATCCGCTCTGGTTCGCCTGGCTGGAATTGGACTAGCCGCCGCGCCTTGGCGGCAGGCGCGAACCGGATCTCCGAGCACGATGTGAATGGATGCATTGCAGTGCGTGATGGCCGGTCCACGGCCGGGCGGCCAACGGGACGTTAAACGCCGCCGGCGGGCGGGCGTCCAATCACCGGAGACAGCAGTGAACGGATCAGATCATGACGACCACCAGCTGATTCGTCGATTCCTGGAGGGGGAACGATGGGCCTTCGACGCACTCATGACGGCGCACGCGCCGCAGGCGCACCGGGTCGCACTGGGGATGCTGGGCGACCCGGATCAGGCGGACGACGTGGTGCAGGAGGCCTTCATCCGCGCTCATCGCGCCCTGCCGCGCTTCGAGTTCCGCTCCAGATTCCGGACCTGGCTGCACCGGATCGTCGTGAACCTCTGCCTCGGCCGCATCCGGCGAGCGCGGCGGGTTTCGCTGGTCTCGCTGGGCGACCTGGCGCAGCGACTGCGCGCGCGGACCGGACTGCCGGCCCGCGAGCTGGAGCGCCGGGATCTGGGCGAGCGGATCGAGGCGGCCGTGATCACGCTGCCGCCGAAGCAGCGCGCCGTGTTTGTCATGCGGCAGCAGGAGGGGCTGGGCTACGCGGAGATCGCGAGCATCCTCGGCCGCAGCGAGGGCGGCGTGCGGGCCAACTACTTCCAGGCCCTGCAGAAGCTCCGGCGTGCGCTGGCCGAGCACGAGGAGTGGGACGATGAGTAGAAGCTGCCGCGAGTGGCGCGGTCCCATGCTGGACCTGCTCGAGGGTGAACTGGAGCACGACGCGGCCGCGGCCGCGCGTGTCCGGGCGCACCTGGATGCCTGCCCCGTCTGCGCGGCGGAATACGCGTCGCTGCAGCGCACGCTGGCGCTCCTGGCGCGCCGCCCGCTCCGCGACGACGCGGAGCGTGACTGGGATGGCCTGCGCCGCCGCGTGCAGGCGGAGATCGCGACCGACCCGCCGCGCCGGCGCTTCCGGCCGGCGCCGATCCTCGCGGTGACCGCCGCCGCTGCGGCTCTGGCCCTGGTGCTGCTCTGGGGAGCCGGGCGGCTGACCGGGCGCGGCGAGCAGCGTCGCGTGCTGTCGCAGATCGAGGCCTCCGGCCGGGAAGCCCTCGCGGATGGGCGCGCGGCGTCCCCGCAGGTGATGGATGCCGTGCTGGCCGAGGACTATCCCGTGGACGCGGATGTCGACCAGCTCATCGACGACATGAGCGCCGACGAGCTCGCGGCCCTCGCCGAACGACTCGAGATGCTGAAGGGATGAGCGCGATGAGTCATGCGAGAGGTGCAGTCATGCTGAAGCAGATCCTGATGGCGGCGCTGGTCCTGGTCACCGCCGCCACGGCCGGCCAGGCACAGTCTGAGCGGGAGCAGGTGCGCAACAAGATCCGCGAGATCAAGGCCTGGCAGGTGGTGCAGGAGGTGGGCCTCGACGAGACGCAGGCGCAGCAGTTCGTGCCCCTGATGCAGCGCCACGATCGCGAGCGCTACAAGCTGAAGGCCAAGCGTCGCAAGCTGGAGCAGGAGCTGGAGGTCCTGGTCGTTGACAGGAGCGGCAACGGCTCGCGCATACGCGCCATCATGCAGGACCTGCGTGACGTGGACCAGCGCGCGGCCGACAACGATCGCTGGTTCCAGGAGAAGGCCTATCCACTGCTCAGCCTGGAGCAGCAGGCGCGCTACGAGCTCTTCGAGAAGAACTTCAGCGCGAAGATACGGGAACTGATCAAGGAAGTGCGGGCCCAGCGCGACAAGGGGCGCTGAGCTCCCCGGGCCGCGGCCGGCACACCATCCGCCGAGAGGAGGCCACCGATGCGACATTTCACCCTTTTATCCACCGCGCTGCTGGTCGGGCTGGTCGCCCTGGCGGGCTGCCGGCGCATCACCGACTGGGACGACTGCAACGCGCCCGACGCCCCGCAGGGGGTGTACACGGTGACCGGCGACGGCCTCGTCGAGATCCACTGGGACGACACGTACGACGGCAACGTGGCGGGCTACCACATCTACCGCAGCCTCAACCCCGAGGGTCCCTACACCCGCATCGGGTACAGCGGGGACGCGTACTTCGTCGACGGCGGCCTCACGAACGGCCTGGTCTACTACTACGCCGTCACCGCCTACGACCACTGGGGCGAGAGCGAGCTGAGTTACGCACTTGTCTTCGACACGCCGCGTCCGGCCGGTACGGGCCTGCGCCTGGACGACACCGACGCCGAGTCGGGCCTGGACTTCTCGGGCTACTACGACGCGATGGTGGTGCCCTGGGACGACGTGCGGGCCGACCTCTTCCTGTTCTGGGACGGCATCGGCTACGCCATGGCCAGCACGGACGTTCTGGTCGGCGGCTCGGTCTACGGAACGGATCTGCAGCGCTGGGGCCCCGTCGCCTCCCTGGACGCGATCGACTGGGCGCCCGTGTACGGCTGGTCCACCGAGAAGGCCGACACGGTCTCACTGATCGAGGGCCACGCCTACCTGGTGTGGACCTGGGAGAATCACTTCGCCAAGTTCCGCGTCCGTGCCATCGGCTACGACTACGTCATACTGGACTGGGCCTACCAGACGGACGCCGGCAATCCCGAGCTCGACCTGCTCGTGACCCCGGGCGGGAACGGCGACACGCTCGCGGGCAGGCGCGCCCGTGACGCGCGGTACGCGAACGCGCGGACCTGGGCGCAGCGCGCCCGCGGCAGCCGCCATGGCGCCGGCAGCCGTCAGTAGAAGGAGGTGCTGCCATGAGAAGAATCCTGATCCTGACCGCGATCCTGACGCTGGCCATCCAGCCCGCCTGGGCCGCCCGGATGCAGCCGCTGGCGACCGCCGCGGGCGAGGATCTGCGGGTGGACATCTGGTTGAACCGGGAGGAGGGCGCCGTCTACGATCGCGGGGACGTCGTGAGCGTCAACTTCCGCACGAGCCACGACGCCTACCTGGCGGTCTACAACATTGACGTCGACGGCTACCTGACCCTGCTCTATCCTCGCTACGCGGACGCCTACTGGGTGCCCGCCGAGCGGATCACGGGCGTGCCCGGCCCCGACGACGACTTCGAGCTGGTGATCGACAACCGCAAGGGCATCGAGTACGTGGTGGCGGTCGCCTCGCCGCATCCGCTGCGGCTGGAACTGCTGGACCCGCTCGGCGCCACCGACTACCGCGTCGTGGACAGCGCCGGGCGCATCACCGGCGATCCGTCCGAGGCGATCTGGGAACTGAATCAGGGCCTGGCCTGGGGGGACGCGGACAGCGGCCCCGAGGGCTATGCCAGCGACGTTACCTGGTTCTACGTCCGCGAGCGTGTGCCCTACCCCCGCTTCCTCGTCTATGACTGGTACCCCGACCGCTACTGGGACCCCTTCTGGGATCCCTACGTGTCGGTGGTGATCTGGGTGGACTTCCGCTGGGACCACCACTGGTGCGGGCCCCGCTGGTGGCGGCGCGGGCACCGGCCCGCCTGGGTCTACTGGTACCGCCGTCAGCACGACGGCCCGCAGCTGCGGTGGAAGCACGTGATCGTGCACGGCGACGATCTCGACTACCGCAGCAAGCCGCCGCGCGCGGTCGTGCGCGGCGACCGCACGGCGCGTTACAAGGACTCGCCGGACCGATTCGTGCGCTGGCCGGCCACCCGCGCGTGGGGCGACCTCCGCCGCCTGGCTCGGCCCGGCAACCGGCTCGAGGCCCCCGCTACGCGGACCGGGCGTCGCGATGGGGCGCCGACCATCCAGGATCCGCCGCGGCGCGCCGAGATCCGTCCGGACGCTCCGCCGCAGGTCGCCCCTGAGCGCAAGCCCCGACCGAAGCCGGAGGCCAAGCCTCAAAGCAAGCCCGAGCGCAAGCGCGCGCCGGAGAAGAAGGAGAAGAAGGAGAATAAGGAGAAGAAACCCGACACCAAGCCGGCGCAGGGGCGCGGCTCCCGCAGCTAGTCCCGCGCCGGTCTCCCTTCCAGCGAGCCCTCGCCCCGCGGCGGGGGCGCTTTCAATCGACGCGAGAAGTCGCCGCCGTGCATCCCCCAGGCTGGCGCCCGATCAGCGGGCGGCGAGCCAGGCCGCCAGGTCGGCCAGGGACCGCTCGGCGTGGGCGGCGCCGCGCTCCCGCTTGCCGCGACGGCGTCCCGGCAGCGGCGGCAGCAGGCCGAAGGCCGCGTTCATGGGCTGCCCGCGGCCTTCCTCCTGCCCGGCGAGGAAGCGGACCAGCGCTCCCAGAAGCGTCGTTTCTGGAGGTAGTTCCGGTTCCCGATTCGCGTGACGGTCGAGGATGTGCCGGGCGGCCAGCAGCCCGCTGGCCACGGACTCCACGTAGCCCTCCACCCCCGTCATCTGGCCCGCGAAGGAGAGTCCCCGCTGGCGGCGGCTCTCCTGGAAGGGCGTCAGCGCGGCCGGCCAGTCCAGGAAAAAGTTGCGGTGGACGGCCCCGTAGCGCGCGAACTCGGCCCGGGCCAGGGCCGGGATCATGCGGAAGACGCGGCGCTGCTCCCCGCGGCGAAGCTGCGTCTGGCAGCCCACCAGCCCCCACAAGGTGCCCGCCGCGTTCTCGCGCCGGAGCTGCAGGACGGCGTGGGGCCACCGCCCCGTGGCCGGATCCGTCAGGCCCACGGGGCGCATGGGCCCATGGGCCAGGGTCTCGGGCCCCCGCTCGGCCAGCACCTCCACGGGCAGGCAGGACTCGAAGAAGGGTACCCCCGCCTCGAAGCCGCGGGCCGGGAAGCGCTCGGCCGCCGCCAGGGCCGCCACGAAGTCCCGGTACTCGTCCGTGTCCAGGGGAGCGTTGAGGTAGTCGGGATCGCCCTTGCCATAGCGGCTGGCGGCGAAGAGGCGCGCCTCGTCCAGGCTCTCGCGCGTCACCGTCGGCGCGACGGCGTCGTAGAAGCTCAGCCGCCCGCGGCCGACATGGGCCTCGATGGCCCCGCCCAGGGCCTCCCCCGTCAGCGGCCCCGTGGCGACGATGGCCGGCGCCGCCGCCGTGTCGGGCAGGTCCGTCACCTCGCCGCGGACCACCTCGATGGCCGACTCGGCGTCCAGCGCCGCCGCCACCAGGGCCGAGAATCGCGCGGGATCCACGGCCAGCGCCGTCCCCGCCGGCAGGGCGCAGGCCTCAGCCAGGGGCAGCAGGCGGCTGCCCAGCCGGCGCAGCTCGGCCTTGAGCAGGCCCTGGGCCGTGTCGACGCGCGTGGACTTGAGGGAGTTGGAGCAGACCAGCTCGGCGGGGCCGTCCAGGCGGTGGGCCGGCGAGCGGCGTTCGGGCTTCTGCTCGTGGAGCCGCACGGCCAGGCCGTTCGCTGCCAGGAGCAGCGCGGCCTCGCAGCCCGCGAGGCCGGCGCCGATCACGGTCGCGGCCGGGGTGCCCACCTCACTCGGGGATCTCGAGCTTGCAGATCGTGCACTGCTGGTAGTTGCCCTTGGCCTTGCTGTTCTTCTCGACGACCATCCCGCCGCAGTCGGGGCAGGGCGTGGCCACGGGCTTGTTCCAGGAGGCGAAATCGCAGTCAGGATAGCGGTTGCAGCCGTAGAAGGTGCGGCCGCGCTTGCTGCGCTTCTCCACGAGCTGCCCGTCGCAGCCCTCGCGGGGACAGGGCACGCCGATCTGCAGCGGGGAGGTGCCCTTGCAGTCCGGGTAGCGCGAGCAGGCGGCGAAACGGCCGAAGCGCCCCGTGCGGATCATCATCGGCGCGCCGCACTCGGGGCAGGTCTGGTCCCCGGCCGGCTCGGGATTCTCCAGGGGCCGGCTGCCGCGGCACTCGGGGTAGCCGCTGCAGGCCAGGAAGGGACCGTTGCGCCCCCAGGTCTTGACCAGGGGGCGGCCGCAGCGGTCGCAGGCGACATCCGTCACCTCGCGGATGCTCTCGCGCAGCTTGTCGACGCGGGCCTCCATTCGGTCGAGGTCCTCGCGCAGGGGCGCGTAGAAGCCGCGCACCACCGAGACCCAGTCCTCGTCCCCCTCCTCGATCTTGTCCAGCTCCTCCTCCATGCGGGCCGTGAAGCCCACCTCGAAGAGCCGGGGGAAGCTCTCGTCGAGGACCTGCCAGACGCGCTCCCCCAGCTCCGTGGGCTGGAAGCGGCGCTTCTCGTCCAGGCTCAGGTAGTCGCGGCCCTGGATGGTGCTGACGATGCTCGCGTAGGTGCTGGGCCGGCCGATGCCGCGCTCTTCCAGCTCCTTGATGAGACTGCTCTCGCTGAAGCGCGGCGGCGGTTCGGTGAAGTGCTGCCGGGGCAGCAGCTCCGCGAGCGCCAGGATCTCGCCGTCCTCGATGGCGGGCAGGAGAGCCTCGGCGTCCTCGCCGTTGCGCGTTCCGTCTGCCGTCCGGGAGCCGTTGATCCGCGGCGGGGAGGCCCGCCGGTAACCGTCGAACAGGAGGCGGTTGCCCGTGGCGCGGAAGAGGCCCGGGCCAGCCTGGATGTCGACACCGGTGGCCTCGAAGCGAGCCTCGGCCATGAGCGAGGCCACGAAGCGCTGCCAGATCAGCGTGTAGAGGGCGAGCTGATCCTTCTTGAGGCAGCGCCGCAGGGATTCGGGCGTGCGCTGGACGCTGGTGGGGCGGACGGCCTCGTGGGCGTCCTGGGCGCCCTTCTTCACCTTGAAGTGGCGGTCCTGGTCCGGCAGGTAGTCCTCGCCGTAGGTGCCCTGCACGAAGGCGCGGTGCTCCTGGCGGGCGCTGTCGGCGATGCGCGTGGAGTCGGTGCGCATGTAGGTGATGAGGCCGACGGCCCCCTCCTCGCCGATCTCCAGCCCCTCGTAGAGCTGCTGGGCCAGCATCATGGTGCGCCGCGCCGAGAAGCCCAGGCGCGTGGAGCCGTCCCGCTGCAGGGTGCTGGTGATGTAGGGCGGCTCCGGCGATCGGCGCCGCTGCTTGCGCTCGACCTTGACGACGCGCCACTCCGCTCCGGACAACGCCGCCAGGATGGCGTCCTTGGCGGCGGCGTCGGGGATGCGGGCCTTCTCGTCCTCCCACTTCGCCAGCTTCGCCTCGAAGGGCTCGCCGGACTTGCCGGTCAGGACGGCCCGCAGGGACCAGTACTCCTCGGGCGCGAAGGCGCGGATCTCGCGCTCGCGCTCGACGATGAGGCGCAGGGCGACGGTCTGCACGCGGCCGGCGCTGAGGCCGTAGTAGAAGACCTTCCAGAGCTGGGGGCTCACCTGGTAGCCCACCAGCCGGTCCAGGACGCGCCGCGCCTGCTGGGCGTCCACCTTGTGCTCGTCGATGGGGCCGGGCATCTCCACGGCCGACGCGATGGCCTCGCGGGTGATCTCGTTGAGCAGGATGCGGCGGATGTTCGGCTGGGACCTGGCGAGCTGCTGGCTCAGGTGCCAGGCGATGGCCTCGCCCTCGCGGTCCGGGTCCGTGGCCAGCAGGACGCGGTCCGCCCGCTTGGCCGCCTGCTTGAGCTCGGTGAGGACCTTCCCCTTGCCCTTGATGGTGACGTACTGCGGCGCGAAGCCGTCGTCCAGGTCGATGCCCAGCTTGCTCTTGGGCAGATCGACGACGTGGCCCTTGCTGGCCTTGATGACGTAGTCGCGCCCCAGATACTTCTGGAAGGTGCGCGCCTTGGTCGGGCTCTCGACGATGACGAGGGACTTGGGCATGGGGCGGCTCCGTCAGTGGGGTCGCGCGCTGCGGTCCGCCGGCAGTGTTCCGTCCCGGCCGGCCGGGCCTTCCAGAACGACGGAGGCGGCGAGGAACTGGACGTCCGCCAGCGCGATGCCCTCCGGCCGGAGGCGCGCGGCGCGCTGGAGGATGGCCTCGGCCTCGTCCTCGTCCAGGAGACCGAGGGCCTGCAGGCGGTCCAGGTAGTGGACGGCCTCGCCGCTGCCGGCCGGCAGCGGTCCGGTCGCAATGGTCTCGGCCACGCCGGTTTCCAGGACGCGGCGGATCGCCTTCTCGATCTCCGCCACGGGCAGGCCGTCCAGGCTGAGCTGGGCCTTGACCTCCTCGAGCTGCAGGCGCTGCTCGGGATCCAGGCCGGGGCCGTTCTCGAGGATGTAGATGACGATTTCCTTGAGGCGCTTCTCCATGATCCTCTTCCCGCTGAAGGTTGGGCGGCAAGCTAGCACGCGCGCCAGGGGCCGTCCACCCCTTTCAGGACTGCTTTCGGCCGCAGCACTTCTTGTACTTGAGGCCGCTGCCGCAGGGGCAGGGGTCGTTGCGCCCCACCTTGGGCGCCTCCCGCTTGACCGTCCGCGGCGCGGCGGGCCCGGGGGCGCCGGTGGCCGAGATGGCCGCCTCCGGCGGCGGCGCCGTCGCCACGGCGGCCTCCCCGGCCGGGACGGCGGCCCCGGCCGCCCGGGCCGCCTGCCGGTAGGAGTCCGTCTCCTCGTGGCGGGTGCTCACCCGGGAGAGATCCTCCCCCTCGTAGGGCGTCGGGGCGAGGGTCACTTCGATCTGGAAGTAAGCAGCCAGAGCCTCGCGGTCAACTCGCTCGATGAATTCTTCGAAAAGCCGGAACGCCTCGGACTTGAATTCCACGAGCGGATCCTTCTGACCGTAGGCGCGCAAGCCGATGCCGCTCTTGAGATTATCCAGCTCGAGCAGGTGGTCCTTCCAGCCCTCGTCCAGGCTGCGCAGCAGGGCGAAGCGCGCCACCTGCTGCCGCAAAGGCCCGGGCAGGGCCTGCCGGCGCGCGGCCAGGCGCTGCTCGGCCCGCTCCAGGAGGAGGTTTCTCAGCAGGTCGCGGTCCATGGCCTCGGCCTCGGCTTCCGGGATGCGGAAGCCGCCGAGGAAGACGCTCTCCAGCTCGGCGAAGAGCTCGCCCAGCTCCCAGTTCTCCGGGATCTCGTGGTCGGGCACGCGGGATTCCACGGCCTCGGTGACCAGCGCGCGGGTCTTCTCCAGCAGCTCCTCGTCCAGGTCCTCGGCTTCCAGGGTGAAGCCGCGCCGGTCGTAGACCACCTCGCGCTGCATGTTCATCACATCGTCGTACTTGATGAGGTTCTTGCGGATGTCGAAGTTGTAGGCCTCGACCTTCTTCTGGCTGCGCTCGATGGCCTGGGTGACCAGGCGGTGCGTGATGACCTCGCCCTCCTCGACGCCGATGCGGTCCATGATGTGGCCGATGCGGTCCCCGCCGAACAGGCGCATCAGGGTGTCCTCGAGGGACAGGAAGAAGATGCTGCGGCCGGGATCGCCCTGGCGGCCCGAGCGGCCGCGCAGCTGGCGGTCGATGCGGCGGCTCTCGTGACGCTCGGTGCCGATGATCTGCAGGCCGTGGACATTCGTCTCGCCCGCCGGCTCCGCCAGGGCCGAGCCGTCGACGACGCCGGGATGCAGCTTGATGTCCGTGCCGCGGCCGGCCATGTTCGTGGCGATGGTCACGGCGCCGGGCTGCCCCGCCCCCTGGACGATCGCGGCCTCGCGCTGGTGCTGCTTGGCGTTGAGAACGTTGTGCGGGATGTTGCGCCGCTTGAGCAGGCGGCTCAGGGTCTCGCTGAACTCCACCGAGACGGTGCCCACCAGGATGGGCAGGCCGATGCGGTGCAGGCGCTCGATCTCGGCGAGGATCGCGTCCACCTTCTCCTTGCGGGTGCGGTAGATGCGATCCTCCTCGTCGGCGCGGACGACGGGCCGGTTGGTGGGGATCACCACCACCTTCAGCTTGTAGATCTCCCAGAACTCCGTCTCCTCGGTGATGGCGGTGCCGGTCATGCCCGCCAGCTTGTCGTACATGCGGAAGAAGTTCTGGAGCGTGATGGTGGCGTAGGTCTGGGTCTGGCCCTCGATGCGCACGCCCTCCTTGGCCTCGATCGCCTGGTGCAGCCCGTCGGAGTAGCGGCGGCCATGGAGGATGCGGCCGGTGAACTCGTCCACGATCTGGACCTTGCCCTCCTGCACCACGTACTCCACGTCCTTCTCGAAGAGGCTGTAGGCGCGCAGGAGCTGCTGGACCATGTGGATGACCTCGCCGCGCTCCGCGTAGTCGCGGTGGGCCTCCTCCTTGACGCGGGCCCGCTCGACGGCGTCCAGGGAGGCGTCGGCGTCGATCTCCCCCATGCGCTCGGCCAGGTCGGGCAGGACGAAGAGCTGGCGGTCGCTCTCGCTCAGCGAGTCGAGGCCCCGCTCCGTCGGATCGATGGAGTGCCCCTTCTCGTCGATGACGAAGTAGAGGGCGCTGTCCAGATCCTGCATGGTCTTGTCGCGCAGGTTGGCGTTCTCCACCTGCGTGACGAGGGCCGCCATGCCCTCCTCCTGCATGATGCGCAGGAAGCGCTTGTTCTTGGGCGCGCCATGGCGCAGCTGCAGGAGCAGGGTGCCCAGCTGCCAGCGCGCGTCGTCGTCCAGGTCCTCGCGCCGGGACAGCGCCTCGGCCTTGGCCGCCAGCTCGGTGATCAGGCGCTGCTGCTGGCGGAAGAGGACCTCCACCATGGGCCGCAGGACGCGGTACTTCTCATCGGACGTCGAGTGACGGACGGGCCCGCTGATGATCAGCGGGGTGCGCGCCTCGTCGATGAGGATGCTGTCCACCTCGTCGACGATGGTGTAGTGGAAGCCGCGCTGCACCTGCTGCTCGGTCGAGCCGGCCATGTTGTCGCGCAGGTAGTCGAAGCCGAACTCGCTGTTGGTGCCGTAGGTGATGTCGCAGCGGTAGGCGGCGCGCCGCTCCGCGAACTCCATGCCGGCCGTGATGACGCCCACCGTCAGGCCCAGGCTCTCGAAGACGGGCCCCATCCACTGGGCGTCGCGCTGGGCCAGGTAGTCGTTGACGGTCACCAGGTGGGCGCCCTTGTCCGGCAGGGCGTTGAGATAGAGGGGCAGGAGGGCCACGAGGGTCTTGCCCTCGCCGGTGGCCATCTCCGCGATCTGCCCGCGGTGCAGGACGACGCCGCCGACCAGCTGCACGTCGAAGGGCACCATCTCCCAGGTCTGGACGAGGCCCATGAGCTCCCACTCCCGGCCGACCTGGCGGCGGCAGGCTTCCTTGACCAGGGCGAAGGCCTCGGGCAGCAGGTCGTCGAGCGTCTCTCCCTCGGCCAGGCGGCGGCGGAACTCCTCCGTCTTGGCCGGCAGGCCGTCGGCGGGCAGGTCGCGGTAGCTCTCGAAGTGCTCGTTGACCTGTTCGACGAGGGGCCAGACCTTCTTCAGCTCCCGCTCCATCTGGGTGCCGAAGAGCTTCTTGAGGAACGCAAAGGGCATGGAATCTTCTCGGGCTGGCGGGCCGGCGCCCGCAGGTTCGGTCTTCCTTAGTTATAGCAGGGCCGGGCGTGCCCAATGTAAGGTCCGCTCGGCGACCTGTCAAACGCCGCCCGGCCCCGCCGCGGCACGGGGAACCGGCGCGCCGGCGAGCCCGGCCAGGGCCGGATGGGGCGCCAGGGCCAGGGCCGTCAGGACACGACCGCCCGCCAGGGGGATCTCCACGAAGCGCGCGCCGGCGGGCAGGTCCGCCAGGTCGCCCGGCAGCAGGCCGAAGCCGATCCACTGCGCGGATCCCGGCGGCGGGCTCCCTGCCGGACGCACCAGGGGATGGCCCACCACGAGGTGCACGCCCCGCTCGCGCAGGGATGCCGG